>JBEGJW010000158.1:0-3289 GCA_041184445.1 Actinomycetota bacterium | reverse complement strand
AAACTGCAAAGCAAAAAATTCTGCAATTAGTGGCATAAGGGAGAACACCATGTCTGATGTACGAGCAATGTTGGTCGGCAAGGTCAATGACGTGTGGACTCGTCGTATTGAATCGATTTCGACACGTTCACTTGGTGAAGGTGAAGTACTCATTGCGGTTGAGTATTCGTGCATCAACTACAAAGATGGATTGTCCACCACCGAAAAAGGCAAAGTTGCCCGAATTGATCCACTTATTCCAGGAGTTGATCTCGCCGGAACAGTTGTGGAGTCAAGCGATCCATCTGTGGCCGTTGGCTCACAAGTAATTGCTCATGGCAACGACATTGGAGTTGCGCATCACGGTGGTTTCGCAACAATGGCTCGCGTGCCAGCTAGATGGATTGTGCCGATGCCAAAAGGCCTCACCACCAAAACCGCAATGATGGTGGGAACTGCAGGGTTTACTGCGGCGTTGTCGGTTGATGCTTTGGAGCGCGCCGGACTAAAAACAGGTGCTGGCCCGGTATTGGTGACGGGTGCAACTGGTGGAGTGGGTTCGTATGCGGTGGGCATGTTGGCAGCCCGTGGTTACGAAGTAGTTGCCAGTACAGGAAAGGCCAGTGAAGGCGAATGGCTGAAATCCATCGGCGCCAGTGAAATTATTGACCGCAGCGAAACCTCTGCCGAGCAATCAAAACCGCTTGAAAAAGAGCGTTGGGCTGGAGCAGTGGACTGCGTCGGTGGCAACACGCTTGCCTATGTATTGCGCACATTGAAATATGGCGCGTCAGTCGCAGCAAGCGGCTTAACAGGTGGCGCGAACCTGCCAACCACAGTGTTGCCATTCATTCTTCGCGGTGTGAATTTGCTCGGTATCGACAGCGTGAGTGGATCTATGGATGATCGCAAAATGATGTGGGCTCGCATTGCAACTGACTTAAACGACACACAAGAGTCGGTAATTGTGGGGCTTGATGCAGTTGAACCACATCTTGATGCAATTTTGAACGGTCAAGTAAAGAGCCGCGTGCTCGTTGACCCGCGCATTTAGGCGCGCAATTTTTCAGCCTGCGTCGGGCGTAAGTCCGGACGCAATTATTCCAGCGATAGCGGCAGCTTCGTCGTTGTCGCTTGTGTCTCCGCTAATTCCTACAGCGCCGATCGTTACGCCGCTTGCATCTTTTACAAGCACGCCACCCGGTACCGGAATGAGTGAGCCGCCGATTGCAGATGTTGCCGCATTAATGAAATAGGCCTGTGACTCTGCGCGTGCCATCAGTGCGCGCGATCCCATGCCAAGAGCAAGTGCGCCATTGGCTTTACCAAATGCAATTTCAAATCGCTTGTTCGATGAGCCGTCTTGTTTTTCAAATGCGATTACATGTGCACCTTTATCGAGCACAACAACAGAAAGAGGTTTGAAATTCTTTTGTGCTGCTTCTGCTTGTGCTCCAGCAATGATGGTTTTGGCGATGGCAAGTGTGATCATGTTGATTCTTTCTGTTGTGCTTTACGTTGAATGCGACGTGAATGAAGAATTGGCTCGGTGTAACCCGAAGGTTGCTCGCACCCCATGGTGATGAGGTCACGTGCGGCCTGAAACGCGATGGTGTTAAAACTTGGCGAAAGCGGGGTGTACAGCGGGTCGTCGGCATTTTGTTTGTCAACGAACACCGCCATGCGTTGTAGCGAGGATTCAACTTGATCGCGTGTAATCACCCCGTGACGTACCCAATTGGCAAGTTGCTGAGAAGAGATTCGACATGTTGCACGGTCCTCCATGAGGCCAACATTGTTGATGTCGGGAACTTTTGAGCAACCAATTCCTTGGTCAATCCAGCGCACTACGTAGCCAAGGATGCTTTGTGCGTTGTTATCTATTTCTCGTTCAATTTCTGCTTCTGTCCACTCGGCTGGATTGCCCAAGGGAATGGTGAGCACTTGTTGCAGTGTGGCTTCGTTTCTGCCGGCAAGTTCTCGCTGTCGTTGCTTCACGTTTATGCGGTGATAGTGCGTGGCGTGCAATGTTGCTGCAGTGGGTGAGGGCACCCATGCACAGTTGGCGCCCGATTGCGGGTGGGCAATCTTTTGCACGAGCATGTCGCCCATAACGTCGGGAGCAGCCCACATTCCCTTGCCAATCTGGGCTTTTCCAGGGAAGCCGCAAGCAAGTCCAATATCCACGTTGCGATCTTCATAGCTCTTGATCCAACCCTGCATTTTCATCGAGGCTTTGGGCACCATAGGACCGGCCAACATGCTGGTGTGAATCTCATCGCCCGTGCGGTCGAGAAATCCTGTGTTGATAAATGCCACTCGTGACTTCGCTGCACGAATGCATTCCTTCAGGTTTACCGAAGTGCGACGCTCTTCGTCCATGATTCCAATCTTCAAGGTGTTTTGCGGCAGGCCAACAATGTGCTCAACAGCGCTAAACAAATCGCACGAGAATTGCACTTCAACCGGCCCATGCATTTTGGGTTTCACGATGTACACCGAACCAGCGGGTGAGTTCTTTGCAGATGTGGTATTTCGCTGCCATCGTGTTGGAGTACCGCAGGCGTAGTCATGAGATGACCAACATTGCGAGCCAACATCAACGAGGTTCCCCTCAATGAATTTGGTTTGCCATCGCGGCCGGTAAAGGTTTTGTCTGTTGCAATAGATCGCGTAAACGTGCGACCACCTTTAGTTACCTGCTCGGTGAGTGTGCCTTGCATGAGGCCTAGCCAGTTTCGATATACGGCAACTTTGTCTTGCGCATCTACTGCAGCAACCGAATCTTCAAAATCCATAATTGCGGTAAGCGCTGATTCTGCAATCACATCGCACATACCAGCAGCGTCTGTTGCGCCAATTGGGTGAGATCGGTCAATGACTAACTCAAGATGCAAGTCATTGTGCTTGACAAAGATTGAACTTGGTGACGATGGGTCGCCTTTGTAGCCAACAAATGCATTTGTGTCATTTAGCGAATGAGCTACTCCATAGACAAAGCCAACAAGCTCGCCGCGTTGCACTTCATAATTGGTGACTTGAGAGTGCTTCGCACCCACTAGAGGAACAGCTGCGTCAAGTAATTCCTTTGCCCACGTAATTACTTTTGCTCCACGGTCCGCGTTGTAAGCACCACCAGGGTTTGGACTTCCGAGTGCGTCGGTGCCATACAAGGCGTCGTATAGCGAACCCCATCTGGCATTTGCGGCGTTCAATGCATAACGCGCATTCATCACCGGAACGACAAGCTGCGGACCTGCAATGTGTGAAATTTCGGGGTCAACATTTGCGGTGTCAATGATGAATGCAT
>JBEGJW010000157.1:0-2573 GCA_041184445.1 Actinomycetota bacterium | reverse complement strand
CACCGTGCATTTTCTGTGGACGCCCAATGAATATTGATGGGCACATGTGTCCGCGCATGAACTAATTCCCAAGAACGATCTCGTTCAACTGTTACAGCATGGCGAGATGGAACTCGTTTCGCGCATGCCCTACAGCAGCAATGCCACGTTTTTAGTGAATATCACCAACGGCGACTTGCATTGCCAGGGAATCTATAAACCATTAAAAGGAGAACGCCCGCTTTGGGATTTCGAGCCTGGCCTGCACAAACGCGAAGTGGCTGCATACGAACTGTCGGAAGCAATGTCGTTAGACATTGTTCCACCAACCGTGTTACGTGAGGGGCAATTTGGCGAAGGCTCTGTGCAACATTTTGTTGACGCTGTTCTTGACGAGCACTACTTCAGCATTTACGAAAACCGTCCGGAATTGCACGACCGTTTACGCGCCATGTGCGCATTCGACATTGTTGCCAACAACACCGATCGCAAGGGTGGGCATTGTTTGCTCGACACCCAGCAACGCGTGTGGGCAATTGATCATGGTGTGTGCTTTGCTGCGGATTTCAAACTGCGCACGGTCATTTGGGAGTTTGGAGGCGAAGAACTCCCACAAGAACTACGCGCAGTCATCGAGCCACTTGTTGAATCGGTTCCACTAAACGTTTCCACGCTGCTTAACAGCGACGAAGTGTTTGCATTACAGGAACGCGCGCAATGGATCTGTGAAGGTGGCGCCTTCCCTATTGACAAAACCGGCTCGCGCTATCCGTGGCCGTTGCTATGAGCGAATCGCAGTACGACCTCATTAATCGAGCCGACCTCGATGGACTTGTTCGCCTGATTGACGACTACTGCGAAACCCGCAGTTGGCACGACCTGCTTGGCTTGCGCGATGCCTGCAAGGCAGCCGTCGCCAACGGTCGCCAGGTGTGGCCAGCCTCAACGCTTGCCGAATATCGGCTAGCACTGCTCGCGCCAGCAGAAATTGCCGTGCAAGTTGTCGACGAAGAGGCAGGCCGATTCACCATGGGTCCTTTGACAGAGGTGATTGCGCAGAATCATCAATGGTCAGAACTCAGCGAGTTTCTTCAGCCATCACCTACTTCTACATACATTGCGCATGAATGTGGCATCCGGGGCCAGAACGTTGACGGCGAGCTCTTCCCAGCACTTGAGTCGCCGTGCTCACTGCTGTCAATTGAAACGAATTACGCACTTGCTGAATATCACGACAATGAAGCCAAGTTCCCCACTCCAGCAATTCCAGAAATGGGAAATGCAATTACTGTTCCTGCTTCGTCGGCAAACGTTATTCACGACTCCGAAGTGTCAACCGCATTCCACCAACTCGTTGACGCGTGGACCACCCAGTCCAACGGCGAATTGCGTATTTCATGCGTGGAGGGCTCGGTGCTCGATGCACTTGCATCACTCAAAGTGCAAGAAGCACGTTTGTCGCTGCTCACTTCCGGTGAAGCGCTTGCCTGGCTTGCGTGGGCAGGAGCAAGTGGTGGTGCTCACGGCAGAAGGCGTGGCAACGCGCTGGGTCGCGATGCTGCGTGGTGGACCATTGCTGCACTCACAGAGAAAACTTTTCACTGGCCACTGAGTAACGACGAACTAATAAATGCGGATGGTTCTGGTGGGACACCAACGAGCCAAATACTGGTTGGCAACTTCAGTTATGCATCCACCACGCTGACCGCAATCGTTCGTGGGCAATTAGTGTTCATGATCGGAAATGATTCAACGCACACGCCGTTACAAAATATTTCGATTTATTGGCAGCATGTGCTTAGGCGGCGC
This sequence comes from Actinomycetota bacterium, assembly GCA_041184445.1. Lineage (GTDB taxonomy): Bacteria > Actinomycetota > Acidimicrobiia > Acidimicrobiales > Ilumatobacteraceae > UBA3006. The sequence goes on along the minus strand of JBEGJW010000157.1, from coordinate 785 downwards.
ATTATTTCTTGCCAGCATGCTGGTGTATCGCTTGTGGATCAGCAACTACTTCTCACATAAGGCAGCCGATGCAGCGCGCGAGGAATTGATAGCAGCTTGGGGTTTGTCGTCAGCAACCACCATCCCCTTCACCACCCCAGCATCCACCATTGCGCCAGCAGAGATTCAACCAATTAATGCTCCAACAAATCAAGAGGCGTTCGCTCTTCTGTATATCCCACGCATTGGCAATGACGTTTGGGCGACACCGATTTTTGAAGGTGTACAAAGCAAACAACTCGACTCCGGTGTTGGTCATTACCCGCAATCGCAAATTCCAGGAGCAGACGGAAACTTTTCGCTATTTGGCCATCGCACATCGCACGGACAACCATTTGCGCATATTGAACAGCTACAAACTGGCGACGAAGTGATTGTTGAGACTAAAGAATTCTGGTTCGTCTACACCTTGAAGTACGACAAAATTGTGCACTCTTCGGCGATGTGGATTACCGGCAATAGCCGAGTGCCCGAAGTCGGTATTGCGGCGAGCGAGCCTTACAGAGTAATCACGCTCGTTACCTGTGAACCTCGTTATTCAACTGCAAAACGTTGGGTGTGGTGGGGTGCACTAAAAGCTGTGTACCCACATGGCACTCCGCCACCATCACTTGCTCAACCCAAGCCTTAGGTCTATTTAAATCGGCGTCGGAGTCCGAAGCCAATCGCCAGCAACAACATAACTGCGGCGATCTCACGCGCGAGATTTTGACCAGTAGCAGGCAGTTCGTTGCTTACCGTGATAA
>JBEGJW010000156.1:0-2821 GCA_041184445.1 Actinomycetota bacterium | reverse complement strand
GCTTCTCGTGCTGCATCCATTTCTGCAAGCTGCATTGCACCAGCATCAATTTTTGGAGCAACAGCGAACAACACCACTACTGCCGACAGACTGAGCGTTAACGCAATACCAGCAGCGGCCAAACTACGAAGTGAATCAGCAGATAGCCAAGTGTTGTGACGTACTGGTTGCTCAATGAAGCGATAAGAAACCGCAGACAGAACTAGCGCTGCAACCACAACCCACGCCTTACCCCATGCCGATGGCGTTCCGAACCGTGCTTCTATCAATACCAGTAAAGGCCAATGCCACAAGTACAACGAGTAGCTCCGAGCGCCAAGACTTTGCATCGGTTCGAGTGACAAAAGCGCAACTGGGCCAAACTTTGCACTTCCTGCAACAAGCATGAGCACCGTTGCAGCAACTGGCAGCGCTGCTGCGTAGCCGGGAAAGATGGTCGACTCCGAGAACACCACAGCCGAAGTGATCACTGCGATGAGCCCCACCCAGCCACCGACGGCCCTCACTACATGTGGAACCTTGTCAACACGGCTTCCTGCTATCGCGAGTAACGCGCCTGCGCTTATTTCCCAGAAGCGCGAATATGGAAGGTAGTAGCCGGCTCCTGGGTGACCTTTAGTAATCAGGATCGATGTGACTAACGAGGCAGCGCCGGCAACAGCACCCACCCCGAGCAACCATTTTCTCCAATGGGTTTTTCCGTATTTCACGGTGGCAAACACCACGAGTGGCCACAACAAATAGAACTGCTCTTCTACTGCGAGTGACCAAAAATGACGCAACGAAGAAGGCGCAGTTACACCAGACAAATAATCAGAAGTTCGAAAGAACAGCACAATGTTGGTGCAAAAACCAAGCGCACCTAAACCAATTGCGCTCAAGTCGCGCACCTTGCCTGGTTCGAGCATGAATAACCCGGCAACGACTGTAATCAGTGCCACCAAAATTGACATTGGCAAAATTCGTCGCGCACGCCTAGCCCAGAAATTGCGAAGGTCGATTGACGAATGCTCACTTGCTTCATCAATCAGTAACTGAGTAATGAGAAACCCAGAAATCACGAAAAATACGTCTACACCGATGTATCCACCAGACAGCCACGGCACTCCCGCATGATTGAGCACCACCAGACCAACTGCAAGCGCACGCATTCCCTCAATGTCGGTGCGGCGCGTTTTCACTGGAGTGACGCTACCAATCGGGGCTACATTGTGCGAATGGACAACATGCAAACTGCAGTATTCGGCATGGGCTGCTTCTGGGGAGCCGAGCGCTTGTTTTGGTCATTGAACGGAGTTGCAGAAACTGCCGTTGGTTATGCGGGTGGCGTAACAACGAACCCTTCATACAAAGACGTGTGTAGCGGTACCACTCATCATGCAGAAGTGGTGCTCGTGAAATTTGATCCCACTGTTATCACCTACACAGATCTCTTGAATGTGTTTTGGGAAAACCACGACCCAACTCAGGGCATGCGCCAGGGCAACGACTTTGGTACTCAGTACCGCAGCACCATTTACACCACCAGTGATGAACAGGCTGCAGATGCGCAGACAACGTGTCGCAATTTCCAAGTTGGCTTAACCGCAGCTGGATACGGAACGATCACCACCGAAATTGCACCACTCGACACGTTTTACGTTGCAGAGGAATACCACCAGAAATACTTGGCAAAAAATCCTGACGGTTACTGCGGGACGGTTACTGCGGCATTCGCGGCACCGGTGTTACCTGTGCATCAGGTGTTTGACGCGTCGTAAATTCCTTGAATTGCTGAATTCAGCAACGAATCAAATTCAGCATCACTCTGCTTTGCCGACAAGCCTTCGGTAAGTGCACGCGAGAAGCTGGCGATTACTCCTTTATTCTTTGCAAGCGCAACGTTTGCATCGGCGCGACTGTAGCCACCTGAAAGCGCAACCACTCGAACAACGCGAGGATGTGCAACGAGTTCGTCGAAGAACCCTGCAACGTTTGGAAGCGTGAGCTTCAACATCACATTCTGATCTGCTGACAACGCATTTAGTTCAGCCAAAATTGCCGTCTTCATCAATGCTTCAGCTTCAGCCTTCTGAGGGCTCTTGATGTCAACTTCTGGTTCGATGATTGGCACAAGACCAGCGGCGATAATTTGCTTGCCAACTTCGAACTGCTGGCTGACAACTGCCTTGATTCCTTTTTCGTTTGCCAACTTGATAACCGAACGCATCTTGGTTCCAAACACACCGTGCTGTTTCGCACGCTCAAGCAGCGCATTCAGTTCTGGCATCGGCTTCATCACCTGCACACCGTCAGCTTCGTCGGCCAAACCTTTGTCAATCTTTAAAAATGGAACTACGCCTTTTTCTTCCCACAAAAATTCTGCTGAACCCTTACCGTCAATCTTGCGATCCATGGTCATCTCGAACAAGATGGCGCCCAATACTCGTTCACCAGAAAAAGCAGGGCTCTTGATGATGCGGGTGCGCATTGCATGAATGAGGTCATACATCTGCTCGTCGCCTGAATACTCATTCTCTTCAATGCCGTAAAGCATCAATGCTTTTGGTGTGCTGCCACCGCTTTGGTCGAGTGCTGCAATAAAACCTTTGCCGCTCTTTACTTTTGCGAACTGTTCGTTATTCATTCGAGTGCTCCCTAAATATGTATGTCACGAGTGTAATTCGCCGGGCGTTACCCCTAAAGGTGGCAGTTTTTCCCCACGTGCAATTGGGAAATAGCGATGGTGCCACTGCCCTGTCAATTCATAGATTGCACTACCACGTTGACCGTCCGACGTGGTGACCTGCATTTCGGAAAGTCCGCCACCCAACATGTTCGG
>JBEGJW010000155.1:0-3007 GCA_041184445.1 Actinomycetota bacterium | reverse complement strand
CACGAGTGCAATGAGTGAACCCCACACCGGAACTCCACGCACGAAATTGGTAGTGCCATCGATGGGGTCAATCACCCATACGTACTCGGCGTCGGTTGGACCGCTGATTCCGTGCTCTTCGCCATAGATGCCAAATTCGGGAAATGCGCCGCGAAGCACTGAGGAAATCGCCGTTTCGGTGTTGCGGTCAATTTCGGTGACCTCGCTGTTATCGGTCTTCCGTGAAACGGTGAACTGTCGGTTTGTGAACCCGGCAAGGCTCACTTCGTCTGCCGCATCGGCAGCCTGCAGTGCCGTTTCTAAATATTGCTTATTGATTGACAAGTCGTTGCACCGTTGCGGCGATGCCTTCGGCGTTTAAACCAAGGCGAGACAGAATCGCGTCAGGCTTTGCTTGCGGAATGAATTGCTTCGGTATGCCAAGCACTTCAATGTTTGGACGTTGTGCACCAGTTGCATGGGATACCAAGTCCTCAATGGTCATACCAATTCCGCCTTCACGAATTCCGTCTTCAACGGAGACAACAACGCGATGCGAAGCAGCATTGTCAATCATCAACTGATCAAGTGGTGCACACGAGCGAACGTCCCATACGGTTGCCATGATTCCCTTTGCTGCAAGAAGTGCAGCAGCATCGAGTGATGCTCCAACCATTTTGCCAATTGCCAAAATGCATACGGTGTTTGATTCGTCGGTCAGCAACTTACGAGCGGTAAGACCAGAACCAACATCTGCTGCATCAACAGTGCGGGCAACTCCCTTTGGATATCGAATCACCACAGGGCCTTCGTTTGCCAACACGATTGCGTCTTTCAGCATTTGCTCAACTTCTTGCGTACTTGACGGTGCGAGCACACGCATGCCAGGAACTTTTGAAAGCAGTGCCATGTCGTAAATGCCGTGGTGGCTCGGACCATCGTCGCCAGTGATGCCAGCACGATCGAGGCAGAAAACAACTGGGAGGCGATGCAGCGCAACGTCGTACACCACCTGGTCCCAAGCACGATTTAAAAATGTTGAATACAACGCAACAACCGGGCGCAAGCCACCCATTGCCATGCCGGCTGCAGCAGTTACTGCGTGTTGTTCGGCAATGCCTACGTCGAAGAAGCGCTCGGGAAACTGTTCCTGAAATTGAATCAGTCCTGTTGGCCCAGGCATAGCGGCAGTAATGGCAACAATGCGTGGGTCGTTTTTGGCAAGGTGCACAATGGTGTCGGCAAATGCTTCGGTGTAGCCGGTAGGAACCGACTTCGATGGGCCAGTCGCAGGGTTGAACTTGGGGGCATCGTGCAAATGTTTTTCGTCATCATCTTCAGCCGGGGAATACCCGCGACCTTTTTGGGTAATGACATGGATGGCAATCGGGCCTTCTTCTGAACGCTGTTGTGCTGCCGTAAATGCATGCTCAAGTGCTTCCATATCGTGGCCGTCAATAGGGCCGATGTAGCGAACTCCGAGTGCTTCAAAAAACGCAGGAGGCTGCAGGAATTCTCGAACTCCAGCTTTGAACGCTTCCATTCCTCGTTCGGCCTGTGGACCAATAACAGGCAAATCTTTCAGCCATTTTTCGATCTTGCGTTGACGTCGAACATAGACAGGGTTCAGTCGAATATCGGTGAGTTTGTTGGAAAGCGCACCTTGACTGAGGTTCGACACGGTTGGCGCATAACTGCGGCCATTGTCGTTCAGCACGATGATCACGCGCTTGCCACTGTGGCCAAGATTATTCAGAGCTTCATATGCCATGCCACCGGTCATGGATCCATCGCCAATGACGGCAACAATGTGTCGGCGATCAACAGACTGGCCAGCGTCACGGGCAACTGCAAGTCCATATGCATAACTGAGCACCGTGCTGGCATGACTGTTCTCGATGAAGTCGTGAATACTTTCTTCGCGACTTGGATAACCAGAAATACCATCGGCCTGGCGCAATTTAGAAATACCATCGGCCTGGCGCAATTTGTTAAACCCTGCACGCCTACCGGTAACGATTTTATGAATGTACGCCTGGTGCCCGGTGTCCCACAGAATTGCATCACGCGGAGAATCAAATACGCGGTGCAATGCAAGTGTGAGTTCTACTGCTCCAAGGTTTGAACCTAAGTGCCCGCCAGTTTCCGAAACTGCGCTAACGACAAATTCTCGAATTTCAGCTGCAAGTGCGTCAAGTTGAGGAAGAGTAAGTGGTCGCAGATCACTGGGTTGGCGAATATCTGCGAGGGCCATGACGCTAAACGCTATCCCCGCTAGAGCGCAGGGTGAGAAGCCATGCGGGCATCTAAACGGCGATGATTCCATCGATGGAGCCATGTTCCGAGGATGTAGCCAACGACGAACACCACTAATCCGCCTATTCCGTCAATCCAGTAATGGTTAGCTGTCACCACAATGCAGAGCAATGTCGTTGCCGGGTACAAAAACAATGCAATACGTGCCCAACGTCTCTTAGCTAGAGGCCATAACGCAAATACGCACCAAGTAGACCAGCCAATGTGCAAGGAAGGCATAGCAGCGTATTGATTAGACAGTTTTGCTGCTGCGCCGTGGTTGAAAGACAGCGGGCCACCGAACTCTTCGACGGTATCTACGAATCCAAATGTTGTTGCACCGTTGTAATTGCGTAATGAACTCTCAATGCAGACTCCACCAAAGCCCTTGCCATTCGATGGACATGGTGCATCAAGAAGGCGTGGAGGCATAAGCGGGAACAAAACAAATCCGATAATGGCGAGTGCAGTCATTGCTGCAAGTGTGTTACGCCATTGAGCAAATACATCTGGACGAAACTTGAACAACAAAATGAATACGGTCATGGTTACGTAGAAATGTGCAGTGCCGTAATAGGTGTTCATTACTTTGATGAATGTGGTGTGCGATAGAAAAAAATCTTGAATTGATTCTTCGTGGTACAAACCGATGAAACGCTCTAGGCGAATGACGCGCATAGCATTGGTAAAAGCATGAACCGGTCGGTCTTCTCCGTTGACGAATGCAGACCCA
>JBEGJW010000154.1:0-2750 GCA_041184445.1 Actinomycetota bacterium | reverse complement strand
TGTGGGCGTTTCAGAAACTGATTATGCAAACGCCGCGCGAACGCGCAACAGATGAAGTGACCCCGTCCACGTGGGCAATTATGGAAACTGCTGGTCCAGTTGTGCCGCGCCGACAAGCCGATTCACCGAGCCATGTGGAGATTTACCTACCTGAGCAAGTACTCGTGGTCTTTAAGGCAGGTGAGCCACAGTTAATTACCCACATCTCGACTGGTTCAAATGAAAAGTGGTGTGAAGAAGTAACGATCGACCCAGGTCAGGACGGAAATAACACCGCGCAGCAAATTAAAGAGGGAATTTGTGGTGAGGCGATAACTCCGCCGGGAATTTTCTATTTTTACAATCGACATACGGGAATGCGCGAATCAAAATTGGGGAGTATGTACAACCCTGTGTACTTCAATTACAACATTGCAGTTCACGGCGCAATTCTTGTTCCACTGAAACCTGCGTCGCACGGTTGCGTGCGTATACCGATGTCAGTCGCTCGTTATTTCCCCGCACTCGTTGCCTATGGTGATCGTGTTTATGTTTTTGATGGCGTGAAAGAACCTGAAGAATATGGATCACCGGTTCCACCGTTTGATAAACCAGATCCGAACTACACCACAACTACTTCGTCGACTATCGCGCCAAAACCTGGTGCTGCGACCACTGTCGTTCCGTAGTCTCGTGGAATAAGGTTCAGTAAATGGAGCTTCCGTAGTCTCGTGGAATAAGGTTCAGTAAATGGAGCGCATTCCCTACGACGAGTTTTCATTGTTTAGCGAGAACATTGCTGAATATGCATTGACCGTGTCGCCTATGCCAACGGTTGTTCGTGTGAACACTACGTTGAGCGATGGTCGTGTGCTGAGTGCGCTGAAGTGGGGAACTGGAGAACCGCGTTTGGTGTTGGTGCACGGCAGTGGCCAAAACGCACACACGTGGGACACCGTTGCATTGGCGCTCAATATTCCATTGATCGCAGTCGACTTGCCTGGACACGGTCATTCGTCATGGCGAGACGACGCAACATATAGCCCGCAAGGAATGGCGCAAGACATTGCGCAAGTTATTGATGCACATGCTCAGCACGTTGAAGCCATTGTTGGAATGAGCCTTGGTGGTTTGACATGTCTCGCACTTGCAAATTCCCGTCCAGAACTCGTTCCGCATCTTGTTCTGGTTGATATCACTCCGGGAGTAACGAGCAAGAAGGCAAAAGCAGTGCTCGACTTCATAAATGGTCCACAAAGTTTTGCCAGTTTCGACGAACTGTTTGCGCGAACCAAAGAACACAATCCAACGCGCAGTGAAGCAAGTTTGCGTCGAGGAATTTTGCACAACGCCAAGCAAATTGAAGATGGTTCGTGGCAATGGCGTTACGACCGTCGCGGGCAGACTGAAACCGCAGGTTCTGCTCCTGGACACGAAGCACCACGTTCTCCAATGTGGGACATGATCTCTTCTTGGCGCAAGCCGTTGCTCATGGTTCGTGGAGGAGTGTCGCCTGTGGTGGACGACGAAGACATTGCAGAACTCCAGAAGCGTTGTTCGCAAGCCGAGGTGGTTGTGGTTGACGGCGCTGGTCATAGCGTGCAAGGCGATCGGCCAGTGGAGCTTGCGAACCTGCTCCGCCGCTTCGCTTAATTAGCGCACGCCGAATTAGCCTGATTTTATGAAGCTTCTTGCGCCAACAAAAAAGCTGGGCCGTCCGTGCTCGTCTGACGCTGGTGAAACACGCGAGCGCCTCATTCATGAAGCACGCGCATCATTTGCCACCATTGGCTACGACGCAACAACGAATCGCACCGTCGCCGCTGCGGCCGGCATTACGACCGGCGCGATTTATCACTACTTTCCTTCAAAGCTCGACATGTATGTGGCTGCATTTGAGCAAGTGCAGAACATGGTTACAGAAGCAGTTGTTGCAGCAGCGGCACCATGTGATTCATTGGTCGACAAATTCTCAGCAATTATTGATGCGCTGACAGAAGTAAGTAAGAACGATGCGTCGCTCATTGGATTTGTTGTTGGTGTATCTGCCGAAGCACGTCGCCACCCAGAACTCTCAGATGCAATTCGTCCACTCCGCAAAGACTGGGCAGTGTTTTTTCAGGAACTGTGCGAAGGTGCAGTTGCTCGCGGAGAAGTTGGATCTGAAATGACTGCACGAACATTGCAGGACTTGTTCGATGTGATGATTTCAGGTTTAGCAAGGTTTGCTTACGTCATTAATGACAGAGAGCGTGAAGACGCAGTTATTGACGGTTTGAAGCGATTTGTTGCTGCCGCTGTGTCCTGAACAAATCTGTCAGCACCAGCGCAAGGCACACCCAAATCAAAGAAAAGCCGGCAACTTTTGAAGTGGTGAGTGCTTCGTCGAACATCAGCCAACCAATGAGGAAATTCATGGTGGGCACGATGTATTGCATTGGTCCAAGAATGGTGAGTGGAGTGCGCTGCGACGCACCCGCAAACATGAGCAACGGAACTGCAGTGATCACCCCGGTGAATGCAACGAATATCCATTCCACAGAGGTGGCGGTGTTGTGCACGCTGTCAACATTGTTCCATGTTGCGCATAAAAAGATGAATGCTGGAATCGCAAGCACGATGACTTCGGCGGTCAGACTCTCGAGTGGCTGAAGCGGAACTTTCTTTTTGAGATAGGCATAGAAGGTCCACGACGTCGCAATGATGAGCGCAATCCACGGCACACGACCGTACGCAACGGTGAGCACAACAATTCCACCCACAGCAAACGA
>JBEGJW010000153.1:0-4403 GCA_041184445.1 Actinomycetota bacterium | reverse complement strand
TCAGGCCCGAGTCTGGGCCGGCCAGTGCGTGATATATCTCGCCGTGACATACTAGACAAGCAATTATTCGATGCCAATTTGTGCCAGTCCGTTCGAGGAGTTTCCGTGTCAAATCTGCCAAGTAGCGCCAAGGTGGTCATCGTCGGCGGCGGAATTGTTGGTTGCAGCATTGCCTACCACCTCGCCAAACGTGGTGAGACCGATGTGTTGCTCCTTGAACGCAAGCAACTCACATCAGGAACTACATGGCATGCCGCAGGTCTTGTTGGTCAGTTGCGCGCAACACAAAATCTCACGCGCCTTGCGCAGTACACCACAAACTTGTTTGCCACTCTTGAAGAAGAAACTGGTCAAGCAACTGGTTTCCAGCAACGTGGTTCGGTTGCCATTGCAACAAACGAAGAGCGCTTTGAAGAGTTGAAGCGCGGCGCATCAATGGCGCGAGTGTTTGGTTTGCCAGTAAACATCATCACTCCTGCAGATGTGAAGGAACTCGTACCTCTTGCTCGTGTAGACGACTTGGTTGGTGCAGTGCACTTGCCTGGAGATGGAGTCGTTAACCCAATCGACGTAACTCAGGCACTCGCCAAGGGTGCTCGTGCACACGGTGTTCGCATTGTTGAAAATGTAAAAGTCGATCGCATCGTTGTCGAAAATGGTCGTGCAGTTGGTGTTGAAGTTGAAGGTCAAATTATTCGCGCAGAAGCTGTAGTGAATGCTGCAGGTATGTGGGCACGCGAACTCGGCGATCAAGTAGGTGCAACGGTTCCATTGCATGCAGCTGAGCACTTTTACATCGTGACCGAAGCAGTCGAGGGCATCTCGCCAACCATGCCGGTGTTGCGTGACCAAGATGGTTCGGGTTACTTCAAAGAAGATGCAGGCAAGCTGTTGGTTGGTTGGTTTGAACCAGTTGCCAAGCCATGGGGCATGAAGGGAATTTCTGAAGAGTTCTCCTTTACTTCATTGCCTGAAGACTTTGAACACATTGCACCACTCATTGAGAATGCAACTCACCGTATGAATTTGTTGGAACAAACTGGAATTCGGTTGTTCTTTAATGGACCAGAATCATTTACTCCAGACGATCGTTACTTGCTCGGTGAACAACCAGAAGTTAAAGGTCTGTTTGTTGCAGCCGGTTTCAATTCCATTGGCATTCAGTCATCGGGTGGTGCCGGCAAGGTGCTTGCCGACTGGATTGTCGATGGACGTCCGCCTATGGACTTGTGGGACGTTGATGTTCGTCGCGTAATGCCGTTCCAAAGCAACAAGAACTACTTGCACGACCGCACCGTTGAATCACTTGGTTTGTTGTACGCCATGCACTGGCCATTCCGTCAACCAGAAACTGCACGTGGAGTGCGTCGCTCGCCGCTACATGATCGTTTGGCAGCAAAAGGTGCATGCTTCGGTGAAGTTGCTGGTTGGGAACGCACCAATTGGTTTGCCCCTGCTGGCGTAAAAGCCGAATATGAATACACATACGGTCGTCCAAATTGGTTTGAGTATTCAGCAGAAGAGTGCCGCGCAACCCGCGAAGCAGTAGCCATCTTTGATCAATCGTCATTTGGCAAGTTTGTGCTGAAGGGTCCGGATGCTGAAAAGATCATCAACCGTGTGTCTGCAAACGACATGTCGGTGCCTATTGGCAAGTTGGTCTACACACAGTGGTTGAACGAGCGAGGTGGCATTGAAGCCGACCTCACCGTTACTCGCGAATCAAAGGATCGCTATTTAGTAGTAACTGCAGCAGCAACGCAGTAGTAACTGCAGCAGCAACGCAAGTTCGTGACTACACCTATTTGAAAGATCACATTGGTAAGGATGAGCGTGCAGCAGTAATCGACGTCACCTCTGGTTCGGCAGTGCTCAGCATCATGGGTCCGAACTCGCGTGCGTTGCTACAGTCACTCACCACGACCGATATGTCAAACGAAGCGTTCCCATTTGGAACTTCGCAAATTATCGACATCGGTTATGCGCGAGTGCGTGCAAGTCGCGTCACCTTCGTGGGAGAACTTGGTTGGGAGTTGTATGTTCCAACCGAATTCGCAACGGGAGTGTTTGACGTGATTATGGCAGCAGGCCCACAGTTTGGTCTGAAGCACGCTGGCTATCACGCACTGAACTCGTTGCGAATGGAAAAGGGATATCGCCACTGGAGTCACGACATTTCGCCAGACGACACTCCGCTTGAGTCGGGCCTCGGCTTCACCGTTGCATGGAACAAGCCAGGCGGATTCATTGGCCGCGAAGCATTGTTGAAGCAAAAGGAATCTGGCGTGAAGAAGCGCCTAGTGCAATTTGCAATGAAAGACCCAATGAAGAACCTGTATCACAACGAACCAATTTGGCGTAATGGTGAAATCGTTGGCCACATCACCTCGGGAATGTTTGGGCACGCCATCGGCAAGTCCATCGGCATGGGTTATGTTGAAAATCATCATGGCTTGGTCGATAAGGCCTTTGTTATGGATGGAACGTATGAAATTGAAGTTGCGGGCGAGCGGTTTGCGGCAGAGGCGCAGCTCGATCCGTTTTATGATCCAAAGAGTGAACGCGTAAAGGCATAAAGGAGAAAGAACATGACTGAATCAACGAATGCTCGACGCGGAGGTCGCGCTGCTCGCAACGCATTGCGTGCAGCACCGCTTTCAGATGACATCAAGCCAGTGCGCCCAGGTATGCCGGCCGGCCGTTACAAGCCACTTACCGACTCTGAAGTGTTGAAGATTCACGAGGCTGCCATCAACGTTCTGGAAAACATCGGCATAGCCGATGCCATTCCATCAACGCTTGAGTACCTCTTGCCAAAGGGCTGCAAGCTTGATGAAAACGGTCGTTTGTTGTTCCCACGTTCACTAATTGAGCACACACTTGAAATTGCTGGCCGCAATTTCCCTCTCTATGCGCAAGATCCGCAGTACGACATGGAACCTTGGGGCACTAATACATATTTCGGCACTGCAGGTGCTGCTGTGTACGTGGCCGATTACGAGACAGGCGAATACCGCGAGTCGGTTTCACAAGATGCGTACGACATTGCTCGCATTGTTGACAAGATGGAGCACTTGCACTTCTACCAACGAGCAGTTGTGCCACGTGATATTCCAGAAGCTTCGGCAATGGATATCAATACGTGTTACCTCAGCGTGAGCGGAACCACTAAGCATGTAGGTACCTCATGGGTGCATCCAGATCACCTTGAAGCATCGCTCAAGATGTTGCACGAAATTGCAGGCGGCGAAGACAAGTGGCGTGCACGTCCATTCGTCAGTCAGTCCAACTGTTTCGTGGTTCCACCACTGAAGTTCGCAAGCGATGCATGTAAGTGCCTCGAAGTTGCAGTACACGGTGGCATGCCTGTGTTGTTGTTGTCGGCTGGTCAGGCTGGCGCAACTGCGCCTGCAGCAATTGCCGGTGCTTTGGTGCAGCAAGTTGCTGAGTGCCTCGCAGGCCTTGCTTATGTGAATGCAATCAAGCCAGGTGCTCCAGCAATTTTCGGATTGTGGTGCTTCGTTTCGGACTTGCGTTCAGGTGCAATGTCGGGTGGAAGCCCAGAGCAAGTGTTGCTCTCGGCAGCTAGTGCTCAGATGGCTCACTTCTACAACCTCACTGGTGGAACCTCGTCAGGAATCTCCGATGCAAAGTTCCCAGATGCGCAATCTGGTTCAGAAAAGGGCATCAACCACGCACTTGTTGGCAACGCTGGCATGAACCTCATTTACGAAGCTGCAGGAATGCACGGAAGTTTGTTGGGCTACTCATACAGCTGCAGGAATGCACGGAAGTTTGTTGGGCTACTCATACGAGGGAATCATTCTTGATAACGACACCATTGGTTCGGTGCAACGCACTATCAAGGGAATCGAAGTGACCGACGAGTCATTGTCCATTGAAACTATGCGTGCACAGTGCGTTGGTGGGCCTGGTCACTACTTGGGCGCCGAGCAGACTTTGCGTATTATGCAGAGCGAATACCTGTATCCAGCGATTGGAGACCGTCTCAGTTCAAAAGAGTGGAAAGAAGTGGGCAAACCACAAATTAATGACGTTGCTCACAAGAAGGTTCGCGAAATTTTGGACAACCATTACCCGAGCCACATCTCAGAGGAAATGGACGCAAACATTCGCTCTTACTTAGACATTCGCCTTCCACGCGAAAAGATGGTGAATCCAAACCTCATCATCGCTTAGCAATTTTTGCAAGCAAATCTAGGTACGGGCTAATTGCCGTTCCCAATATTCCCGATGCCCCAGATGGTGTGTCGAGACATCCATCGCCACCTGTAGAAATTGCCACGAGTTTCTCGACGCCATCAATAGTGGCGAACCATGGACCACCCGAGTCTCCCGGGCACAGCGATTCCGTTGCGGTGTCGTGGGTAGAGAGTGTGTTC
>JBEGJW010000152.1:2079-4032 GCA_041184445.1 Actinomycetota bacterium | reverse complement strand
GTTCAGCGTCAAGGTGCTGTAGCTCAATTGATTTCCGATCACGATGTCACTAGCCATACACAGTTGGTTTCATTGTTGAAGAAGTCGGGCATCGTGGCAACGCAAGCAACGGTTTCGCGCGACTTGGAAGAAATTGGCGCAGTCAAAGTGCGAACCTCTCACGGAGAGACCGCGTACGCAATTCCGGAGTTTGAACCCGATCGCATCGCACCGCTTGAGCAACTGCGTCGCGTACTTGCAGAATGGGTCGCCGACATTCAGATCAGCGAACCGATTGTCATTATTCGCACGCCACCGGGTTGTGCCCACGTGGTTGCGTCGGCGCTTGATCGTTCGCGTATTGAAGGACTAGCAGGCACGGTTGCAGGTGACGACACCATGTTCTGTGTTGCCAGTCAAAACTATGGAGCGAAGAAACTTGCAGCGCATCTCGGCAAACTTGCAGGACTGCAGAAAACGAAAGGTTCGAAATGACCGACAATGTTTCTCAGCCGCTATGGCATGGCAGGTTTAGTAGTGGTCCTGCAGAAGAACTCTTGGCGTTCACCGAAAGTTTGTCGTTCGACAAACGCTTGTGGAAAGACGACATCGCTGGTTCGCTCGCACATGTGAAAGGACTCGGCCATGCAGGAATCTTGCCGCAATCTGAAGTAGCTCAAATAGCAACTGCGTTGCAACAAGTTGCCGCCGAATTCCTTAACGGAACATTTCAGTTTGTAGATGGCGAAGAAGACATTCACACTTCTATTGAGCGCCGTGTTACACAAATCGCGGGTCCAGTTGGCGGCAAAGTGCACACCGGCAGAAGCCGTAACGACCAATGTGTCACTGCACTGCGCTTATGGACCAAACGTGAGCTTGGTGTCCTGGCAGTGCGTCTCATTGCTCTCTGTGAGGTGCTCACACATCGTGCTGACTTGGCCGGTTGGGGCACAGACGGCGTGTATCTACCTGGTTACACACATGTGCAGCGTGCACAGCCGGTGTTGCTTGCTCATCACCTGATGGCGCACGCCTGGGCATTCACGCGTGACATCGATCGTCTCATTCACACCATGAAGCGTGCTGACGTATCCCCACTGGGTGCTGGTGCACTCGCAGGTTCTTCGTTGCCACTTGACCCAGACTTCACCGCAAGCGAAATGGGTTTCGCCGATCGTTTCGCGAACTCGCTTGACGCAGTTTCTGACCGTGACTTTGTTGCAGAGGCTTTATTCGATCTCGCACTCATCGGCACGCACCTCTCGCGCATCGGTGAAGAGTGGGTGCTGTGGATGGCTGAACTTGCTCGCGGTAAAGCCGGACGCCTCATTGGCAATCTCACGGGTTTGCTCACCACGCTGAAGGGCTTGCCACTTGCGTATAACCGCGACTTACAAGAAGACAAAGAACCATTGTTTGATTCCTACGATCAGGTATCGCTGGCCGTAGGAGCGCTCACGGGAATGATCCAAACGGCAACGTTTAATGCCGATCGCATGCGTGCAGCAGCCGATGTGCAGTCATTGTCCGCAACCGACTTAGCCGAATACCTCGTGCGTAAGGGAGTTCCATTTCGTCAAGCGCATGCAATTGTTGGCGCACTCGTTCAAGAAGCTTTGTCGGGTTCGCAATCGTTGCAACAGCTTGTTGCCAGTTCACCCGAGTTCGATGCCGATGCACAACAACTCATCGGCGCTGGGGTAGGAGTGCAACTTCGATCCTCTCCGGGAGCCGCGGGACCACTCGCTGCAGAGGACCAACGAGCACGTTTTGCTGCGGTAATTGCATCACTTCGTACATCGCTCGCGATCTAACATCTCTGTATGGCTCAATTCGGTGACGTAGTTCAGGAGTTTGCCTCGCGCGGGCTCATCCACGACTCCACCGATCGAGCCGAACTCACTAAGCGCAGCACGACTTCGCAGATGTCGGCCTACGCAGGCTTTGACCCAACGGCAGATTCTTTGCACG
>JBEGJW010000152.1:0-2069 GCA_041184445.1 Actinomycetota bacterium | reverse complement strand
GGGCCACCTGCTTGGCCAAATAAGTTTGCGCCGATTTCAATTACTTGGTCACAAGCCAGTGGTGCTTGCCGGTGGAGCAACTGGGATGGTGGGCGATCCATCCGGTCGTAGTGAAGAACGAAACCTGCTCGACTCCGACACGCTTGCGCACAATGTTTCGTGCATTAAAGGTCAACTTGAACGCATCCTTGATTTTGATTCTGTGGCAAACAAAGCAGTGTTGGTCGACAACGCAACATGGACAAAAGATGTTCCTGTGCTCGACTTCTTGCGCGACGTAGGTAAGTACATCACCGTTAACCAAATGATGGCAAAAGATTCAGTGAAGTCGCGCATCAGTGATGGAAACGGACTGTCGTTTACTGAGTTCAGTTACATGTTGTTGCAAGCCAACGATTTTCGTCATCTCTGCGAGCACCTCGACTGCGAAATGCAAATGGGAGGTTCCGATCAGTGGGGCAACATCACTGCAGGTATCGACCTGATTCGTAAGCGTTTAGGGCGTGAATCGTTTGGACTTACATGGCCGCTTGTAACAAAATCGGATGGCACGAAGTTTGGAAAAACTGCAGACGGCGCCGTGTGGCTCGATGCGAAGCGCACATCGCCATATCAATTCCGCCAGTTCTGGATGCAAGTTTCTGACATTGATATTGAGCGCATGTTGCCGCAGTTCTCGTTGCGACCGATGGAAGAAGTTGCATCGATACTCAATGAGCAACGTCTCAGTCCAGAGAAGCGAGTTGCACAACGAACATTGGCTAATGAGATCACATCAATGTTGCACGGTGAAGAATCAGCCAGTGCTGCAGAGCAAGCCGCAGATGTGTTGTTCGGTGCGAATCCAGTATTTGCGAGTGAAGCAACGTTGAAGTTGATTGCACAAGAAGTTGCTGTGACACAAATGGGTACAGCGGTGTTGCACGATGCAGTTGGCGTATTAGTCACCACAGGTTTGGCCACGTCCAACTCTGAGGCGCGTCGACTTTTACAGCAACGCAGCGTGCGGGCCAACGGGGAACAGCTCGACGAGCACGCCAAACTGGACAAGGTGCCGCTGCTCCACGGGCGCTGGATGCTTCTCCGCAAGGGTAAAACTGCATACCATTTGCTCGATTTTGCAGGCTAGAACCCATACGGAGTAAGGGTTTGGGGCCAAAAGGCCTGCAAACCCAAGTGGGCTATGAAGCGGGACAGGTGGCGTGCCCGAGGTCTCCGCAAAGCCAAAAGAAATAAGGGTTTTTCTTTGGAGGGAGGTTGACGCAGGCCATTTCCCCCCGCTAGATTTGCACTCCGCCTCATGGGCAGGTTTGTTGTTCTGCAACGAATCGGCACATGTGCGGCAACCGAATGTTATTACCGGGTGATGAAGCAATTCATTAGCTCGAGTAACACAAGGTGATTGCTCCTTGAAAACGAAAGAGAAGACTGAACGCCAGTGCGGGCAGTAGGACACGATCCGCAAGGATCGCAGTTTTGCTGTCTGTCAATTCCGGTCGGATGAAAATCCGGCCAAACAAAACATCGTTGAGAAATCAACAAAATCAATTATCAATCAGTAGAGCTACTGATTGGTCAGGAAACGTTGGTGCGGATAAGCCGAAAGGCTGACAATACCAACGCGGACTTTCCAGAATTCAACCTGCTCAGTTGCGATACGCAAGTATTTGACTGAAACAGGAAGTTCTTGACGGAGAGTTTGATCCTGGCTCAGGACGAACGCTGGCGGCGTGCTTAACACATGCAAGTCGAACGGAATCCATGGTGTAGCAATACACCGGAAGATTTAGTGGCGAACGGGTGAGGATCACGTGAGAAACGTGCCCCAGACTCTGGGATAACAATTGGAAACGATTGCTAATACCGGATGACGTCGGAGAATCGCATGATTCACTGACGAAAGATATTTCGGTTTGGGAGCGTCTCGCGGCCTATCAGCTTGTTGGTGGGGTAATGGCCTACCAAGGCAACGACGGGTAGCTGGTCTGAGAGGATGATCAGCCACACTGGGACTGAGACACGGCCCAGACTCCTACGGGAGGCAGCAGTGGGGAATCTTGCGCAATGGG
>JBEGJW010000151.1:0-2711 GCA_041184445.1 Actinomycetota bacterium | reverse complement strand
TGGCTTCGCGGAACGGCGCATCGTTAAACATCGCCTTCACCAAGTCTTGGCAATCATCAAATGTTCCGTCCACGGCAACTGTGTGCACATTTGGCGAAGCGATGGTAGTCATCTGTCTGCGCTGCACATCGCTCACTCGCCCATTCGGATACAAGATCACGATGTCGACGTTCTTACAGCCCTTTACTCCGTCAATTGCCGCGCTACCTGTGTCACCACTGGTTGCACCCACAATCATCACGCGCTGATTGCGCTGAGTTAAGACGTAATCAAACAACTGCCCAATGAGTTGCAAGGCAACGTCTTTGAACGCAAGCGTTGGTCCGTGAAATAGTTCAAGCAAATAATGCTCGGGTGCAATTTGCACCAGCGGCACTACTGCTGGGTCACGAAATGTTGAATACGCGGTGGCACACAGTTGCGCAAAAACGTCTTGAGGAATTTCGCCTCCTACATAGGGGGCCATCAGCGAGGCAGCCTTTGATGCATACGTTGAGCCAGCCATGGTTGGCTGTTTCGGCCAAGTCTGTGGCACGTACAAACCACCGTCTGCAGCGAGGCCAGCTAGCAGAGCATCACAAAAGCCCAATTCTGCTGCGCGACCGCGCGTGGAGACATAACGCATAGTTCTTACAGGTTAGTTAGTCGGCAATCACGCGAAGAAGTGCTCCAACGTGCAACACCACGTCCAGAGTCTTTAACTCAGCAATGCAGGTCTGAACTGCGGCCTCGTTTGCCGAGTGCGTGAGAAACACCAAGCGGGCGCCGTTGCCAATTCCGTCCTGCTCGGCTGCCCGAATGCTCACGTTATTGCGGGCAAAAATTCCGGTTACTGCGTGCAGAACGCCTGGCTTGTCGGATACCTCAAGCGGAATGAGATATTCACACGAGGTGTCGGCCATGCGCTTCAACTTCGGTGGGCTCAACACACCAAGCGTTGCATGTGCGCCCTTGTTCAAGTTGATGGAAGCATCGATGACATCGCCAAGAACCGAACTTGCAGTTGGGTCACCGCCTGCTCCACGACCATAAAACATGAGCGAGCCAGATGCTTCGCCATCAACCACCACTGCATTGAAACTGTCGCGCACGGAAGCAAGTGGGTGATGCATTGGCACCATGGCCGGATGCACGCGAACCGAAATTTCATCAGTTGCTTTGTCGTACTCGGCAATTGCCAACAACTTCACCGCATAGCCAAGACGCTTGGCGATTGCTATGTCGGCTGGAGAAATTTTACTAATGCCTTCGCTATACACATCGCTAGCCACAACATTGCAGCCAAATGCAATGCTGGCAATAATTGAAACTTTTGCAGCTGCATCTAAACCTTCAACATCTGCGGTTGGGTCTGCCTCTGCATAGCCAAGCGCCTGCGCACCAGCAAGTGCGTCTGCGTAGCTTTGGCCCACTTCGCTCATCTTGGTGAGGATGTAGTTCGTGGTGCCGTTCACAATGCCCAGCACTCGCTTAATTGGTTCGCCACGCAAACTTTCGCGCAATGGACGAATGAGTGGAATTCCACCGCACACCGCCGCTTCAAACAGCAAGTCAATGCCCGCATCGTCGGCAGCAGCAAACAACTCAGCGCCGTGCTGAGCAAGTAGCGCTTTGTTAGCAGTGACCACAGGCTTGCCATTTTTTAATGCAGCAAGAATCAACTTGCGCGGCAGGTCTACCCCGCCCATTAGTTCGACGACCAAATCAACCGTAGGGTCGTTCACAACAAATTCTGCATCGGTGGTCATCACCTCTGCGGCAATTGAACCTTTGTGTGCATCAATATTGCGAACAGCAACTCGTGCGACTTCAAGGCGAACTCCGCTACGCGCAGCAATAGTGTCGGACTGCTGTTTCACCAGGCGCACAAATGCCGCGCCAACTGTTCCGTGACCAATAACTCCAAGACGCACGCGGTGTTCCGTCATGCCCTTCACGCTATTGGCTATTCGCTCACATCCAATCGGACTAAGTCGTCATATGTTTCGCGACGAACCACTAAACGAGCTTTGCCATTACGAGCAAACACCACTGGTGGCCGTGTGATCTTGTTGTAATTCGAGCCCATGGAGTGCCCATAAGCACCAGTTACTGGAGTTGCGACCAAATCGCCAACACGCAATCCAGCAGGTGCGAAAGTTTCACTAATCAAGATGTCACCGCTTTCGCAATGTTTGCCAACTAATCGGATTGATTCGGTGCGATCGGCATTGGCATTAAACAATTCGTAGCCACTGCCGTACATCACAGGGCGTGGGTTATCGCTCATGCCGCCATCAACAGCAACATAGGTACGAATACCAGGAATTGGCTTCACTGTTCCCACTTCGTACACCGTTACTGCAGCTGCCGCAACGATTGAACGACCTGGCTCCACAAACACTTGTGTTGGCTTACGCAACTGTTCGGCTGCAGAAATGAGATGAGTTGACCATTCGGTAATGGTTGATGCATGTTCGCTTTCTACATACGCAACACCAAGCCCGCCACCAAAAGTGAGCTGTTCTACCTCTAGATCATTTGCCAATTCCACCATGATTTTTGCTGCGTGAGCAAAGTTCTCTACCGCAAATACGTTCGAACCAATGTGGCAATGTACGCCAACAAAATTGACTGACTTCGAGCTACGTGCACGCGCAGCAGCCTTGTGCGCGTCGCCGTTGCCAAGGTTGAAACCAAACTTCGAATCATTTTGGCCAGTGGCGACGTAT
>JBEGJW010000150.1:0-2785 GCA_041184445.1 Actinomycetota bacterium | reverse complement strand
GGGCTGGCGCTCGAAAGGGCGTAGGGGTTCAAGTCCCCTCTTCGACACCATACAGTAGTGATTATGCCTACTTGGAGTAATTGGGCCGGTAATCAAAAGGCTCGTCCGTCGACTATTGAACAGCCTGCATCCGAGAGCGAAGTCTGCGCCGTAATTAAGCGAGCCGTTGGCAACAAGCAGCACGTGAAAGTCGTTGGGTCAGGGCACAGTTTCACAGGAATTGCGGTACCCGACGAAGTGATGATTGATCTCTCACGTATGAATCGCGTGACGAATGTTGATGTGCCAAATGGCTTGATCACCGTTGAGGCAGGGATTGTGCTTAGTGAATTGTTGAATGCCCAGCTGGAGTTGCACCAGTTATCGATGCCGAATCTCGGTGATGTTACCTATCAGACACTTGCTGGTGCTCTTTCCACGTCTACACATGGAACAGGATTGAACAGAACTGGACTGGCTGCACAAATTGCAGCATTTCGTTTGGTAACAGCCGAAGGTGAAATTTTGGTTTGTGATGCTCTCAACAACTCTGAAGTTTTTCATTGTGGGCGAGTGTCGCTTGGAGCACTGGGAGTGATTACCGAAGTGACATTGCGAGTAGTTCCAGCATTTAATCTTCGTGCCGTTGAACAGCCGATGCGGATAGATCACGTCCTAGATAACTATTCGCAATTGGTTTCTGATAATGATTTCTTCGAGTTCTATTGGGTGCCACACACCAAATGGGCGCTCACGAAAGCAAACAATGTAAGTACAGATCCAGTGGATTCACCGAGCAGATTCGCCACGTGGTACAACAAGATGTTTTTGGAAAACTATGCCTTTGGGGTGTTGTGTCGTGTGGGCCGAAAGTTTCCTAAACTCATTCCAAAATTAGCAACGATTATTCCGTCGTCTGGCCGTGTGGAATACGTCAATATCAGCCACCGCATATTTAGTAGTAAACGACTGGTCAAGTTCTATGAAATGGAATATTCAATCGCGTTAGACGCTCTCGTTCCCGCACTTCGAGAAGTCATGCACATGGTTGAGGATCGTGGCTTCCTCATCAGTTTTCCCGTAGAGGTTCGATGCACGGGTAGTGATGACATTCCATTGTCTACGTCAACTGGCAGACGAAGTGCCTACATAGCTGTGCACATGTTTAAGGGGTCGCAATACGCTGAATACTTCTCGGCAGTAGAGACAATTTTGCGCAAGTATGAGGGCAGACCGCATTGGGGAAAGATCCACAATCTCAACGCGATTGACATTTCCAGCCTGTATCCTGAGTATCAGCGTTTTATTGAAGTTCGGAACCAACTCGATCCCGAGGGTGTGTTCACAAACGACTATTTGCGTCGTGTGTTGGGTCGCTAGCCCTACACAACCACAGGAACATACCTGAGGACCCCCCAACACATACAGATCGAGGATATTTTCATGACGAAAACATGGTTAGAACTTGGCGTGCCCAAGAACATTATTGCCGGATTAGTTTCACGCGGAATTGAAGCTCCGTTCCCGGTGCAGGAAGCAACTCTGCCAGACGCCCTTGCAGGACACGATATCTGCGGTAAAGCACCTACCGGATCGGGCAAGACCCTTGCATTCGGTATCGCAATTGCTGCGAAGGTGACCAAGAGTCGACCTGGACGCCCAACAGGATTGGTGCTCGTGCCTACACGCGAACTTGCTGCTCAGGTGGCAAAAGAAATTTCATTGTTGTGTGGTGGTAGCGACATTCGTGTTTCGGCTGTTTACGGTGGCGCAGGGTACGGACCACAGGTCAAGGCAGCTCGTGCTTCAAGCATTGTTGTTGCAACACCAGGACGTCTAGAAGACCTCATCAAGCGACGCGACCTTGACTTGGGAGCTGTTGCTGTAGCGGTAATTGACGAAGCCGACCGCATGGCAGACATGGGTTTCATGCCTGCAGTAAAGCGCATCATGCGCGCAGTCACGACCAACCGTCAAACCTTGCTGTTCTCGGCAACTCTCGATGGTGATATTGACACCCTGATTCGTGAATTCCAAAATTCGCCTAAGCGACATGCAGTTGCTACTGCAGAAAATGCTGGCGAGATTGACCACTTGTTTTGGAACGTGTCACGGGACAACCGCACGAAGGTGCTAGCTGAAATTGCTACGCAATACGAGCGTGCAATTGTGTTTTGCCGTACGAAGCATGGTTCGGACCGTCTCGCAGGAAATCTTGAATCAATGGGAATTAACACCTGTGTTATTCACGGAAATCGCAGTCAAGCACAGCGCGAAAAGGCCCTAGAACAATTCCGTCGCGGCAAGGCAACCGTCATGGTTGCTACGGATGTTGCTGCGCGCGGTATTCATATTGATGCTGTTCCTGTTGTAGTTCACTTCGACATGCCAGAGGATCCAAAGGATTACATCCACCGTTCTGGTCGCACGGGTCGGGCCGGAATGAAGGGCACGGTTATCTCTTTGATCGACAAGTCAATGCGTCGCACCACGACATCTTTGTGTCGCGGAATGAAATTCGACGTAATTTACGATGAACCAAACTTCAACCTCAGCGAACCAGCCAAGCCTGTTCGCCCAGGCGAAATTGGGGCAGTAGTTGCTACCTTGCTGAAGGTTGAATCAGACTAAAGACAAATGTCTTGAGGGCGCACTGGAATGCGCTCTATGTCTTTGCCAATTGCGTTTCGGATAGCCGCAACGATTGCGGGTGTTACCGAGATGCAGGGTGGTTCACCAATGCCCTTAGCGCCTAGAGGTGCTTGAGGCTCATATTCTTCGATCATTACTGCAACAACATCTGGTG
>JBEGJW010000149.1:0-2955 GCA_041184445.1 Actinomycetota bacterium | reverse complement strand
GGGTGAATCATGTCGTACAGGTTTGAAACATTGCGATCTGGGTCACCGATCATGGGGAAGTTCACTGGTGTTCCCTGTGTTTCTCCAATATCGCTTTCCCACTTTTCGTGTGATTCAACGCTGTCCACTGACAGTCCGATGACCTTTACATTGCGCTTGTCGAACTCTGGTTTGATTTTTGCTACATAACCAAGTTCGGTGGTGCAGACCGGCGTGAAATCTTTCGGATGACTAAATAAAACGCCCCATGAATCGCCCAACCATTCGTGAAACTTAATTTCACCTTGGGTGGTTTGTGCAGTGAAGTCGGGGGCGACATCGCCAAGACGTACGGACATGTTGATCTCCTTATAGAACGTGGAGCCGTCACGATATCCGAATCCCGACTGATTTTGTCAACTATTGCTTAAACCCACTCCGTACGCGGTTTTGAAGGCATCGAAGTAGTCCGAATCGTGCTCTGAGGCAGCCATGGCGACCCAGTCATTGTCTGATTGCTTGGCACGGCCAGCAACGATTTCAGGGCCAGCCCACGAGCATGCATAACGCAACTGTGGAGTGTCGGTGGTGATGGCGTGATGTATGAGTGCTCCAACTTCTTCTGCAGGAGTGGCATTGGAAATTCCTGCGGCGTAGAACGCAAACATGCGTCGATAGTGCGCGTCGTATGCACCACTTTGATTTGGTGCATCGATGTTTTTTGCAAAGATTGACGACTTGGTGACACCTGGTTCAATAATCACCACACGAATTCCAAACGGCGCCAATTCTTGAGCGAGTTCTTCACTGACTCCTTCGAATGCCCACTTTGATGCGACGTATGGAGCCTGTGCAATAGCAGCAAATTTGCCAACAACAGAAGTGATATTCACAATGGTTCCACTTTTTCGTTCACGCATATTTGGCAACACTTGTTGAGTGCAACGAATGGCACCAACTACGTTCACGTTGAACGCATCGTGATACATCTGCGAAGTGCTTTCCTCAACCACGCCGTTGCCACCAATGCCAGCGTTATTTACCAATACGTCAATATGGTTCGTGGCGCGAAAAATGTCGGCAAAACCGCGTTGCACCGACGCATCGTCTGCAACATTTAATTCGATGAGTTCGACCGATACGCCCAGTTCGTTCGCGCGAGCCTGCAACTTGCCTGCCTTGTCCAGAGATCGAACGGTGCCAAAGACGCGGTAGCCCAGCTGGGCCAAATGCAATGCTGTGGCGCGACCAATGCCTGAATTGGCTCCAGTAACAACGGCGACTTGTGGTGAGGAAGTAGTCATGAACTCACAATAAACGCTCGCCTATGCCGCTTGTGTAGGCGGCAGGTATCGTCGGCGCATGGCCAACGCCCACACATCCGCACATTCACTGCCTGCAACTCTTGGGGCACTTCGCGCCTCGGGCTGGCAATCCATTCCGGTTAAAGAAGAGTTGCGACGCAATGCTGTTGCGCGAATTTCGGCAGGACAGCAATTGTTTGAAGGAGTGTTGGGTTACGAAGACACCGTGATGCCACAACTTGAAAATGCATTGCTCGCTGGACATGATGTGATTTTTCTTGGAGAACGCGGTCAGGCAAAGACGCGCATGATTCGTTCGCTCACCGGTTTGCTTGACGAGTGGATGCCAATCATTGAAGGCAGCGAAATTAACGATGACCCGTACAACCCAGTGTCGCGACACGCGCGCGAGCTTGTAGAAAAAATGGGCGACAACGCACCAATTTCATGGGTGAATCGCGAAGATCGCTACGGCGAAAAACTCGCAACACCCGACACATCAATTGCCGACCTCATTGGCGAAGTTGACCCCATCAAAGTTGCTGAAGGGCGTTATCTCAGCGATGAACTCACCATTCACTACGGGCTCGTTCCACGCACCAATCGCGGCATTTTTGCAATCAACGAATTGCCCGACTTGGCAGAACGAATTCAAGTTGGCTTACTCAATGTGCTTGAAGAGCGTGACGTACAGATTCGGGGTTACAAAATTCGCTTGCCACTCGATGTGATGTTGGTGGCTTCGGCAAACCCCGAGGACTACACCAATCGCGGTCGCATGATTACGCCGTTGAAGGATCGTTTCGGAAGCCAAATTCGCACGCACTATCCACTTGAAGTGGAAACCGAAATGAATATCGTTCGCCAGGAGGCTCGTACCTCAAGCATCGGTGATGTTGTGGTTACGTGGCCATCGTTCATGGAAGAAGTGGTGACCACCATCAGCCACATCGCACGCTCAAGTAGTCATGTCAATCAACGCAGTGGCGTCAGTGTTCGATTGTCGGTTAGCAATTACGAAACGCTTGCCGCCAACGCTGTTCGCCGTGCATTGCGCATGGGCGAGACACAGGTTGCGCCGCCTAGCTTCACTCGCTGCGTCTACTGCCGGAAAAGTGGAGTTCGAAACCACTGAAGATGGCCGCGAGTCTGCAATTTTGGAAAACATTGTGAAGACCGCGGTGCTGCAAGTTTTCAAACAACGCGTAACCGGAGAAAAGATTCGCGAAGTGGTTGAAGCATTTGATGGTGGAGTGGTGTTGCATGCAGGCGAAGATGTTGAGTCCGTTGCTTATGGCGCGATGTTCACCGACATTCCTGCATTGCGTGATCTCGTGACACAAATCGTTGGTGCAGATGCATCGCCTTCCGTAGTGGCAAGTGCAGTGGAGTTTGTACTCGAGGGCTTGCATCTTTCAAAGCGTTTGAACAAAGACTCGACAGGTTCGCGCGCAACATACCGCTCACGCGGGTAAGGCTTAATTAGCCAACAAAAGGTGAGCGATTCCACACTTCATTGATGTCTGAACGACTATCAATGAGTGGCTCTCCAGCAAGAATTGCAACTTCAATCGGGTGGGTAAAACCAGGCAGAACTACGGGTTCGTGAGGCACGGTGTACACGCCAACGGGCAAATCAATTGCTTGGTCAAGTGGAATGAGCGTGCCAAGT
>JBEGJW010000148.1:0-2546 GCA_041184445.1 Actinomycetota bacterium | reverse complement strand
CTCAAAAAAGAGGGTGAGGCGTACTGGAAGCCAATGTTCGAACCTTGGTCAGGGAAGCGCCAACAGCGATTCGCTATCTGCAGCGACTCGGTGCAGCATTTGACCCTGGTAGCGATGGTTTGCGAGCGCTTACTCGCGAAGGCGGACATTCGCGGTCGCGCATTGTTCACGCCGGCGGCGATCAATCGGGTGCAGAGGTACAACGCACGCTCGACATGAACGCCATTAACGCAGGTGTTGAAGTAATGGACCATGCGTTTGCTTTGGACTTGGTGTTTGGAAAATCTTCCGGTGGGCGTCGCCGAATTGCTGGAGTGCAAATTGCGAAACTTGATGCGCAAGGAAATGTTGAAAGCGTTGGCTTAGTGAAAGCTCCTGCGGTGGTTATTGCAACCGGCGGATACGGTCAGGTTTTTGCCAGTACATCGAACCCACCAGCAGTTACAGGTGATGGTCATGCCCTTGCATTGCGCGCAGGTCTTACGTTGCGCGATCTTGAGTTCGTGCAATTTCACCCGACAGTGTTGTGGCACTCTGCCATTTCGACACAGCAGCAGATGCTCATTAGCGAAGCGGTTCGCGGTGAAGGTGCAATTCTTTTTGATGCAGCGGGTGAGCGCATCATGAAGGGTGTGCATCCGCAAGAAGACCTTGCGCCACGAGACGTGGTGGCGTCCGCGATTAGTGCGCGCATGGCGGAGGCGCCAGCAGGTGTTGATGATCATGTGTACTTAGACGCCACAGGAATTGAAAACTTCGAAGAACGCTTTCCATTCATTACCAAAGCCTGTCGTGCAGCCGGTATCGACCCGTTGACGCAACGAATTCCCGTTGCACCTGCAGCGCACTACACATGTGGCGGCATTGACTCCAATCTCGATGGCCTCACTGAAGTGGAAGGGCTATATGCCGTTGGCGAAGTGGCATACACGGGCGTGCATGGCGCAAACCGTTTGGCATCCAACTCACTGACTGAAAGCTTGGTGGTAGGAACACGCGTTGGGCGAAACCTTGCATGGAAAATTCCTGAACGTGTAGAACCAGAAGAAACCGTTACCTCTGAAGTTGTGGGACTCCTTGATGATTCACTCCGCACTCACGTACGCACTCTCATGAGCAAACACGTTGGTGTGCTTCGTAAGCCGGAAGGTTTACAACATGCACTTGATGCGTTGGAGAAAGCTGCAGAAAACGTTGACGCGCACGTTACGCCTTCACGACGTAATTTTGAAGCAACCAACATCTTGACTGTTGCAATGGCAGTTGCAGCAAGTGCTCTTGCACGCACGGAGAGTCGTGGTTGTCACCGCCGAACAGACACTGTGGAGCAGCGCGAAATTTGGGTTCGACACCTAGAGGTTTCGTTGCACAGTGGTTCGTTGTCGATTAGTGGAATTCCAAGCGAGGCTTAACCATGTTGCATCACAAACTTTCCGATGAGTCCGCACAGCACATAACGGCAGCCGGTTTAGATGTCGATGCTGTACGCCGACTTATTTCAGTCGCATTAGACGAAGACTTGCACAATGGCCCCGATGTGACCACGAATTCGACCGTTCCGGCGCAGCAGCGAAGTGCTGGAGTTTTTGCATCGCGCCAAACTGGTTGCATTGCTGGTCTGGCAATTGCTGGCGCAGTGTTCGACATGGTGTGTGGCGCCGAGCACGTGAAGTTCGAACAGCTGGTTACAGATGGAACGCGCGTTCAGCCCGGTACACGCGTGGCAAGTGTTGAAGGACCAACACGCGGGTTGCTCACGGCAGAGCGCACTGCACTGAACTTGTTGGGTCATTTGTCGGGTATTGCAACCGCTACCAGCCAATGGGCTGATGCCATTGCATCTACAAATGCAAAGGTGCGCGATACGCGCAAAACCACGCCAGGAATGCGCGCGCTTGAAAAATATGCAGTGCGTTGTGGCGGCGGTGTGAATCACCGCATGTCTCTTTCCGATGCCGCGTTAGTGAAAGACAATCACATTGTTGCTGCTGGTGGAGTAGCCGAGGCATTTGCCGCAGTACGTGCTGCAGCACCATCAATTGTTTTGGAAATTGAAGTAGACACCATTGACCAACTGCGCACTGCGCTTGCTGCAGGTGCCGACTTGGTATTGCTCGACAACATGAAACCAGAGGTACTACGTGAAGCGGTTTCAATTGCGGCGCAGCATCTGGCTTCAACTGGTCGTGCGGTGGTGTTAGAAGCAAGCGGCGGGCTCACTTTGGAAAATGCACAAAGTGTTGCGGCTACTGGAGTGAATTACATTTCAGTTGGCGCACTCACGCATTCGGCAAAGGTGCTGGATATCGGGCTAGATCTAGAAACGATCGTCGCTTAATTTTTTAGCGCGCGTTGGTACACGCTGGTGCACGCGGCAACAAGTTTTGGAACGTAGGTCCGCTGTTCGGTGTAAATAGCGTTGTGCCCGCCATCTACCAAGTGCACGTCTACATCTTTCAGTAGATCAAGCAGTCGTTGCTGACGCTCTGGCGGAATGACTTGGTCCTGTGTGGTGATGACCACCGATGTAGGTACATCCACTGCAG
>JBEGJW010000147.1:0-2554 GCA_041184445.1 Actinomycetota bacterium | reverse complement strand
TGCATCACTCATGGCGTAATCGAAAGTCAGTTCCTCGCCAACTGCAATATCGCGCATGGCAACTATGGTCGTCGCATTGCGCATTCCACAATTCGGCTCACACGAATGATTAATCGAGTCACCTGGTTCGCGAGTAGGTGGTCCAAGGAAAAATAAGTTTGTATTCACTTGAATTGATCTGCTTCGTCGCTCGGCAGGAAATTGTGAGAACTCATACCTAGATAAAGCGATGCCACCGAATGTTGCAACCGAAGTTCCAGCGGGAATGACGCTCGTGGCGCGACTGCCGTATCCGTGAGGTGGAGTGCCAAATGGACCGGCCAGAGGAGTCAGAAAGTTCTGCACAGTGATCACCAAAGAAAAACGAGGTTGAGGCGCGAGACATGCGCCAACAACCTCTTACAGCGCCAACAATGCCCGCTGCGCTGAATTGACGATATCGGCGGGTAGCCTTGTTGATGCAACGCCTTCCCGGCCGCTCAGTCGGGCGGGCAATGCAAGTAGTACATCACGAGCGACCAACAGGTCCGGCAACCGGGTTTTCCCACGGTGCCATTTCGCGAAATGCGAAAGATGTGGCTACGTCTTCGGACGTAGCAACGGGCTGGCTCAGTTGGGTGAGCGTGACGAACTGCAAAAACGCATAGTTTCGTTACAGAGGAAAATGTATGACCCGACATGATTACCCAGCAACAGGAGCATGGTTTCCTGGCATGCCCGTGGGCAGTCGCAAGTTTGCACACTTCCCCGAAGACCGACCCTTTGCACTTGATGGCGGAAAAGTTCTTAGCAATGTTTCCATTGCGTACGAATCGTGGGGAACGCTGAATGCAGATGCATCAAATGCGATTTTGATTTGTCACGCTTGGACAGGCGATAGCCACGTCACAGGCGCTGCAGAAGAAGGTAACCCCACGCCAGGTTGGTGGGAAGGCGTTGTCGGACCAGGCAAAGCAATTGATACAAACAAATGGTTTGTGGTGTGCAGCAATGTCATCGGTGGATGTCAGGGCTCAACGGGTCCAGCAACGGTGCATCCTGAAGATGGACAGTTGTACGGGCCTCGCTTTCCAGTGATCACGGTTCGCGACATGGTGCGCGCACAGGTGCGCCTTACCGACATGCTTGGCATTCGCGTATGGCACAGCGTTGTTGGTGGGTCTATGGGCGGCATGCAAGTTCTGGAATGGGCAGTCACATTTCCCGATCGCGTAAAAACGATCATTCCTATTGCAACGTGTGCACAAGCAACTGCGCAACAAATTGCGTGGGGTGCAATTGGTCGCCGAGCAATTCGCCTCGATCCAAAGTGGCGTAATGGCGAGTACTACGACGCAGCAATTGGTGAAGGTCCGTGGGAGGGCTTGGCCATTGCGCGCATGATTTCACAGGTCACCTTCCGAAGCGACAACGTATTCACCGAACGATTCGGTCGAGCACTCGTTGACATGGATGCCGACTACAACGGACTTGGTCTATGGGACAGGTTTGAGGTGGAGGGTTACCTCGACCACCACGGCGATCGTCTTATTCGTCGATTCGACACCAACAGCTATCTCATCATCGGTAAAGCAATGGATCTCCATGACATTGCTCGCGGTCGCGGCTCACTGGACACGGCAATGTCTCGAATTAAAGCTCCGACTTTGGTGATGGGCATTTCGAGTGACATTTTGTATCCCACATATCAGCAGAAGCAGATCCACTTAATACTTTCCGAAAAGGGAGTGGACTCTACGTATGTTGAAATTGATTCGCCGCACGGACACGATGCGTTCCTCATCAACTTCGACCAGGTGGGAGCGCCAATCAAAGCGTTTCTTGAACGAACCTTTTAACGAGGAAGCAGAGCGTCAAGCACGCTGACACTGCGACTGTTGGCAGGCACTCGCAACATAGCGAGAATTTCCGCATTATCTCGTCTGCATAGTGCATACGTACGCACATGCGCATCGGACACATTTACATGTGAAGCGTGAGGTTGGCCAATCACGTTCCAAGCCCCGCGAAGTGATCGCCCACGTTTGCCACGGCTCTTGCACATAA
Organism: Actinomycetota bacterium; assembly: GCA_041184445.1. GTDB lineage: Bacteria > Actinomycetota > Acidimicrobiia > Acidimicrobiales > Ilumatobacteraceae > UBA3006. The sequence continues at coordinate 508 of JBEGJW010000147.1, read as the reverse complement.
CAACTGCATGTGTAGAGTCGATCACCAAGCGCGCTTCAATCCATTTTGGTGAAGATCCGGTGAGCGCTAGAGCCATTTGGCAGATGCATCGAGACCCGTCCGACGAAGACCAGTGATTATCGCGCGAACGCAGCCACCAAATAACGGTTGAAAGTGCAGCAATAAATGCAATGGAACTGAACACATTTACGACCTGCGCAGACATGTTCATCAGTATGGTCGGCTGCGATAGGTTTGTGGTGTTATGTCCGCGTCATTCGTTGTGGTTGCACTCTCTCTACGCGTTGCATTTGTCTCTCTTGTCTGTCTTTCTGCCGGTGGTGCACTCTCGGTGCTGACATGGTGGTTTTGGAAAACTGCAATGCCTGAACCGCCAGCACTTGCTCGCTTGGAAATTATGAGTGATCGCCGCTACGAGGAATCATCAGCCCGCGAGCGTGAATTGTTGATGGGTGAGGCCGACGAAGTAATGCCAGTAAGCGTTCGCAACACCGTTCCGCGCAAAACC
>JBEGJW010000146.1:0-2558 GCA_041184445.1 Actinomycetota bacterium | reverse complement strand
CAGTTTGGCTACATGGTTGCTCTTGGCATAGGAGGAATCTTCGCTGAAGCAATTGACGACGTTGTGCTTCAACCCCTCCCAGTGTCTTTTGACGAAGCGATGCAGATGATCGACGAGGTTCAACATCAGTCGATCATCGGGGCATTTCGCGGTTCGCAGCCAATTAATAGGGAACAACTAGCAAACGTTTTGACCAGCATGGGCGAAGTGTGCGCAGCGCATCCTGAAATTGAATCACTCGACATCAATCCGCTCATTGCACGCAACGACGGCTCGTTGGTCGCAGTAGATGCTCTTATCGAAATTGGACGGCAACAGCAATCTCCTGCGAACGTATCCGCGCACCAATTCGTGCCAACCCGTGAACATTTCAACGCGCTATTTAACCCGCGCGCGATTGTGGTGATCGGAGCTTCGAGCCACCCGGGTAAATTCGGATTCGTATCGTTACATAATGCTCTCGTCAACAATTTTGCTGGTGAAGTGTTCGCCACGAATCTGCAACGTGAAAACATCTTGGGAGTTCAAACCGTTTCCGATCTGTCGGAGCTGCCGAAAGGCGAGATCGATCTCGCATTCTTTTGCACTCCCGCGAGTTCAAATGAAGATCTACTCAAGCAGTGCGCTGAACTTGGCATCACCAGTGCGTTCATCGCTAGCGCCGGATACCGAGAGTCTGGTGAGTCGGGAGAACTTGCAGAAGCCTCGCTTTTGAAGTTAGCGAATTCACTCGGAATGCTTATTGCTGGACCGAATGGTCAAGGAGTGGTGAGCACGCCTGCCTCGTTGTGTTTGCAGATCGTGGCTCCATACCCGCCTCAAGGGGGAATCTCCGTAGCTTCGCAAAGCGGCAATTTTGTATCAAGTTTCTTGAACTATTCGAAACAGTCGGGCGTTGGAATAGCACGAGCGATTTCCGCTGGTAACGCAACACAAGTGAGCGTTGAAGACTTTCTGAATTATTTCTCAAGTGACGATGAAACAAAAGTTGCGCTTACGTACATTGAAAACGTTGGCAACGGCGAAACGCTTCTGCAAGCCATGAAACAGATCACCGCAGTGAAGCCACTTGTGGTGTTGAAGGGTGGGGCAACAGCTGCAGGTTCAAAAGCTGCACAAAGCCATACCGGCGCCATGGCCAGTAACGACCGAGTATTCCTTGGAGCAACTCGATCTGCTGGTGCAATTAAAGTTTCCTCTGTTGAAGAGGCATTTGATACTGCTGCAACGTTTGCAACTCAGCCTCTTCCTCGCGGCAAGCGCGTAGCCGTTCTCACCACTGTTGGAGGTTGGGGAGTAGTTACCGCGGACGCAATCTCTCGCGATGGCGTGCTCAACCTTGTAGACCTATCCGACGATCTCATGTCGCAACTCTCTGCTTTGCTTCCTCCGCGATGGAGTCGCAATAATCCCATTGACTGCGCTGGGGGAGAAACCCGTGACACCGTGACCGAGATTATGGACATCGTCGCTGGGCACGACTCGATTGATGCTGTCATCTTTCTTGGAATCGGTATCCAAAGCAACCAAGCAAAAATAATGCGCGCAGGATCGTTTTACCCCGACCATGGACTTGAGCGGATCGTTGCATATCACGAAAAGCAAGATGAACGTTATGCAGTAACTGCACGCGAAGTTTCACGTAAGCACAACAAGCCAATTCTGATTGCGACCGAACTCGCAGTAACCGACCCCCAAAATTCTGGTCCAGCTTCAGTTCGCGATTCGGGAGCCTATTGCTATCCAACAGGTGCTCGCGCCGCAGCAAGCCTTGCTCATCTCTATGAATATGCGAAGTATCGCGGAATAGCACAATGAATCTCGTTGATGAATCAAACAGTATTCAACGAGCTCGTAAAAAGGTTCGTGTCGGGTCAGTTCGTGTTGTTGGTTCTCTGCTTGCCTCTGTGACCCTCTTTGGTGCACTTGCACTCGGGGTTTCATGGAAGTTTGTGCACGGCATTGCGCAAGCAGTAACTCCAATCGCTAGTAGCGCAGAGATCCAAACGCTTTCAGCGCCGATCATAAATGCGAGGCGCAATCCGCAAACACTTTCACACGATGTTCGGTTTAGGTCATTGCGGGCACAATTAACTTCGCTCAGCAATCGACTTCCTGCTGATTCTTGCCTCACCATTGACATTGAAGGGTCGCGGATTGTCAGCTTGAACCCGGACACACCACTTCTGCCGGCAAGCAACATGAAGCTCGTGGTTGCAACGGTTGCTCTTGACGTGTTGAAACCGGATTTCGTATTCAGTACATCTTTGCTTGGAAAAGTTAACGGTAACTCCATCGAAGGAGACGCGTATCTCGTTGGCGGTGGTGATCCCGTTCTTGTTACGGGTAATTATCCTGCGTCCGAACCATATCCAACGTTTAATTTCACGCGTGTGGAAAATTTGTTCGATGCACTCGTCGCAAAAGGTATTACACGAGTAGCAGGTTCCGTCATTGGCGACGAATCCCGCTATGACGCGGAAAGATTTACTCCATCACTAGGCCTCGGTATAAAAGGTACTGAGGTTGGTCCACTTGGGTCTTTGATGATCAATGAT
>JBEGJW010000145.1:0-2584 GCA_041184445.1 Actinomycetota bacterium | reverse complement strand
GCTTTCGCCCCGCCACTTCTTTACATGTATGTGTTTTACGAATTGCTCTCTAGCTAAACCACACCGACCATGTTGCTTCGTTTGCAGCGATCCAGTCGCTTGCAGCCTTAGCTGGTTCTACTTTGTCGATGTCTACTGGTCCAAGGAAAGAAAGCTGGTCATCGGTGGTGAGGGCGAACTTCTGGAAGAAGTTAAATACCTTTCCGTCCTTTGCAGCCAACTTTGCTGAAGCAATCTTGAACAATGGGTCTTCTGGGTAGTCACCATCGCACTTAGCGCCATCAGCAGCACAATCAACTGTTGGAGCTGGCAGTGCAATGTTCTTCAGGTTGTATTTGCCTACTGCACCAGATGGGCTCCAGTAGTACACCAACACTGGCTTTTGATCAGCAGAGAGTGCTGAAATTTCTGCTTGTGTTGCTGCTTCTGATCCAGAGAACTGAACCTGGAATGGCAAGCCGAGGTTGGCAATGATTGCTTCGTCGTACTGACTGAATGAAGGGTCCATACCAAGGAAGCGGCCATTGTCACCAGTTGCTGCGGTAGCGAATGCTTTAGCAACGGCTGGATCCTTCAAGCCTTCCCACGATGACAACTGTGGGAACTGAGTGAGTGCATAGTCCGAAACGAACCAACCGATTTTTCCTACAGCACCAAGTGCGCCCATGTTAGACACTGAACAATCGTCGATGAATGCCTGCTCATCGGCAACAACGCCTGATGGCCACACTTCAACGCTGGCATCGATATCGCCAGATGACATACCAGCGAACATTGCGTTCTCATCGATGTCAACGATTTCTACTGGGTTGCCGAGATTCTTCTCGATCAATTGCTTGACGATTTCCACTTCAACAGCCGATGCCGACCAGTTGTTGCGGGCAATCTTGATGGTTTCTGTACCTGTCGCATCGAGGTTTAACTCTGGTGCTGCACAACCGTCAGTCGCGGCCGTGGTATCTGATGTCGTGCTACTTCCGCCGCAGGCTGCTCCGATGAGCGACCCGACTGCAACAAGTCCGACGACGAGCAATTTCTTGCTTGAACGCATGTTCTCCCCTTTTGTTATGAATGCACCGTAGGTGCGTAAAACAAGCATAACCAAGCCTTGGTTGCATTGATAGGTGTGGAACTAAGGTGTCGTCTGTGCACGGGGACGCATCGAAGGCCATTGAAGTTCGCAATGTGTGGAAGGTGTTCGGACAAGGGTCGCCCGATGAGGCCATAGCCCTAGCCAAAGCGGGATCAACCCGCCAAGACATCATCACCAGCATTGATCAAACCGTCGCAGTACGTGATGTTTCATTCAGCGTCGCCCGTGGCGAGACATTTGTGGTGATGGGGCTGAGCGGTTCGGGAAAGTCCACACTTATTCGTTGCTTATCTCGCTTGATTGAACCAACCGCTGGTGAAGTTCTGCTCAATGGCGAAGACCTGTTAGCGATGGATGCAGATCAGCTACGCGAAGTACGACGCGGAAAAATCAGCATGGTGTTTCAGCACTTCGGCCTCTTCCCTCACCGCAAAGTAATTGACAACATCGCATACGGTCTTGAAGTACAAAAGGTTGACAAGGCAACACGATTAGCCAGAGCAAACGAAGTGCTCAACATCGTTGGATTAGATGGTTGGGCAGACCGCTACCCGCAGCAACTTTCTGGCGGCATGCAACAACGTGTGGGTCTTGCACGCGCACTCGCCGTAGACCCAGAGATTTTGCTGTTCGACGAACCATTTTCAGCGCTCGATCCGCTGATTCGCAAAGAGATGCAAGACGAATTAATTCGTCTTCAGAAGTCCATGCAAAGAACCATCATTTTCATTACTCACGATTTTGCAGAAGCGCTTCGACTTGGTGACCGGATTGCCATCATGAAAGACGGCTCGTTCGATCAGGTGGGCACGCCAGAAGAAATTGTGTCCAACCCGGCTACGCCATATGTGCGCGAATTTGTTAACGACGTTCCGCGCGCGAAAGTACTGAGTGTCCGCACGGTAACAGTTGCGGGAAATGCGCCAGCAGGAGCACGTACGGTAAGTGCAACATCTCGAATTGAAACCGTCATTCCAATGTTGCTGGAACGCGATGAAGCCATCCAAGTAGTTGACGAGAACGGCTCGGCAATCGGTGTAGTCAATCGCCACAATGTGGCAAGTATGTTGCAAGCCGAACAACGATGATGAAGCGCTACCGCACAATTTTCCTTGCGGTAATTGCGCTGCTCATTGGTTTGCAAATTGTCGGTAGTGGCGGATTTCCCAAGTCGTGGAACATTCATCTTTCAGATCCGATCAATTCATGGCAATCGTGGATTCGCTCAAATCGCAGCCATCACTGGCTCTTCACCTACCTGCTCAACCCCATTACTTCAGTAGTCGAATTTGGGCTAGATAAAACCGAGGCGTTTATCAGCTGGTTGCCGTGGTTTATTCCCGCAATCATCGTGTTTGCCGTGATTGCACGCACTGGAAAATGGTTTGTGGCAGGTTTCGCTGCGTTTGCGGTGATCTATCCGGGAATCGTCGGAGTGTGGCCGCAAAGTATCGAGACCATTTCGCTGATGGCTGTTTCCGTTGCCATCAG
>JBEGJW010000144.1:0-3044 GCA_041184445.1 Actinomycetota bacterium | reverse complement strand
GAATTGTGGCTTCACGAGTTCGCCGAGTTTTACCAAACCTTGCACTTCGGGTTCGCTGGCGCTGTCTGCACCTGCATACTGCCACGAACCCGGCTTACCAATTTTTTGCCAATTGCCTGGGAAGTTTCTGTTCAGGTCGACGCCGTTTGCATTTTGTCGAGTGCGCAATTGTTGGCCATCTGGGTTCATGGTGCGCACCATCCACAGATCGATGTTTCCTTCAAGCGGCATGTCACGCAAAATGTCCACAACGCGATTTCCAACGAATTCATCACCGTGAATACAACCGATCACGAGCACGCGTGCGCCGTCGCTTCCGCTTTGGCGCCGATAAAAGGTGAGTGGCACGTTTTGTACTGAGCGACCAAATTCGATGTCGGTGTTCAAAGGAACTTCACCAAATTTGCCGAACCAACCTGGTTCAACTGGCGCGTCTGGGTTTACCGTGTCGCCGCTTACATCTGATCCAGAGTCCGAGCTTCCAGAATCTCCGGTAAAGAGTTTCGTTGCTTCATACAACACACCGGCCGAAAGCACACCGAGGGCAATTGACTTAACTGAGAGATCGCTTAAGAAATGTCGACGCGAAATGATTTCACGTTCTTTTTCAATTTCAGGAGTGATAGCGATTTCGCTGGTTTCAGATTCATTGACGGGAATGGGTTGAGTGTTCTCTATTGCCGCAGGTTTTTCGACCGCAGGTGACGAAGTGAATGATGCTCGGCTGCCAGATCTATCGGTATCCACTCGCCAGGTTTGTCCGGCTTCGTCGGTGTATGAAATAGCAAGAATTTTGGTTCGTGCTTGAGTGGCCGAAATCAGACCGCTATCGAATTGGGCACAGGTTTCTTGGTACACACGATTCATTCGGGCGAACTCGTCGTCTAAATGGGTGACTGTTTCGACCTGTTTGAACGAAGCTCGGCTGCCTGACTTCTTCGAGTCAATTGCCCAGGTTCGACCTTGGCTGTCGGTTGCCCGCAATTCCAAAATGGTGGTGCGTGCGGTCTCGGCTGAAATTTCGTTGTTATCGAATGCTTCGCAGGTTTCGATATAGATGCGGTTCAGGCGCTCTAGCTCTGGGGGAAGTGGGGGCGTAGAAGGCATGTCCACACTGACTTTACTTCATGGATAAACGCCTATTGCGGGTTACTTGTTTGTAAACCACTTCAATTCGCGAACAATATGAGCCGCAAAGCGTGGGTAGATATCGCGAAGTGAAATTCCGAATGCCTTTTCAAACGCTGCATTTCGAGCAGGAGCACACGTACTTGCATACTTTGGAGTTCCATCTCCACAAGGTGTAACTGCCTCAGCCAAATTACGAATGAAAGCGTTTACTTTTTCGTAGCCGTATGTTCCGTACAGGTATTGAAACGCCATAGCTCCAGTCACATAATTCTGCGTCGGATCGCAATCCTTCGTGATGTCCTGGGTTTCGTTCGTAACAAACCAATTTTCCCAATACTTTGCAGAAAGTCGTTGTTGCGGTGAGTACTTTCTCTCGTTTTCCAGGTCTTGAAGTTGCGATTTCCATGCATGTACATAGGCGCTCTTGCTTGCGCGGCCTGCGTAACTCCAGCCAATGAAATTAGCTTGACCCTCACGAACCCAGCACTGCATCGCCGCCATACTTCCGTTGAATACCGATCGTTGTGCGATGTGCACGTATTCGTGACTGGTAAGTGAGTTCCAGTGGTCATCATTTATTGGACGACCGTTTGGTACATAGATCATTAAGACCGCGTTGCCGTTATTTGCATTACCGGGAGCTCCACCGCCGAAGAACCCTGTTGGCTCCAGTCGTGCACGTTCGGCTTTTGCGTCAAGCCAACCCGATTCCAATTGCTGAGCAGGCAGCACCTGCTTCATGTAGTTGTACACAAATTGAAAATGTTGAGTTGGGGCAGCGTAGACATCCATCGGCTTGGATGCATTTCGTAAGTCGGTCCACATGCTTACGTTCGCGCGAATGTCGGCAACAATTTGATCTGAGTAGACCTTCTTCAACTGTGGATCAATGGTGAACGTGGCATTAGGTGTGGTGCGAGGCGCATGACTCAGAAACGATAGAAAAATTGTTCTGGCTCGTTCAGATGTGATTGATGCAAGGGCTGGGGAGTTTGATTTATTCGCAGCGCCGGTTGTCGTCAGACACGCAGTGATAACAAGGGCAGTGATAAGAGCTTTGCGCATCACCGAGTCTTGCTCAATTTGGAGCGAATGAGTGTGTCTATCCGAAGCGCTAGTGCCAGAAGGGCAATTGCCGCCACGCCATCTAGCCACCAATGGTTTCCTGTTGCAGAAACTGCAAGCACAGTGAATACAAGGTGCAATGCAAACACCCAACGCCACTTGCTGGTGCTCGCAGAAATGATTCCCAATGAAACAATTGCTGCCCACCCAACATGAATGGAAGGCATCGCTGCGAATTGGTCAGACACTCCTGTGCCTACTGGGCCATACACCGAGAGTCCTGCGAGATCGACATATCCGAGGTCGGGAAGAAACCGCGGCGGAGCTACACGTATATAACGAATCACTAAACATGCTGCGGTCAGCATGGCGAGTGCGCTGCGCCAACGGGGGTATGCATTGCGATGGCGCAGAAACAGCCACACAAGAAAAGCCACCATGGCCGGCACATGAAATACCGCGTAATAGAAATTGGTTGAACGAGCAAGCCAGTCGTGGCGCAATACAAAGTGTTGAAGCGAGAGCTCACTTGGAATGTGCAGGAACTGTTGGAATCGATCGATTTGGCGTGCCCGATCAATTGCGCCAGTTGGTTTGTCGAGTGGCAACCTCATGGCCAGTCGCCACAACATATAGAGGAATGAAATCAGCCCCAGTTCGGTGCTGGTGGCTTGGATGAAGGTCCGCGCCCGAGAAACTGGGAAGCGAGTTGCTACTTGTGCAACCACAAAACTGACGACAGCAGAAATGGCTGCCTGGTCCCAGGTCACCCATTTCATGTTGGTATTCACGGCACGACTGTAATACCGAGCCCTGCTTGTACGGTATTGAGTAAGTGGTCTAATGTA
>JBEGJW010000143.1:0-2601 GCA_041184445.1 Actinomycetota bacterium | reverse complement strand
TCGCGATCGCTCTCGGCCACCACAAAATCTGCTTGCACTATGTCGAGTAATTCGTGCCATTTTGCAAAGTCATACGGCGGGTCGGCAACGATCAAGGTTGCACCCTTAACGGCGGCAAGTTGCGACATTGCATCACCACGAACAATGGTTGCGCGGTCGGTTAAACCCAAAGTTTCAATGTTGCGCTTCAACACTTCAAGCGCGTCGCGATCGCGTTCAATAAATGTGCAGTGCGCTGCGCCACGAGACAACGCTTCAATGCCAAGTGCGCCACTGCCGGCAAATGCGTCCACTACATGTGCGTCAAGAATGACGCCAGCACTGCCCAGCGCGTTGAAGGTTGCTTCGCGTGCTTTGTCGGTGGTTGGCCTGGTGGTTTTGCCCTCCGGCGCCTCAATTTTTCTGCCCCGCAGTTCGCCTGCAACCACTCTCATGATTTCACGCTATTACGCATATCTGTCGATACCGATGTGTGGTTGAATTAGCCAGTGAATTACGAGCCAAACGAGGCAGAACCAGGCCCAGCCGAGCCACCAACCGAGTCCATTATTTGCGTGGACTGCGGTGGCACTGCCCACTTGCTCACGCAACCACCCGAAGACAACTTGTGGCTTGTTGGCGATGTGGTTGCCTATCGCTGTTCGGAATGTTTGGACCGCTGGGACTTAGTGCTCATGCCCGAAGGTGAATAGGAGAAAATTTTTCACCTCTTAGTGTGGACATGTGGAAACCACTGATTCACGCGAACGCATCATCGCGGCTGCCAAGCGTGAACTTCACGAAGTCGGAATTCTCGGGCTGCGTGTGCAAGAAGTTGCCAAAATCGCCAACGTCTCGGTTTCCCTTATATACAAATACTTCGAAGACCGTGATGGATTGCTTGCCGTAGTGCTTGGCGACATGCACGACGAGAGAATTGACAATTGGGAGAAACTTTTTTCAGGCGCCCTGTCCGACGACATGCCGCGAGGTGAATACTCCATTGAAGACTTGCTTCGCAACCTCCCTACGCCAAACTCGCCAGTATTCCAAAAACTTGGTTGGGATCGTGCGCAAATGCTTGCCGCAATGAATAGCAATCCAAAGTTGCGCGAACGAATTGAACAGACCACACAACGTTTGTTCGCGCTCACGCTGAAGGTTGTTACGAACGCCGATAAAAGTGCGAAACCTAATACTTCGAACCACCGCGTTGTTGCGCTCATGGTCAGCAGCTTGAATCTCATTTTCATTAACAATGATCTGCTTGGCGATCAGCGCATTACCGACGATGAATACAGCTCATTCCTGAAAGCGTTTTTCAACACCATCCAGAAAAAGTAAAAAGAAATTTTTTTACCCTTTTTGAAAATTTTTCACTCCTTAGTGTTGATTCATGGGTGAAAACGGTTACTCCAAGCCAGGCAACGGTCATGAATCTCGAGAGCGCATTCTTCACGCCACTCGTGCGCTGATAAAACGAGACGGAATCATTGGTTTACGTGTGGCCGATGTGGCAAAAGATGCCGAAACGTCCATCACTCTTATCTATAAGTACTACAGGGACAGAGATGGGCTACTGGCTCAGGTACTTGGCGACATGTACGAAGAATTCCGCACGGCATTTCAAACCAAGATCGATAACTGGTTGGCTACCACTCCGAATCTGACGCTTGAAGATTTTGCAATGCTGATGCCTAACCCATCGGAAGAAACAAAACCTGTGCGCGACTTCCGCTTGCAGCTACTTGCAGCAGCACTTGAAAACAAAGAACTGCATGCACGCACCAAGCAAACAACAATTGAATTTCACCGTTGGATGCGCGACTCCATTGAAGCCAGCCGTCACAAACTGCCTGAAGAAGACCAACACTTCGACATCAGGTTCATGACCCTCACCATGTTCAACATGATGTTTGTGTTCTACGACTTCCTTGATGATGACAAGATTTCTGCCGATGATTACCGGGCCATGTTGGTGAACCAAATTCGCAATTCGTCCCGAAATACCGTTAGTTCATAGGGATATTGACACTTTCATAAATTGAGCGATATCGTTCATTTTATGAAAACAACGGTTGAGGCCTCTTTATTGCCCATCTTGCGCTCACGCGGCCAGGCCGAAATTCTCTGCGCTGTCCTTGCTAACCCAAACCGCGAATGGACGCTTGGCGAACTCGCCAAGGTGAGTGGTCAGTCGTTACCAACTGTGCAACGCGAAGTTGAACGCGCAGAGTTGGCCGCACTTGTGGAATCACGACGCATGGGTCGTCAGCGTTTGGTGAAAGCCGGGCCATCACAAATCGCAATCCAGTTGGCAAACCTTTTGCTGTGGTCGTATGGCCCAAAGTTTGTGATCGCTGAAGAGTTTGCAGGCATCAAAGGAATCGATCGCCTCTTCATCTTTGGTTCATGGGCTGCCCGATACCACGGCGTGGACGGCTACCCACCTCAAGACATCGACGTATTGGTTGTAGGAACCGCAGATTTCTCTGAAGTTGCAAGGGCTTCCGGTCGAGCAACTATCAAATTGCAAAATGAGGTCAATCCCAAGATCGTGCCGCACACATGGTGGAAAACAACTGATGGCAGCGGCTTTAGAAAAGAAATAGCACGCCGCCC
>JBEGJW010000142.1:0-2623 GCA_041184445.1 Actinomycetota bacterium | reverse complement strand
AAACATTTGGGGAGCAACGCACGAAGCGAAGCAACTTGAAGAGTTAAACACCAGCATGCACATCGTGAAACCAATCATGGGTGTTGCTCATTACGACCCTTCGGTTTCTATTGCAACAGAAGACGTGGTGGTGTCATTTAAAGAAGGCTGGCCTGTTGCGTTGAATGGCAAAACATTCGCTTCACAGACCGATTTGGTAAACGAAGCAAATGTCATTGGTGGTCGACACGGACTTGGCATGAGCGATCAAATTGAAAACCGCATCATCGAAGCCAAGAGCCGCGGTATTTATGAGTCACCGGGACTCGCTCTCTTCCACATTGCTTACGAGCGATTGCTCACCGCAATTCACAACGAAAACACGCTGGAGAACTACCGCCAAATGGGTCGCAGGCTTGGCCGCTTGCTGTACGAAGGCCGTTGGTTTGACCCGCAGTCACTCATGTTGCGCGAGCCGCTCATGCGCTGGGTCGGTTCACTTGTAACCGGTGAAGTCACCATTCAGCTTCGTCGTGGCGACGACTACAGCATTTTGAATACCACTGGCCCGCACCTCACATATGCGCCAGAACGACTGAGCATGGAGCGCGTCGAAGACGCTGCATTCGGACCACTTGACCGCATTGGTCAGCTCACGATGCGCAATCTAGATATTCAAGACACGCGAGCAAAAATTGATGAATACCGCAGTGCAGGAACGTTGGGCGCTGGCGGATTGCTCGAACTTGAATAGTTGGCGTTAGCCGTTAACTAATTCGCGCACGATTGCGGCAACAAGTGCTGCACGCTCGCCCATTTTTGACACCTTGATGTATTCGGTGTCTGCATGCGCGCCACCACCACAGGCACCAAGGCCATCGAGCGTTGGTACGCCGATTGCGGCGGTGAAGTTTCCATCTGACCCGCCACCCACTGCAATGCCCTGCAAGTCGTGAATACCCACTTCAGGTGCAACACGCTTGGCAATTTCATACAACGCAGTTGCTGCCGATTCATGCATCGGCGGACGATTGATTGATCCACTCACCGACAAGGTTGCGCCAGGAACTGTTGGCTTCAACGCGGCGAATGCTTGTTCAACACGTTGCTTTTCGGCAGGAAGATTTACACGGGTATCGACCGTGATTTGCGCACTTGCTGGAACCACGTTTTCTGTTGTGCCTGCAGTTGCAACTGTTGGTGTCACCGTTGTGCCAACTTCTGGTTTTGCAATTGCTGCAATGGCCTGCACCTGTGCGGCAAGTTCCATCAGTGCATTGATTCCTTTTTCTGGCTCCAAGCCTGCATGGCTTGCACGACCAACGATGTCAACGGTGAACGTGCCCACACCTTTGCGCGCAATCTTCAACGCATCGTCGTTGCCGCTTGGCTCAAGCACCAAAACATTCCCTGTTGCCAACGCGCGAGCCTCAATGAGTTCGCGTGATGTGTACGAGCCAATTTCTTCATCTGAAGAGATCAAAATTTCAACTTGTTCGCACTCGCGAATTTCGCTCATGCCGTAAATCGCCTGAATGATTCCTGCTTTCATGTCAAAAATTCCTGGCCCGCGAGCAATGTCACCTTCAACGCTGAAACCGCGATTTACAACTGTGCCCTTCGGAAAGACGGTGTCGTGATGACCAACGAACAACACCTTGGCGTTGTCGCCACCCTTCCAATGCACGTGTGGACCTTTTGCGCCAGGAATAATTTCTGGAGCTTTGCCCAACACTTGCGTCATGACGCCGGCAAGAAACTCGGCACTGCGTTGCAAATCGCTTAATTCATTCGATGGCGACTCCAGATCAACGAACTGTTGCACGTGAGCGAGCATTTGTGCAGTGCGAGCATCGAGCGCAGAGCGCAACTGGGCATTCGTCGGTGTCCCTGTTGGCAATGGCATCCCTCTAGTCTGCCCGAGAATCAGTGTCGACACAGGGCTAGTTTGATCACATGCTCCATGCGATGTTCCATCTTGATCCGTCAGTACTTGAAAAGATCCTCCGACCACTTGCTATCTACGCCTTTTTATTGATCGCAATTCGCCTTGGCGGCCAACGTGAAATTGGCCAAAACAATGCCCTGCAATTTGTGCTCCTCCTTTCAGTTGCTAACGCCGTTCAAAACGGCATTATCGGTGTTGACAATTCGCTCACCGGAGCAGCAATTGGAGCAATCACCTTGTTTGTGGTGCATGGGCTCGTTGAGCTGGTTGCCAGTAGGAACAGCCAAATTCATCGGGCCGTATACGGCCGACCGGTCGAACTTGTAGTCGGAGGCAAAGTTCAGGTGCGTTCTATGAGACATCAACGACTAAGCACTGAAGACTTACTTGATGCCGCATTGGCACAAGGTGCAAAATCGATAACCGAAATCGACCGCGCATTTCTCAACTCAAAAGGCGAAATCGTGGTTGTAGTCAATGGTGAAAGCGAACTCACCAAACAAATTGCGTTACTGACTTCTCAGGTGCAACAGCTACTTACGAAGCCGGCAACTCCGCAGTCCTAAATTCACTTGTGCCCGGGATGAGACTCGAACTCATACGGCTATTTCTAGCCAGGGGGGTTTAAGCCCCCCGCGTCTACCATTCCGCCACCTGGGCTTGGGTGTGTAGGTTAGGCGCGATTCAGTGCAGTTG
>JBEGJW010000141.1:0-3085 GCA_041184445.1 Actinomycetota bacterium | reverse complement strand
TCGTGGTACAAACCGATGAAACGCTCTAGGCGAATGACGCGCATAGCATTGGTAAAAGCATGAACCGGTCGGTCTTCTCCGTTGACGAATGCAGACCCAAAACGGTTACGAATTAACGTGTACACCGTGTAGAAGCTGGTGATGATCAACACTTCTTTCCACCACAGAGTTTTATGGTGTCGTGGCAGCGCAATGCTTGTTGTTGATTCTGCGACGCCGTTCACTCCATAAATCGTACGCCTTGTATCAGCACGCCAAGCCTCGGAGTGACCACCTTCGGTAGGATTGTCCTATGCCTCAACGCACCGATTCGCCACTTATTGAGCCAGATGTCATTGCCCGCGTTCTTGCCAAAGGCAGAAGCACTGGCGCTGAATTCTCAGAAATTTACGTCGAGGACAAACGTTCGACTTCTGCAGGATTAGATGACGGCAAAGTGGAGCAGGTAACCAGCGGTCGCGATCGAGGTGCTGGAATTCGTGTTATCGCTGGGGACACCACCGGTTTTGCCCACACGTCAGATCTCTCGGAGCGCGGATTATTGGCTGCAGCAGAAGCTGCCGCGGCAGCCGCAAAGCAGGGCGATGGCGGCGTGCACACCATTGCGTTGCAACCTGTATTTCGTCATCCGGTGAACACCATTGTGCAATTTCCTGACACAGTGGCAAAGGCGCGCAAAGTAGAGCTACTGCAACGCGCTGATATTGCAGCACGTGGAGTGCATGGTGCAATTGTTCAAGTATCTGCTGGGTACGGAGACTCAATTAAGCAAATTCTCATTGCCAACTCAGACGGAATTTTTAGTGCAGACGAACAAGTGCGCACGCTCATGCGTGTGAGTGTGATTGCAAACGGCGATGCGGGAATGCAAACCGGTTACAACTCGCTAGGCCACACCATTGGTTTTGAAATCTTTGACGAAAACGATGTTGAAGAGCTTGCAATTCGCGCAGCGCAACAAGCCATTACGAAACTGCAAGCACGCCCAGCACCGTCGGGTGCAATGCAAGTAGTCATCAAGCAGGGATCGGGCGGTGTGTTGTTTCACGAAGCATGCGGACACGGGCTTGAAGCCGATCTCGTAGGCAAGGGATCAAGCGTGTACCGCGGAAAAATGGGCGAACTTGTTGCATCGCCGCTTGTCACCGTGATTGACGATGGAACAATGGCCGGCGAGTGGGGCGCAATTGGTGTTGACGACGAAGGCCATGCTTCGCAAAAGAACACGCTTATCGAAAATGGAGTATTGACCGACTACATGTGGGACTACATTCGCGCTCGCAAAGAAGGTCGCAAACAAAGCGGCAACGGTCGTCGTCAGAGTTATGCCGACTTGCCAATGGTGCGCATGACGAACACGTTTGTCACGAACGGTTCCGAGAACCCAGACGACATCATTCGCGCAACTGACCATGGTGTGTATGTTGCGAAACTTGGTGGCGGTCAGGTGGACACTGCAAGCGGTGACTTCGTGTTCGGAATGGTGGAGGCATACCTCATTGAAAATGGTGAAATTACCGAACCATTGCGCGAAGGAAACCTCATTGGAAACGGTCCGCAAGTATTGAAAGACATTGACCTCATGGGAAATGACTTTGCAATGGGTGGTCCGGGAACCTGTGGCAAAGACGGGCAAGGTGTGCCAGTTGGTGATGGTTGCCCAACACTTCGCGTGAAGTCCATGACCATTGGCGGAACCGCAGCATGAGCTCAACGGTTGATGACCTACAAGCAATTGCCGATCGTGTAGTTGCACAAGCTGGAACTGGCGAACAGATAGAGGCCTACGTCAGTCGCGGTGGCGAAACGGCCATTCGTATTTATGAAGGCGAACTTGAACACTTCGCATCTGCGCAAAGTGAAGGCGTTGGCATTCGTGTAATCAAAGATGGTCGAACGGGTTTTGCTTATGCGGGAACACTTGACCCAGCAGCCATTGCGGAGGTTCTGGCAGATGCACGTGACAACGTAAGTTTTGGAACTCCAGATGAATTTGCAGGCCTTGCCATTCCCGATGGTGTTGCACAAATTCCTCAAAAGTTTTGGGACGAAGAACTTGCCGGATATCCAACCGACAAGAAGATTGCGTTGACCAAAGAACTTGAAAAACTCACGCTTGGAATGGACGAACGTGTGCGTGTAGACGAAGCCAACTACGACGATGGGTGGGGCGAAGTTGCAGTTGCCACCACAACCGGAATTCGCGAAAGCGGTCGCGGTAACTCGTGCTACGTATCGGTGAGCACGCTTGCCGACGACGAAGAAGAGACTCAAACTGGTTTTGGATTTTCGGTAGGAGATTCCCCGAAAGATTTCAATTTGCAAAAGGCTGCCCGCGAAGCGGCAGAGCGTGCAACGCGTTTACTTGGGGCTATCAAACCTCCGAGCAAACGGACAACCGTGATTCTTGACCCGTATGTCACTTCACAGTTCATCAGCATTCTGTCCAGCACATTGAATGGCGAAAACGTAGCGAAGGGCCGAAGCTTTTTTGCTGAGCGCATGGGGGACCAAGTTGCCGACCCACGCTTCACTTTGGTGGACGACCCAACAAACCCATTGGCCTACACCGCAACCGACATTGATGGTGAAGGCCTTGCTGCTCGTCGCAATGTGTTAATTGAAAATGGAGTGTTGAAGAAGTTCGTGCATTCTTCATACAGCGCTCGCCGTATGAACACTGTGAGATACAGCGCTCGCCGTATGAACACTGTGAGTACGGGTAACGCTACGCGCGGCGGATTTGCTGGTTCCCCTGGTGTTGGATGCCTTGCCATGCAATTAGTGCCTGGAACACACACTCAAGAAGAGTTGATTGCCCGTGTCGATGACGGCGTGCTTATTCAAATGGTGTCGGGTCTTCACAGCGGAGTTAACCCGATTTCCGGAGACTTTTCAACCGGTGCCTCTGGAATGCTGATTAGCAATGGAACCATTGGTGCGCCAGTTCGCGAATTCACCATTGCCAGCACGTTGCAACGCATGCTGCTCGACATTGTGGCAATTGGCGGAGACGTGGACTGGTTGCCATCCCGTGCGCATGGGATGTCGCTGGTTATTCGAGACGTAACTATGAGTGGTATAT
>JBEGJW010000140.1:0-2830 GCA_041184445.1 Actinomycetota bacterium | reverse complement strand
CCTGGCGAAGATCACAAGCACTCTCGATGTCATATCTGGAGGTCGGTTGGACTGGGGCATCGGTGCGGGTTGGTACGAAAACGAATGCCGCGGATATGGCTATGAGTTTCCGGTACCGAAAGACCGAATTGCCATGCTTCGTGAGTGCGTAGAAATCGTGAAGATGATGTGGTCACAGGAAGAAACCACATACGACGGAAAGTACTACCAGCTTGTTCGAGCAAATTGTGATCCGAAACCGTTGCAGGCACCACGTCCGCCAATTTGGATTGGAGGCGGTGGCGAACAACTCACCTTGCGAGTTGTTGCTCAGCACGCCGATTACTCAAACTTCGGTGGCACAGCCGAAGATTTTTCGCGCAAAGTAGAAATTTTGAAAGGTCACTGCCTAAAAGTTGGCCGCGATGAGTCGGAGATTAAGAAGACAACTTCAGGCGAGATTCTCATTCGCGACACCGAAAAGGAACTCCGCGAATACCAAATTGCTAGTGGTCGCGGAGATCAGTTTGAACAATGGAGTAACTCAAACTTCGTGGGTACGCCCGATCAAGTTGCGGAACGAATTGCAGATTTCGTGAAGCGTGGATGCAGCGGCTTTATCCCGTGGTGTGTGGATTACCCGGATAAGCAAACGCTTACCGAATTCGCCAAAATTATGCAGACATACCGCTAATGATTAGTAGTAGTGACGGAAGATAATTTCTGCAACACATGAAGGCTTGGTTGCGCCTTCGCATTCAAACGTGGTTTCAAGAACTACTTGTGCGCCACCGGCAATTTCGGTTGCCTCAAGCAGCTTGACTCCAGCGCGAACCTTTGCACCAACAGGTACTGGAGCCATAAAACGAACCTTGTTCGTTCCGTAGTTGACGCCCATCTTGACGCCTTCTACTTTCCAGATCTGACCAATGAGTACTGGCGCCAAGGAGAGTGTGAGGTAACCGTGTGCAATGGTCTGACCAAATGGTCCAGTTTTGGCACGTTCGGTGTCCAAGTGAATCCATTGGTGGTCGCCGGTTGCGTCAGCGAATAGTTGTACCTGCTCTTGGGTGACAGTGATGTACTCGCTGTATCCAAGATGTTGGCCAACGTGAGCCATGAGGTCTGCCTGATCTTTAATGATGGTTGCCATATCTTCAGTGTGGCAGAAAGTCGAGCCAGGCTGCGAACTCAGGGATTGGGGTTATTGGAACCACACCTTCTGGTGAGTGCGACTTTGGGTATGCAGCAAAAGGGCAACTAGGGCAATGTCGAATGCGGCGTTCAGAAATGAGTGTGCGATCAACGAACGATAGACAATCAGGTTCGAAACGAACGGGGAGAAAGCAGCAACGAGAGCGATTTTGTAACCAATCTTGCGATCATTGGCCATGAGCAAGCCGCCAAGCACGTGTGCAGCTATCACCATAAGTCCATACACCGGTCCTAGCGAGTAGACCCGACGGATATAACCGATTTCCATTTGGCTATCCATGAAATTCGCCAATGCAAAAAAACCATTCATGTACAGCAACCATGTAGCAATTTGCAACGTTTGTGGCTGCATTCGATCGAACCATTTTTTCCAATTGATGTTCTGCACCGTTTCATTCTTGCAGAACTAGCCTGTACCTATGCGTTCAGGCTTTGTGTCACTTGTTGGACGCCCAAACGTTGGAAAATCAACTTTGGTCAATGCGCTGTGTGGTTCAAAGGTCAGCATCGTTTCTGACAAACCGCAAACTACTCGCACACGAATTCGTGGAGTCGTCACTAAGGATGACTACCAAATCATCTTTGTCGACACTCCTGGATTGCATAAAGCCGTCAGCGCTTTAGGCGAACGAGTGAACGCAACGGCGCTTGAATCAACAAAAGATGTTGATGTCGTGTGTTTAGTAATTGACGCAACGCAACCGTTCGGCTCTGGCGATCAGTGGGTAGCAAGTCACATCGATATGGCGAAAGCGATAGTCATTCTGAACAAAATCGACCGAGCCTCTCCACAGCAAATTCTGAAGCAGCTCACCAAGCTCAGTGAGCTTGGAGCGTCCGAATATTTCCCGGTCAGTGCACAGACCGGTGCTGGCGTTGCAGAACTTGCTGGGCATCTTGGAAAGCTTCTTCCCGAAGGCGAACAGCTGTACCCAACAGAGATGACAACAGAAACGTCTCCTGGAGAATGGGTTGCAGAGTTAGTTCGCGAACAATTGTTGGCACTCACGTTTGATGAATTGCCGTATTCGATCGCAACGCGTGTTACAGAATGGGAAGACGACAAAGTTCGCTGCGAAATTGTTGTCGAGCGTGACAGTCAAAAGGGAATGGTAATTGGCAAGGGCGGTTCGCTTTTGAAGGAAGTTGGAACTGCAGTTCGCAAGCAACTACCTAAAGGTACATTTTTAGAGTTGGCTGTTGTCGTTGACAAAAACTGGCAACAACGCGCCGATCGTGTGGAGCGACTGGGTTACTAATTACTTGGTAATTAGCATTTTGTAGTCGTCAAAGGTGACTGGTGTACTAGCCCCTGCAATATCTCCTCGTCCACGGGGCACGCCTATTGGTTTCCCACCAACGCTAAACGTCACTTGTCCAATGCCTGGTTGACTCGTGAGCGTCAACACAATTTGAGCGATTGCCAACCGCTGTTCATTTGGCTTGATTGCATCGAGAGAGCCGCGTTTTGAATTGACATTCGCAACACCTCCGACCACCTCAACATTCGCTGAAAATGCGGGTGGGAGGAGAGTCTTCACTTTCGAATGGGCAGGGTCGGGGAGTCCGGCAATAAGTGCTGTGAACACACCTTGCAGATTTGTGGGGGAAGGTATCTCAAGTCGAACTCGCACGA
>JBEGJW010000139.1:0-3640 GCA_041184445.1 Actinomycetota bacterium | reverse complement strand
CACATAGGTACATGGCAGCACCAACAAAAGTTATACCAATAGTTATACCAATTTGTTATAATTTCGAAATGGCACAAAAAGTTGGGCCCAAGGGTCAAGTAGTTATTCCAAAAAAGTTTCGCGAAGAACTGGGAATTGAACCCGGTGACGAGGTCGTTGTTTCACTTTCTGAAAATGGTGTCCTCATTCAGTCCGTTCATGCAACTCAATCTCTTCGTGGCATGTTTGCGGGCACTGGAATGCTCAAGATGTTGATGGATGATCGTCGCAAAGAGGCTCGATGAATATATGTCTCGACTCATGGGCGGTAATCAATTGGCTTGAAGACGGACCTTCTGCTGCTGCCGTCGAAAAAATAATTCCGCATCGCCCAGTTATCAGCCTTGTCAATGTTTGTGAAGTTCTGTACATCCTCTCCAGAAAGCACGGAGATAAAGCGATCCAGCAGGTTCTTCCCGCGCTCCGCCAAAAACTTGCCTTCATCGAGGTCGATGAAGAGCTCACTCTTTCTGCATCACAAGTCAAGGCTGCACACAAAATGGCTCTAGGTGATGCATTTTGTGTAGCAACTGCACTCGCTCACAATGCCAAAATTCTTACGGGTGACCCTGAAATCATCAACGCAAAAGGCAATTGGAAAGTTCAGGATCTACGCTAAACACGTGATTTTGCATTTGTTGTCGCGTGAAAGTTGGGTCGAGGCTCAAGCACACGGGCAACTCATTGCCCCATCGGTTGTAACTGAAGGTTTCGCGCACTGTTCAACTGAGCAGCCAACAAGTACTACCGCGGTGCACACAACATGGTGTTGTTAAACATTGACCCCGCAAAACTTGTAAGCGAGTTGAAGTTTGAACCGCCAGCACATATTGATGGCTCACCTGCACTTCCCCACGAACCACTATTCCCGCATATTTACGGAACCATCAATCTTGATGCAGTCATTGAAGTAATTGACTTCCCTTGCGACGACAATGGCGCTTTCACGGCTCCGCCACAACTAAAGACATTTTCTGTTGTGAATATTGCCGATGCAACACAGCACTGGAAGCGAGCAGCGGAACTTTCAGTGGCTGAGTGGAAAGAGATATTCACTGAAGACTCCGTGCAGACCTACATTGACCTTTACGGACTTACCGGACAATACTCAGGTCGTTTCGCAGAGACGTATGTAGCGCTTAATACGAATGACGAACTCATCGGCATGGCAACGCTTATCGATGACGACGAATTGCCAAACGCAACGGAACCCGGCCCGTGGCTTGCTGCTGTACTCACATTGCCAACCAACCGCGCACACGGTGTTGCTTCAACAGTTGTACAACGCATTGTTCAGCGAGCACACCAGTTGGGTCACTCTGCTCTTTACCTCTACACCAGTGACCAGCAACAGTGGTATGCCAATAAAGGTTGGAAACCACTTCGAGAAACTGAACTTAATGGCATTGCGCACACCGTGATGCGCCTTCAACTCACTACTTAGTTCAAGCTCCAACGCACTTCAACCGACACTGAAACTTCTTGAGTTCCCAGGTTGATAACTGTTTTTTTCATTGGCGCTGATCCAGTTGCAGAATCGCTTGCCAACATCGGTACCGGCGAACTTGGCGAAGCTATTTCGTTTACGTACACCACCGATCCAAGACCAGCATCAATCAAACTTGCATAGTCCTTTGCCTTGGCTTTGGCGCTCTTGATTGCAGCTTCACGTGCTTGTGCAACTGCAGCATCGGTATCGAGCAATGTTGGCGTTACGCCATACACTTGCAGCGAATTTCCACCAGCTGCAATAACTGCATCTACTACTTCGCCGGCCTTGGACGTGTCGCGCAAAGTGACAGTAAACACTTGTTGTGCGCGATACCCGCTGAGCGTTTGCGTCCCTGTTGAACTCGATAGGTATTCCGGATACACGCTGACGTTCTGGGTTGCGATGTCGTCTTTTGCAACACCTGCGGCATCGAGTGCAGCGCGAACCTTTTCGGCAGTTGCACTTGCTTCAGACATTGCGGTTTCTGAAGACTGAGCCAATACCGAAACTGCGAAATTGAAACTGACTCCATCGGGAACCACTTTTACTGTTCCAGTTGCCTGCACGGTTACGCCCTGAGCGGAATTACCACCATGCATTTCGTCATGGTCGCGCATCATTCCCCGGCCATCGCCGCATCCACGAAACACCATCATGGCTAGAACAACGATTGCAACAACACCAACGATTTTTTTCCAAGTCATACATCTAGTTTGCCCTACACCACACTGAATATGTGGTCAGGCAAAAGCACTAGGTTTTATTGCATATGAGCACCATTGACCCAGACAAACTCAAGATGTTTTCATTCCTTCTATTCACCAAACTTGAAGGAGCAGTTACCTCGGGAATGGTGCATTTGGGCGATCAACTTGGGTTGTA
This sequence comes from Actinomycetota bacterium, assembly GCA_041184445.1. Taxonomy (GTDB): domain Bacteria; phylum Actinomycetota; class Acidimicrobiia; order Acidimicrobiales; family Ilumatobacteraceae; genus UBA3006. The sequence goes on along the minus strand of JBEGJW010000139.1, from coordinate 1,227 downwards.
TGCAGCACTTGCAAAGGCTGCGCAGCCAATGACCACCTCCCAACTTGCTCACACCACCGAATTAAACGAGCGCTGGGTTCGCGAGTGGGCTTACAACCAAGCTTCTGCTCGACTTATTTCTACTACCAATACACCTTCTGACTCTCCAACCATTGATGATGATCAGTTCTTCTTGTCCCCCGAACAAGTAGCCGTTCTTGCCGACCCAAACAGCCCCGCATTTGGAATGGGTATGTTCCATCGCTTGCCACAGACCATGGCCGCACTAAACAAAATGCCGGAAAGTTTCCGCACCGGAATTGGCCACGACTACGACAGCCATGGACCCGAAGGTGCAGTTGGCATTGAACGCAGTTTTGAACCGTGGACGAATGCGAACCTTATTGACACCGTGATTCCTGCAATTGACGGAATCGGTGACGCGCTTACAAGCGGCGCAAAAGTTGCCGACATTGGCTGCGGTGCAGGAAGCGCCATCTTGCTTCTGGGCAAGCACTTCCCTAAGAGTTCATTCGTTGGCTATGACATCAGCAAATACGCACTCGATCGCGCAGCAGAAAAACTCATCGCATCCGGTGTGAAAAATGTTTCCTTTCATGACCCGCGCAAACAACCTTTGCCAACAGACAACTCAGTCGACTTCATCACCACGTTCGACTGCATTCACGACATGACTCACCCAGCAGAAATGATGCACGCCATTCGTGCAGCGTTGAAGCCAAATGGAACGTGGTTGCTCGTTGACATCAAGGCACACGAAACGTTTGCCTTGAATGCGCAGAAGAACCCAATGGCTCCATTGATGTATGGCATCAGCGTGTTGTCGTGCATGTCGTCTGCAATGTCGTCACCTGATGGCGCCGGGCTCGGCACGCTTGGGCTTTCTGCAGCTAACGCGGAGTCCATGGCCAGGTCGGCTGGGTTCTCACAATTCCGCAAGCTTGATATTGATCACTCCATCAACGCCTTCTACGAAATTCGCCCGTAGTCGCGTATTCAACTCGCCACTATTATGTGGTGACCAGCGTTCGTAGCTCAATGGATAGAGCATCTGACTTCGGATCAGAGGGTTGGGGGTTCGAGTCCCTCCGAGCGCGCCATACACCCACGCGTTTAGTTTCTCTCTTAATTTGTCCGCATCGTGGGCATTTGTACGAAATCCCCTAATGTTTCATTCAGACGCATAAGGAGATTGATATGGGCCGAGCAGCACGCACTATTCCATCC
>JBEGJW010000138.1:0-2873 GCA_041184445.1 Actinomycetota bacterium | reverse complement strand
TACGTGTGCATACGTGGCTGGATCTTTTTCCAACACAATTTCAACGTGTTCAAAATGATGGCTTAAGCCACTAGTTTCAACTTTTCGTGTTTGGTGAGCAAGATCACCCTTAGTAATCAAAATCGTGCGAAATTGCGAACTGACTTGAGCGAGAACTTCGGCGACTCCATCAAATACTCGAACAGGTTCAGTGAGATGCTCGCGAACTCCATGCAGAATCTTTTGCAGTTCAAAAGCTGGAATTTCACCGTTTGACAACGTGATGGCTGCTTCTATGGAAGAAAGCCCGAACGACTTCACGCCATAGCCGTATGCGTCAATGTTTTTGCGTTCTGTGGCAACAAGTGCTGCCTTGATATCAACTCCTACCGGAACATACGGAGTGAGCGTTTCGACAAACTGTGTTTCGTATTTGCGAAACGAATCTTCGCTAAACCACAACGTGTCATCGGCATCAAATGCAACAACATCAAACATGGTCAGCGATGCAATGCATTCAAATAGTTGTACACCGTAATTCGCGAAACCTTCATTGCATCTGCGACATCTTCAACCGCACGACGCAGAATGAACGCACCTTGTTCGTCAAGCAGACGTATGGCTTTTTGTTTGTCATTGCGCGAGAGTTCTGACAGTTTGTTTCCTAATTCGCGCTCAACAATTTCAATGATTCGATCAAGTGCACCATGTAGAGGCGGCAATCTGATTCCAGCAATGACCGCACCCTCCCACTTCAGTTCAATGTCTCCTGTAACCAGGTTTTCGGGAGCAACTAACGATGCACCGACTGCATCAATGAGTGGCCCCGCTGCAATAACTACTGGGTGATCGTGAGGAATGGTCATGCCTGTGAGTCCTCGATGGACCCGACATCAACACTGACAAAGGTTGCACCATTTGCATATGCAGCCCGCATGAGGTCGGCTACCGCTTCAGGTAGTTCCGATTTGGGGACGGAAAACGATGAACCAAAAGGTCCGAATTCAACGATCAGACCGCGTTTTTCCACTGCGGCAACAGCTGCAGTCACATGCGCCCCAGGAGCGCCTTCAATGAATGGTTCAATGGTGAATTCCACGGTCAGCATTCACCCATCGTAAACAATTCGCCTTAGTTGCGTACCATTGCCCTATGGCTACAACACCACTTTCACAACCCGCAGTCGAGCGCCACGGCAACGCGACCGGCATTCAACAACAAGCCGCAGGAATGCTCGAATACGCGCGTTCCATTCGCCGCGACCTCCACGTGTGGCCAGAAATTGGTCTTGATCTTCCGAAAACTCGTGAACGCGTTTTGGAAGCACTCGATGGACTTCCGCTCGACATCACCTTGCACAAGACAACGAGTGGCATCGCCGCAATGTTGACTGGCGACAAACCCGGCCCGACTGTCATGTTGCGTGGCGATATGGATGCACTGCCCATGCCAGAAGACACCGGTCTTGATTTTGCTTCAAAGGTTGACAACGTGATGCACGCGTGCGGCCACGACACGCACGTTGCCATGCTCGCTGGTGCAGCAAAAATGCTCAGCGAGCGTAAGGCAACACTGCCTGGTCGAGTGTTGTTTATGTTTCAACCGGGCGAGGAAGGTTATGGCGGTGCCGAGTACATGCTTGATGAAGGCATTCTTGATGTTGGACCGAATCGTGATGGCAGCGAATCACCACTTACTGCGGCATACGCATTGCACATTACGTCGTCGCTTCCTGCTGGATTCATTGGCACCAAGGGTGGCCCAATCATGGCATCAAGTGATGTGTTGCGCATTGAAGTGAAAGGCAAGGGTGGTCACGCGTCGGAACCTTTCCGCACGCTTGACCCCGTTCCTGTTGCCTGCGAAATCGTGACCGCTCTGCAAGCGTTCGTTACTCGTCGAATTGAAATTTGGGACCCTGCAGTAATTACCGTCACCAAGTTGATTGCAGGAACTGCAACAAATGTGATTCCTGAAGTTGCTCGAGTTGAAGGAACGATTCGTGCAATGAGCGCAGCCACTCGCAAGAAAGTGCACGACGGCATTAAGCGTGTTGCAGAAGGTATTGCTGCCGCACACGACATGGAAGCAACCGTTGAAGTTGTGCTCGGTTACCCCGTCACAGTGAACGACGGTCCATCTGCAGACTTCGCACTCGATGTTGCCGAAGCAATTGTGGGCAACAAAGCAGCGGTACGCATGCCGCACGCGGTGATGGGTGCAGAAGATTTCAGTTACGTGTTGGAAAAGAAGCCTGGTGCGATGGTGTTTCTTGGTGGAACGCCACACAACAAAGACTTTCGCACCGCAGCACCAAACCACTCCAACCGCGTGATGTTTGAAGAAGATGCGATGATCACTGGCATGTCGGTGTACTCATCGCTTGCACTGCGCACTCTTGGCGTCACCCTTGACTAGAGGCATAAAGACCCAGCAAACAGGTGGTAAACGCCCGCTTGAGGGCATTCGCGTACTCGACTTCACCCGCGTTCTTTCGGGGCCACATGCCACACGCATGCTGTCCGACCTTGGCGCAGAAGTCATCAAAGTAGAGCCGCCGGAAGGTGACCTCACACGTTTTGCGCAGCCTCGCGTTAATTCACTGTCGAGTTATTTCATTCAGCAAAACATTGGCAAGCAAAACATCTCCCTTGACCTCTCGAAACCCGAAGCGTCAGCTCTCATCATGCGCCTCATTCCATTTTGCGATGTTGTGGTGGAAAACTTTCGTCCAGGCGTCATGAGCCGACTTGGTCTCAGCACTGAGCGCATGATGGAAGCGAACAGTCGTCTCATCGTTGCGTCAATTAGTGGTTACGGAGCAACTGGTCCGTGGCAAAATCGTCGCGCATATGCACCCGTAGTAAATGCAGAAACTGGAATTACGAAACACC
>JBEGJW010000137.1:0-2877 GCA_041184445.1 Actinomycetota bacterium | reverse complement strand
ACGGTCAATGCATATTCAGCAATGTTCTCGCTAAACAATGAAAACTCGTCGTAGGGAATGCGCTCCATTTACTGAACCTTATTCCACGAGACTACGGAATGACAGTGGTCGCAGCACCTGGTTTTGGCGCGATAGTCGACGAAGTAGTTGTGGTGTAGTTCGGGTCTGGTTTATCGAACGGTGGAACCGGTGAACCGTATTCTTCAGGCTCTTTAATACCATCGAACACATACACACGATCGCCGTATGCAACGAGCGCCGGGAAGTAGCGAGCAACTGACATTGGAATGCGCACGCAACCATGCGATGCCGGTTTTAGCGGAACAAGAATCGCACCGTGAATAGCCACGTTGTAGTTGAAGTACACCGGGTTGTACATGCTTCCCAATTTTGATTCGCGCATTCCTGTATGTCGGTTGTAGAAATAGAAAATTCCTGGTGGAGTAATTGCCTCACCACAGATTCCCTCTTTAATTTGCTGCGCAGTGTTATTTCCGTCTTGGCCTGGGTCGATGGTTACTTCTTCACACCATTTTTCATTTGAACCAGAAGAAATGTGGGTAATCAACTGTGGCTCGCCACCCTTAAACACCACCAGAACTTGCTCTGGCAAATAAACCTCCACATGGCTTGGCGAATCTGCCTGTCGCCGAGGAAGCACTGGAGCCGCAGTTTCCATAATTGCCCACGTCGATGGGGTGACTTCATCGGTTGCGCGTTCGCGCGGCGTTTGCATAATCAGTTTCTGAAATGCCCACACTGCCTGCACCGTGTTTTGGCCATACACACCATCTTGCGGACCCGGATCGAAATGCATTGCAGCAAGTCGTTGCTGCAAACGCAACACATCGTCGCCTTTCATGCCTGGCTTAATGGTGCGTGTAAGCGGAACTGTGACAACCGGAATCGTTGACTGCTCAACTGTGGAATCAGAACTTCCCGATGCGCCACCATTATTCCTGTCATTTGCAAACATGCCAATGGCAACAACAGTGATTAACACCGCAAAGGCAGCAAGTGCAGGTCTCCAGCGCTCATACGTGCTGTGCACAGGATGAACATCTTCGCCTACGAAGTCTTCGTCGTATTCGAAGTCCTGGTCGTAAAAGTTATCGAAGTCGTCGCTCATGACTTTTTCGGTGCGAGTGCATTGAGTTTTGCGCGTAATGACCACGCTTCTTTCAAAATTTTCACGATGACCGATGGTGAGCTCAGGGTTGAGACACCACGAGTGCGTGGAAAGTAGTCAACGCCAAACTGAACGACACTCATTCCAAGTTTGCGTGCACTCACCATTAGTTCGGCATCGATGAACGAACCTTCGCTTGTCAATTCGATTGTGTTGAGCACATTTCGGCGAACCAATTTGAATGCAAAGTTCACATCGCGGAAACGACAGCCAAACAACCCGCGCACCAAGAGGTTGTACAAGAACGAATACACCACTCGCACATAACCTTCGTCTGTTCTGTCGAATCGATATGCGGCAACAATGTCTGCTTCATACTGATGCATGAGTCGCAGTGCTTTATGCACTTCACGGAAGTCAAACGGTAAATCGGCATCGGTGTACAACACAACGTCACCCGTTGCAGCGGCAAATCCAGACTTGATCGAACCACCTAATTTGCGATTAACAGGATGATGCACCACTTTGATTCGCGAGTTCGCAGCTGCAGCGGCATCTGCAAGTCGCGGTGTTGCATCGGTTGATGCATCATTCACGATGATCATCTCGTAGTCCTGCACTGTGCCTTCGGCAATCAGCTCATCGCCAAGTTCAATTGCGGCATTTAATGCGCGCTGAAGATATTCCTCTTCGTTCCACATGGGGAAAAACACCGAAAAACGAGCGAAAGATGGTCGGGACATGCGCCATCAGGCTAACTGGAGCGCTTTGGGTTGTACTGTTCAGGATGTGAAGTCCCCCTGGAAGCTCGTAGGTGTTTCGTCGTGGTTGCTTGTAACTGCCGCCCTTACATGCGCCGCAATCGCGAGTAGGTCGGTTGGAAAATCCACCTGGTGGCTTGGTCCCGAATCAAACCCCACATTCCCGCTCTTGTGGGCACTGCCATTTTTGATGCCGGTTATCAGCATTATCGCCATCATTCGACTACCACGCATTGCTGGCTACGTCGGAATTGGCTGCTCGCTCGTGCTCGCTGGCGTTGCAATCGGTGATATCACAGGCACTCCAGGAATCGCAATCATTGAAGGAATCGTCGCGGTATCGGCGCTCTTCATCTCCATCGCAATGTTTGCAGGACGTTCACGCGACTAAAGCGGTCGCCTTCGGCACACCAAATTCAGTACCGTGTTTATATGCCTGATTCAAGCGCCGCTGCCTCTAACGCCAAAGTTTTATCATCATTGCCAATTGGCGAGCGCGTAGGAATTGCTTTCTCTGGTGGTCTTGACACATCTGCAGCAGTTGCGTGGATGCGCGAAAAGGGTGCGCTCCCTTATGCATACACCGCGAACCTTGGGCAACCAGACGAACCCGACCTAGACGGAGTTCCTGTTCGCGCCAAAGAGTACGGAGCCGAAGGCGCCAAACTTATTGACTGTCGAACCGAGTTGGTTCACGAAGGCCTTGTGGCTTTGCAATGCGGTGCGTTCCACATCACCACTGCTGGCAAAACGTATTTCAACACCACTCCGCTTGGACGTGCGGTAACCGGAACCATGCTGGTGCGTGCCATGAAAGAAGATGGCGTTGACATTTGGGGCGATGGAAGCACTTACAAGGGCAACGACATTGAGCGCTTCTATCGCTACGGACTTCTCGCTAATCCAAAACTTCGTATATACAAACCATGGCTAGATGCCGACTTTGTTCGCGAAATGGGTGGACGTGCAGAAATGAGTGCGTTCCTC
>JBEGJW010000136.1:0-2970 GCA_041184445.1 Actinomycetota bacterium | reverse complement strand
TGAAATCCAATAACTTGCGCGGCCTTTTCTAACTCTGCAGGGCGAAGTTGTGCGAGCAGTTGCTTTTCTGCTTCACCTTCCAACCCATGAAATGGTTGGCCAGGTTCTTTCAACGCTGGGTTTGCAACATCGCCTTCTTCGCCGCCCGTGCAACACACCAACACGGTGCGCACACCTTGCGCGCCGTACATGGCCATGGTTGGCGCACCCTTTGAAGCTTCGTCATCGGGGTGCGCATGCACCGTAAGTACACAAAGTTGTTCATTGGGTTGCAACACGACATGCAGGTTAGTACTGCATGTCGTAACCTTCATTTGTGACACGTTTTTCGGGAAAAATTTATGGCGCAGCTGCAATCGTTGGAATGAGCGCCTTACTGCTCGCTTCGTGTTCACGAGACGGTCGCGAAATGAAGCCACCAACTGCCGATCAAACCGAGACCATTGCAATTGCCACCACCATTGCCGAATCGATTGCACCCGTTCAGGAATTCACCATTGCTGCGCCGTGGGAAGAAGGCGGTCCAATCGACGCACAATTCACCTGCGCCGGTTCGAAACTGTCGCCAAGCTTCGACATTGCGGGCCTGCCAGAAGGCACCGTTACCTGGGGCCTTTCCATCGTTGACCAAACCGCCGGCGATGCCGTGCATTGGGCCGCGGCCAATATTGACCCAGCAATCAACCACGTCGATGCGGGAGTGGTACCTGCAGGCGCCGTGCAGTCGCTGAATCGCGTGAACAAGGTCGGCTATGCCGCTCCGTGCCCGAAAGCAGGCGAACCGCACACCTATGTGCTCACCGTGTACGCCGTTTCGCAACAACTTGAAGTGAGCGACGGAATGGACGCCAAAACCATGCTGACCTCGCTTGAAGCGGGGTCGCTTGGCATAACGTCCATCACCTTTTCTGTCACGCGATAAACGCCCGATTAGCCATATTGGTAAAGGGCAACCTGTCAAGATGGAGTCATTGACCAATCAGCCGCCTCCCTCCCAATAGGGGTATTTAAGACCGACATTGATGGTCGGTTGACGACGGCGAATGAGACGTTTCGCGCACTCGCACTCGGTGGCGCAAGTTTCACTCCAGGCGTTGCGCCATGGGTGAACGCACAACCATCCGATCGTGCACTGGCAGAAGAAGCGTGGCAACGTTCGCGCGAAACTGGTTCTGCATTTGGCATTGAATTCAAATTGTGGAAACCAGACGGTGAAGTGTTTTGGCTCAACATTTCAACTCAACCAATTCTTGGTGCGAAAAAAGAGATCACTGGCTTTGTTGGCACCGCGCACGACGTAACAGAAGCGGTGAACCGCAGAGTGCTGAGCAATCAGTTAATTGGCTTGCTCGATAGCAGCGCAGACGCAGTGATTGTTTTTGACCCACGTGGCAATTTGTTGTTCAGCAACGACGGTGCTCGAAACCTGATTGGTGTGAGCGAACAATCACCAGCGAGCGATGCCGCAACACAAATGTTTATTCAAGCTATTCGCGATCAAGTGCCACGCGAAGTGATTAACTCGCCAGCCAACAACAAATGGGAAGGCGAACTTGGTTTCCGTAGCCCAGACGGAATTCTTCGCACCATGACGTTGGTATTGCAAATAGTGCGCGAAGCAGACGGAACCATTCAGCACTACTCCGTGATTGCGCGTGACATCACCGAAGCCAAGCAATTGCAAGACGAATTGAACTACCAGGCAACACACGACGCATTAACTGGGTTGCCAAACCGCGTGTTGTTCCTACGCAAATTGAGTGAAGCACTTGAACGCAGCGTGACCACCAAGCGCGGTGTGTCAGTGATGTTTGTGGACTTAGACAAGTTGAAAGACGTAAACGACAACATTGGCCACAACGTTGGCGACCAATTGTTGAACTCCATTGCCAAGCGCTTGGTAAGCGCCACTCGCCCAAGCGACTTGGTTGCCCGCATTGGTGGAGACGAGTTTGTGGTGTTGTGCGACGGCCTAGGCGATGAGCACATTGCCATGGACGTTGCCGAGCGCGTGCGCCAAGGCATTACGGGACAAGTCATTTTGCAAGGCGTTGAAATCTTTACCAGCGGAAGCATTGGTATCGCTATGGCAACACCTGCGCTGCTTGCAGAAGAAGCACCAGCAGATGCTGCGGTAACGCTGTTACGCAATGCCGACACTGCCATGTATCGCGCAAAACAGCGCGGACGTGGTCGATGCGAAATGTATTCCGATGAAATGCGCAAGAGCGCAAAAGATCGGGTCACCTTGTCTACAGAACTTGAGCGCGCATTGGCTAAGCGCGAGTTGTTCGTGGTGTATCAGCCAGTCGTTTCTACACACACCGGCCGTATGGCTGGCGTTGAAGCGTTGCTGCGTTGGAATCACCCTGAGCGCGGCGTGTTAACTCCGCCTGTGTTCCTCGAACTTGCTGAAGAGTCTGGATCTATCGGACCAATTGGCGACTGGGTGGTTCGCCAAGCATGCACCGATGCGCGCAAGTGGATGGACGAAGGAATTGTTGAACGTTCGTTCATGGTGCATGTGAATGTTTCGACACGCCAATTGAGCGAAGCTGCATTCGTTGAGCGCGTTATGGGAACGCTGCGCGAAACCAATGTTGATGCTGCGCACCTGACGCTTGAAATTACCGAGAAGACCATGTTGAACGACAACCCTGCGGTCATGCGCACACTCAATGCACTGAAGCGCCTTGGCGTGAAACTTGCACTTGACGATTTTGGAACCGGTTATGCATCGCTCGCCTACTTGCGCGACTTCCCTGCCGATTACTTGAAGCTGGACGGCACGTTGGTTCGCGACATTGGCCAACACGGTGGAGACGACCCAATTGTTCGTTCCATCATTCAGCTTGCACACTCATTAAACATGAGCGTTGTTGCTGAATGGGTAACGACTGAAGATCAAAAGCAGCGCTTGAAGTTATTGGGTTGCGATTTCATGCAGGGCAACAAGGTTGCCGAAGCAGT
>JBEGJW010000135.1:0-3750 GCA_041184445.1 Actinomycetota bacterium | reverse complement strand
AGCGGTGTTGACTGGGACTTGCGTCGCGACCAAGACAGCCCAATGGCATGGAACAAAGTTGACTTCAAAGTATGGACGCACCCAGATGGCGACAGCTTTGCTCGCTGCTGGGTTCGCCTACAAGAAACTCGCGAAGCAACCAAGATTGTTGATCAGTTGCTCGATGGAATTCCAGCAGGACCTGTCATGGCCAAAGTTCCAAAGATCATCAAAGTGCCAGAAGGCGAAGCTTGGGTATCAACAGAAAACCCACTTGGCGAAATGGGCTACTACGTCGTTTCGCGCGGTGACTCTGGTCCGTTCCGCGTAAAGATTCGTTCGGCGAGCTTCAACAACATTTCAATAACACCATGGTTGTTGCGTGGCGTATACGTGCCAGACATCATCACCATTCTTGCTTCGCTGTACTTCATTCTCGGAGACATTGACCGCTGATGCATTCGTTTCTCGCTGTCGTCATTCCGTACTGGGGTCAGTCGTTGCTCCGCGTACTTGGTGGCTTGGTTGCTGTGCTACTTCCTGCGGGAACCATTGTGTATGTGTTCTTGTTCAAGATGATGTCGTTTATGCAAAGTCGTCTTGGGCCAATGGAAGCCGGCCCATATGGCTCCATGCAGTTGTTTGCTGAAGTGGGCAAGTGGCTACAGAAGGAAGACATTCAGCCAGACAATGCCGACAAGCGCATTTTCCGCATGGCTCCAGTCATCGTGTTGATGAGCACGTTCTTGCTCGTTGCAGTGTGCCGTTTGGTCCAGACGCATGGTTCACCAATTTCGAGACCGGCGTGTTTTATGCGCTTGCAGTTTCATCAATTTCGGTTCTCGGAATCTTGATGGCCGGTTGGTCGTCGGCAAACAAGTACTCGTTGCTCGGTGGTTTGCGCGCTGCTGGTCAGCTCATTGCATACGAACTACCAATGGTGCTTGCAGTGATGGGCGTGGTCATTCAAGCAGGAACCATGAACTTGCAGCAGATTGTTCTTGCACAAAATGCTGGCTCAATTTTTGGAACCGACATTGTTGGCAATCCGTACGTGCTTACGCAGTTTGTTGGGTTTGTGGTGTTCATGATTGCCGTTCAGGCCGAACTGACCCAAGCGCCATTCGACATGCCAATTGCAGAATCGGAATTGGTATCGGGTTACATGACCGAGTACTCCGGCTTTCGATTCCTCATCTTCTTCATCGGTGAATTCGCCACTGCCGGCGTGTTCGCCATGATCGCCAGCACCTTGTTCCTTGGTGGATGGGGTGTTCCGTTCTCATGGTTTGGTTGGACATCAATGGACAGCGTCGCCAACTGGATGAATGTCGCTGGTCCGCTCATCGTGTTCACCAAAATGATGGTGCTGGTGTTCCTCATCATGTGGATCAGGTTCTCGTACCCACGTTTCCGTGAAGATCAATTGCAGCGGTTTGCTTGGAAGGTGCTCATTCCAATTTCGCTCGCAAACATCATGGTGACCGCAGTGTTAAAGGTGGCTTTCTAATGGCTCAAATTCCAGGAATGATCAAGGGCCTTGCGGTCACGTTTAACACGATGATGCGCACGTTCAAAAATGGTTCGAACACGATTCAGTACCCGCGCGAAAAAGAAGCCCCACCAATTCGTGCGCGCGGCGTTATTGCCTTGCACGAAGACAACTGCACCTCGTGCATGTTGTGCTCACGTTCATGCCCGGACTGGTGCATCTACATCGAAGCGCACAAGGAACTTGCTCCGCCACGTCGTGAAGGTGGAAAGCCACGCGCAGTAAACAAGCTCGATCGTTTCGACATTGACTACGCATTGTGCATGTACTGCGGAATTTGCGTTGAAGTGTGTCCGTTCGACGCTCTGTTCTGGAGCCCTGAATACGAATACTCCGAGCCAAGCATCGCCGACTTGTTGCACGACAAGTCAAAATTGGGCGAGTGGATGGAAACCGTTCCTGCAGCGCCAGAGCTTGAAGTCGGCGCCGACAAGAAGAAGAAATAAGGCAGTCATGGTCGCTCAAAACATCGGATTCGCAATCATCGCAACAATCATGGTCATTGGCGCTCTACGCGTAGTGACCACAAGCAATGTGGTGCACGCCGCGTTGTGGTTGGTAGTGGTGCTTGCTGGCGCTGCTGCTCAGTACATCTTGCTCGCAGCAGAATTTGTTGCAGTCACTCAAGTGCTCGTGTACATCGGAGCCGTCATGGTGTTATTCCTCTTCGGAACCATGCTCACACGTTCGCGAATTGGTCGCGATAGTGGCCTGAATAACTCCTATGCGAAATTGGGCATTCCTGTGGCCGTAGTGCTGTTTGCAACCATGGCACTTGCACTCAGTGAATCCTTTGGAACAGAGAAGATGCCAACTGATGGATCGCTTGTCACCACTCAACAAATTTCTGATCAAATTTTTGGGCCGTACTTGCTGCCGTTCTGGGCGCTTTCATTTGTATTACTTGCGGCTGTAATTGGCGCAATTGTCTTGGCAAGGAAGGATTGATTCCATGTTGGTAAATCAGTTCCTCTTCCTCGCAGCACTGTTGTTCTGCATCGGTGTGTACGGCGTAATTGCTCGCAAGAATGCAGTGCTCGTATTGATGTCCATTGAACTTATTTTGAACGCGGTCAACCTGAACTTCGTTGCTTTTGCGTTGCGCAATGGAAACGCAGACGGTCACACGTTTGCGTTGTACATCATTGCTATCGCTGCCGCCGAAGTTGGTGTGGGTCTTGGTTTGGTGTTGCTCATTTTCCGCAACCGCCGAACCATTTCACTCGATGATCTCTCGGAGATGAAGGGCTAATCATGATTCGCTCAGCAGAAGCCCTGCAGACCTTGTCGTCTGGCTGGTTCCTTGAACACGCTTGGTTGATTCCGATCGTCCCGGCAATTGGATTCTTCATCATCATTTTGTTTGGCAAGAAGTTGCCTATGAAGGGCAGCGAAATTGGTTTGCTCAGCATGTTGTCCAGCCTGGTGTTGGCTGGCGGAACTGCGATGCAATGGATTGATCGCGTAAACAGCGGGGCAGAGGCACAATTCATTGCGCCGGTTGTGCGCACATGGAACTGGTGGCAAATCGGTGGCATGAAGTTCACCATCGGCCAATCCATTGACGGACTTTCTGTCATCGTGCTGGTGGTCGTTGCATTTATTTCAACGCTGGTTCAGTTGTATTCAACTGAATATTTAAAGGGCGATAGGCGCTACACGCACTTCTTTGCCGCACTCACATTGTTCTCTGCAGGAATGCTCGCCATGGTGGTTGCTGAAGACACCATCTTGTTCCTACTTGGCTGGGAAATCATGGGTCTGTGCAGCTTCATGCTCATCGGCCACTGGTGGGAAGACGGCGCGAACAGCCGCGCTGCGTTGAAAGCGTTCTTCACCGTTCGCACTGGCGACATGGGTCTACTCGTTGGTGTGGCCATGTTGTACTTCGCCTCGAATGAGTGGACCACCGAACATCTCGGAGTGTCCGGATTCTCTATCCGTGGAATTAGCGCATGGGCGCTTTCGGGCGAGCCAAATAGCACTGTCATTTTGGTTGCGTCAGTCGCATTATTTATTGCAGCCATTGGCAAGAGTGGTCAATTTCCACTACATACGTGGCTGCCAGACGCAATGGCTGGTCCAACACCGGTCAGCTCGCTGTTGCACTCATCAACCATGGTTGTTGCTGGCGTGTTCTTGGTTTCGCGTTTGTATCCAGTGTTCTTTACAGGTTTCGACATTTTGGGATCAGGTGGCAACTTCATCACCATCATTGG
>JBEGJW010000134.1:0-3067 GCA_041184445.1 Actinomycetota bacterium | reverse complement strand
CGTCGTATGCATCGGGGTCCATCTCATCTACTCGCGCAGTTGGCCCAGGCACTCCTACGTTGTTCACCAAAATGTCGAGACCACCTAAGTCGCGTTCAATTCCCTTGAACATTGCTTCAACATCAGACGTTTTCGACACATCGCAGATGTAGTTGGGCTTTGTTGAATCGTTTACATCACACACCACCACGGTTGCGCCTGCATCACGCATTGCATCGGCAATTACCTTGCCAATTCCTGAACCTCCGCCAGTTACCAATGCACGCAATCCATCTAAACGAAAGCTCAATGAAGTCATAATTCAAACTTATCCCTTACGGGCTATAGGACCCGAACAAATGAGTTAATTACATCGAATGGTAAAATTGCTATATGGCGACTGCGAATACCGCGGTATTAACAAGTCTTGACGCGAATGTGCATTCGCTTTCCGAAATTCTTGCTGTGTTTCAGCGAGACGGCGGCGTGATCGTGCACAATATGCTCACCGACGAAGTGCGCAATAGCCTGCGCTCCGAACTTGCCGAATCGATGCAATCAACCGATGCGGGAACGAAGTCCAGCGATAGAGGTGTGCAGGAGTTCTGGGGTTCAAACACCAAGCGCTTCACTCGCCTGTCGTACCGCTCGAAAACGTTTCGCGATCATGTTCTGGTTCACTCCATTTTGCGAGGGGTCGCAGATGACGAATTACTGTCCCATTGCGCCTCGTATTGGATGAATACAGGTCAGGCGATGATTATTGGCCCAGGTGAAAAACCCCAGTGGTTACACCGTGACGCAGATAACTGGCCACTAGTTCTAGGTCCAACTGCTAAACCAGTCACCGTTTCATGCATGTTCGCGCTGTCGGATTTCACCACCGAAAATGGTGCGACTCGCGTTGTGCCAGGAAGTCATAGGTGGGATGACTTCACGCGCAAAGCGCTAGACCACGAAATCACACAAGCCGTCATGCCCGCCGGTAGCGCGCTTATTTATTCGGGAACCGTGCTGCACGGTGGAGGCGCAAACTCCACAACAGATGAATGGCGCGAAGGGATGCACTTGTCATTTCTCGTTGGATGGTTAACACCTGAAGAAGCAGGCTGCGTGGGACTACCTGAAGACATTGCGCGCACGCTTTCTCCAACGCAACAACAATTACTTGGATACCGCTGTTACACAGGCGACGTGAAAGCAGCGCGCCTATGGACAATTGATTACGAAGACATACCTGTCGGAATGAAATGGGAATAGATCATGGCTAAGTCAAACATTGAAGGCCTCCGCACTAGCTTCTCTCGCGAGGAGTACACATCTGCAGAAAACTTTGCAAAAGAGATGGCGGAAATATATGAAAAGCGCTGGTGCTATGTCGGTCGCGCAGATCAATTAATGCACATTGGAGATCGTCTCGTTGCCAATGTTGGAACTGAAAGCATTATTGCTGTTCGTAACCGTGAAGGAGATCTACGCGCATACTTCAATGTGTGCCAACATCGCGGATCACAATTGTGTGATGCATCTGGATCGGGACACGGTGCAGCAATCACCTGCCCCTATCACGCGTGGAGCTATTCGCTCGATGGAAAGCTTGTAGGAGCGATTCACCACGATAAGGAGTCCTTTGATCGCGATGGCATTTCGCTATCTCCGGTGAAGATCGATGAATGGCAGGGCTTGTTGTTCGTCAATCTTGATTCCAATGCCGAACCGCTGATTGATTGGTTTGAAGGTTTGTACAGCAAACCACGTGATTTAGAGCAGTTCAAAATGGGAACACTAAAGAGCGTGTTTACGAGCACTGACGAAGTACAGGCAAACTGGAAAGTACTTGTTGAAAACTACAGCGAATGTCTACATTGCTCAGTTGTACACCCGGAACTGTGCGAAACCGTACCTGTGTACAAAACAGGAAAGACCACCCAAGATGAACGTTCGGATTGGGGTGCCAGCTTGGCCGAGGGAAAAACTGCGATCTCCTTTGCACAAGACGAAAATCTTCCGCTCATTCCGAGTATGGATGAAATGGACGATTACTCCGTATTCGGTGCTTACGTGTACCCAAACATGTTGATTGACGTGATGCCCACGTGCGTTGCAGTATCGACGTACATACCGCGCTCCGCCACTCACACCACTGTTGTTACCGATTACCTCTTTCCTGCTGAGGTAGCCGCCAACCCACCTGTGAGCCTGAAGCCAACCCTTGATTTCAATGAAATGGTGAATGCTCAAGACTTTGCAGTTTCTGAACGGGTGCAACGAGGAGTTACGTCAAAGGCCTTCAGTCAGGCGTATCACACCGAAATGGAAAAGTACGCTCAGCGATTTGTAAAGCAATACCGCCAAGATACAAAAACGAACTAGTTGTAACTGCCAACCGCAAAGTCAGCAGAGACTCGGTCATCAAGTTCTGCAAGTGCGCGACCGAAACTGTCCATGTTGGAAATCCATTGATCCGCGTGCTGTTTTGTATGCGCAACGCTCATGGTGATTGACTCGCTCTTTCCCCATGGCGGCAGAAATACTCCACCGTTAAATTGCTTTAGGAAATGCAAGTGACTTACTGCGGTGTTGAACGTAAGGAACTTGCGATAGTTAGTTGCTACCTCGCCACTAAACACCACACACACCTTGAATCCAAAGTGATAGCCATAAGCAGGCTGACCATGATTTTTCAAGACCTCAAGCGAGTTCTGCAAAATATACGAACCAACTTCATCGGCTTGTGCATATGCCTCTGGCGTGAGAACTTCACTCAGCATCGCTTTCGCAGATGCCATGGTGAGTGGATTGCCATTAAAAGTTCCTACTTGGCTGTAGCGACCCTCATCAATTAGTGCCATCACTTCCTTCGTTCCGCCAATCGCACCACACGGAATTCCACCACCAAGAGCTTTCGCTAAGCACACCAAGTCAGGTGTTACGCCGAATAATTTTGTTGCTCCGCCAGGGTGCACCACTAAACAGTTTTCACTTCGTCGAATGCGAGCAGCGCTCCATGTTTACGTGTGATGTCACGGATGCCTTGCATATATCCGTCTTGAGGAACAATGATGCCAGCATTCATCATCATTGGTTC
>JBEGJW010000133.1:0-3702 GCA_041184445.1 Actinomycetota bacterium | reverse complement strand
CAGTCAACACCGCTAGCGCGAAGGTTCGCACCCGAGAGTCCGTACTGCATTGCAACGTCGCGCGGAATTACGCCGATGCCGCGAGTACGTGACTGGAAGATTTCGTTTCCGAACAAGAGTGATTCAATCTCGTCACAGAAGTTGCGCAATTTTTTCATCACGACTTTTGTTTCGTCAATCCAACCAGCCGGCAAATCGTCTTTCAATCCACCAATGCGGTCGAAGTTTGGATGGAAACGCCCACCTGTTGCCGACTCAATGAGGTTCAACACATATTCGCGGTCACGGAATGCCATGAACACCGGAGTGATGGCGCCCAATTGCACGCCAAGGTCACCCAAGAACAACGACACGTTTGCAATGCGCGAAAGTTCGAACAAGATGGTGCGAATCCACTGTGCGCGAGGTGGTGCTTCAACACCCATCAACTTTTCTGCTGCCAAAATAAATGGCACTTCGTTGGCGAAACTTCCCAACCAGTCAATGCGGTTGATCAGCGAAGTGACTTGCGGGAAACTACGAACTTCAGTGAGTTTTTCGTAACCACGGTGCATGTAACCACACGATGGTTCTGCCCACAACACTTGTTCACCATCGAGGCGAGCAATGATGCGAAGTGTTCCGTGAGTTGCAGGGTGCTGAGGGCCAATGTTCAGCGTCATGCCCTCGGTCTCAAGTTCAACATTGAGGCGCGCATCAGCTGCTTGCGAAGCGATGTAACTCAGTTGCGCGCGGTCGCCCAACTTTGCACTTACTGGATCATTCAGAATGGTCATGACGCCTCTTCCGATTCTGCGTCGCCACCTGGCAACGGTTCCACATCAACAATTCCTGGCCAAGGCTTCACCATGCGTGCGAGCAATGGGAAGTCTTTGCGCATTGGGAAACCTTCAAAGTCGGTTGGCAAGTACATATTGCGGAGGTCTGGGTGACCATCAAATCCAATGCCGAACATTTCATGTGCTTCGCGCTCGTGCCAATTGGCGCCTGCAAACACATTGGCAATTGAGTCAACTGTATAGATCTCGTTTGGAACATCGGTCTTCACGTTGATGCCAACGTGCGTGCGTGAATTCACTAAACGAACCAGCATTTGCATGCGGGTATCGCCGCCGGTGTATCCAGGGCGAATGGTTGTGTCACGCTCGGGTGCTGGTTCTGTTGGGTCGTCTTCACCACGACCAAACGGCGATGGCATCCAGTCGATTGCTGAAAGGAAACAAAAGTAATCGAAACCCATTGCCTGCAGTTTCTGCAAGCTCGCATTCCATGATTGTGTGGAAACGCGAATCCAAATATCGTCGCCAGGCTTTACTAACGAATCAACAACAGCGGCGCCAAGTGTTGCTTGCACCTCGGCAAGAACCTGATCGCGCACAGTGTCAACGACTGGAGTGGTTTCAGCGGGAGACGACAACTGGTTCACCACGCCTTTCCGCTTCTGCAGATGCATCCATTGAAACGGTGCCTTCACCGCGCCAACGTGCGCCCATGTCTTCGTTCTTGATGCGTTGTTGCAAGAGCACGATTCCTTCGAGTAACGCTTCAGGTCGCGGTGGGCAACCAGGCACATACACGTCTACTGGAATGATTTGGTCAACACCTTTTGTTACCGAGTAACTGTCCCAATACGGACCGCCGCAGTTTGCACAACTGCCCATCGAAATAACGTATTTCGGTTCTGGCATTTGTTCATACAAACGCTTAATAGCTGGCGCCATTTTGTCGGTCACGGTTCCAGAAATAACAACAAGGTCTGCTTGACGCGGACTTGCTGGCAATGGAATAACGCCAAGACGCATGACGTCGTAACGAGGTGAACCAAATGCTGCACCCATTTCAATTGCGCAACACGCGAGTCCCCACTGGTACACCCACAGTGAATATGAGCGACCCATGTTGAACAACGAGTTCAATGGTTTTGGCAATCTGCCGCGATCTACAAGACCCATGTTGTTACACCCACCGCAGGACGCCCTTGCGCCAGGCATACACCAGACCAAGAACTAGTACGAATACGAAAATTCCCATTTCGACCAAACCGAACAATGCATATCGCTCAAGCTGCGTTGCCCACGGAAAGATGAACACTGCTTCAACGTCGAAGATGACGAACAACAACGCGAAGATGTAATAACGAACTTGGCTCTGCGACCAACCTTCACCAACTGGGTCAACACCGCTTTCGTACGTGAGCATCTTTTCGCGAGTTGGCTTTGATGGGCGAAGCAACGACGACACCCACAGCAGTAGGCCGGCAATGAGGACGGCGGCTAGGCCGAACCAGACAACGACAAGAAACGACCTGAGGAAGGTGGACATCAGAGAGAAAAACTACTACTTGACCGATATGAACTGAGAAACCTCAGATCCTTGTGCGATCGTGACTGGCTACCGAGATTTCGGCATTGGGGTGGTCGCCACCTCGCCAAGGAACCAATCGACAATTTCGGCCGCAGCCGGGCCCGAACGCACCACCTGGCGACGGGTTTCGTCCATCAGATCGCTTGGGGAAATACCCGCATTCACCAATTCCATAGCCCCTTCGCCCGACATCCAGCCCGAAACGATGGCTTCATTGGCTTCTGGGTGGAACTGGGTGGCAAAACTGCGTCCAATACGGAGGGCCTGTGGGCCTGCGTCGCTGAGCCCGAGCACTTCTGCCCCTGCTGGCGGCGTAAACGTGTCGTAGTGCCATTGCATCCATTTGCCCGCCAAGCGCTTATTGGCTTCGGTCGTAATCACTTCGTGCCAGCCAATTTCTGCTTTTCGAGCCTTTTCAGCACTTCCACCTAAAGCGTGGGCGAGCATCTGTGCCCCAAAGCACACTCCATAAATTGGGATGCCGCGCCTGTGTGCCTCACGCATGAGGTCGGCTTCGGCCTCCACGTTGCGTGAAACGTCAGGCCAATACACAGACCATGCCGAACCTAAATGCACCACCAAATCAATGCCGTCTATTGAGCGCCACTCGTTTGCAAAATCGTGATCTTCGAAGCGTTGCCCCACATAACCCGCATCTTTTTCGTTTGAGTTAGCAATTAGCAACGCGCGCATAACAACTACGGTAGACGGAGCATGGCAGAAAACAACCATCCAATTGATATCTCACTTGCTGATATCTCTGCGGCACGAGTTGCTGGCGCAGCGGTGGTGCAACACACACCAGTCATTCCATCTGCGTACTTAAGTGAGCTACTAAATGCTCCAATCGTGCTGAAGGCGGAAAGCCTGCAACGAACCGGTGCATTCAAGATTCGCGGTGCAATGAACAAGATTGTGGTGACGTAGCTAAAAGTGGTGTGGTTACAGGTAGTGCCGGAAACCATGCACAGGGACTTGCGCTTGCAGCCAAACACTTTGGCATTGCTTGTGAAATTTATGTTCCCAAAGGTGCATCGCTATCGAAAATTGCGGCAACAAAACATCATGGTGCAACTGTTCTTGAAGGTGGCGACAATGTTGACACCGCCATCATTTCCGCTAAGCAACGCGCTGCTGAAACTGGCATGACTTTCTGCCATCCATTTGATGATGCTGACGTTGTGGCAGGTCAGGGGACGCTTGGTCTCGAACTTGTTGAAGACATTTCAGATTTATCTCTGGTCATCATTCCACTCGGTGGCGGCGGATTATTAAGCGGAACTGCAATCGCATTGAAGTTGCACAATCCGAATATTCGTGTGATTGGTGTTCAGATTT
>JBEGJW010000132.1:0-3114 GCA_041184445.1 Actinomycetota bacterium | reverse complement strand
CACATGAATGTGCGCGCCATGTTTTTCGGCCAATGCCGCAATGCGCAGGAGGTGTTCTTCTCCAAGTAAATATGTGCTGTGCGGTGCAAGCCAATTCAACGAATCGTTACTTGCAGCGTTCGCTTCGGCGAGCCACTGATCAGACCATTCCATACGTGCATCGAATGGAAGTGGCTCTGGCCCATCTGATTCGAGCAAGTTCGGTGCTGAAAAAATGCGCGCACCACTGCGGGACGCAACTTCTTGCGCTGCATCTGGCAAGTAGTACATGTCGAGTGTTGTGGTAATTCCACCGAGTAGCGATTCAAGCGCGCCAAGTTCGGTGCCAGCGACTACAGCGTCGTGATTCAAAATATTGATCTCCGCGGGCATTAAGCGCGCGAGAAAATCTTCCAAGTTCATGTCGTCGCCAAGGCCGCGGAACAATGTCATGCCCAAGTGCGCGTGAGCGTTCACAAGACCCGGCATCACGATTCCACCGCGAGCATCAATTACGGCGCTTGCAGTGTGTGCAACTGAGCCAGTGGCAATTTCGCGAATTAATCCATTTTCGTCAACCACGATGGTTGCGTTATCAAAAATGGTTCCCTGAGCGTCCACGGTGACCACGCGTGCATTAATGATGGCGAGCATGTCTGTACTCATAGAGCAAGTGTGCCTTTCTGTTGATCGAAGGCAATGAGAACGCGACCCAACAGATCGCCGACTTTCTTCGATGAATCTTTACCGACCTGAATCACTTCTTCACCGGAAAGTTTGTTACCACTGAGACCTGATGCAAGGTTTGTTGCTAGCGACAGCGCCAACACATTCATACCAAGGTGGCGAGCAGCAATGGTTTCGAGAACGGTAGACATTCCCACCATTTCGGCTCCCCACGTTGCGGCCATTCGAATTTCAGCAGGTGTTTCAAAGTGTGGGCCATGTAGCCCTAAGTACACGGCTTCATTGATGCCTGGTTCAACTGCGCGAACGAGTGTGCGCAGCGATTCGTTATATGCATCGGTCAGATCAACAAAACGTCCGGCAAGTGGTGCGGGTGCATTGTCACCAGTGAGTGGCGAATGTGCGGTGAGATTGATGTGATCGCGAATGACGACGGGTGTTCCCACATTCCAATCTGTGCGCAAGCAACCAGCGCCATTGGTGAGCAACACGGTGCGACAACCAAGTGCAAACGCCGTGCGAACGCCATGCACCACTGCGTGCACCCCGCGACCTTCGTATAAATGTGTTCGACCAGTAAGGAGCAGAACTGGCGTGGTGCCGATGCGAATGGACTTCAGCGCACCACCGTGTCCGAGCGCTGTTGGCTTTTTAAATCCGGGAATATCTGCAACGTCCAATGTGAGTACTGGCGAGGTTGACATTGCTTCAAGAGCGGGCACGGATTCTGCCCATCCAGAGCCAAGCACAACGAGCACTTCATGTTGAGCAGGAAATGCTGAGCGAATAACCGAGGCTGCGCTTTCAGCAAGCTCAAAGGCTTCATGCACCGCGTTTTCCATAACTCAATGCTACGCAGAGGGTTTCGCCTTTAGTTGTTGTCGCCTGTAAAGTCAGTTGCCATGGCCACCACAACGATTTCGTCATCAACTCAAGTTCTTGCAGACCTCTTCCCACGTCGCGATTCCCGCAGTCGGGCCATTGCACAAGACGCAGTATTGGTAGTTGGCTTTGCACTGCTTACAGCACTTGCAGCTCAGGTTGAAATTCCATTGGGCTTTACGCCGGTTCCACTTACTGGTCAAACCTTTGCGGTGTTGCTCTCGGGTGCCGTGTTGGGCATGCGTCGAGGCGCACTCAGCCAGTTGACGTACTGGTTTGCCGGTCTTGTCGGTCTTCCGTTCTATTCAGGTGGTGCAGGCGGTTGGGAAAAGGGAACTGGCGCAACCATGGGTTACCTCGTGGGCTTCGTTGTTGCAGCAGGTGCAATTGGCTACTTGGCGGAAAAGAAGCATGATCGCAATTTCGCAACCTCGCTTCCGGCGATGTTGCTTGGCTCCACCATCATCTACGCCTTTGGCGCAACGTGGTTGTCTATTCATTTGAACTTGCCACTGGCAAATGGTGAACAAAATGCCATCAGCCTTGGCGTTGCACCGTTCTTGGTTGGCGACTTACTGAAGGCACTCGTTGCTGCAGGTTGCACCACTTCGGTGTGGGCAGCAATTTCGAAGAGCAAATAGTTTCGCTCTTCGCGTTACTTTTTCGTTCGCTCTAGTTCGTACAGCACTGCTTCTGAAGATTTAGCAACCCATAACCCTGCGCCAGCTTGCACAAAATATTTTGATAAGCGATTGCGGTACCAGTCGCCGGTGCGCGAATGAATATCTAAATCGGTTGCCACTTTGTCTACGACATGACGCAAGTCGGACTTGGTAGGCACTTCGAGATACAACACGTGACGAGTAGCTTTCGCAAGATTGCGGATTGCAGACTCTGCCTGTTTGTCGCCAAGGTATTGCAGCACTCCGTGGCACACCACGAGATCAAACTTGGTGTTCGGCGCCCAGGTTCCAATGTCGTGTTGTTCGTGACCGTATTTTTCGCACGCATGTTCACTGATGTCGGTTGACAGCCGCTTAACTTTTGGATAATTCTCGGCGTACCAATCACGCCAGTAACCAAGGCCAGCTCCAACGTCGAGTACTGACCGCACAGGAACATCCCACCACGCGCACATGTTGTGTACGGAATTGGCAAGAAGTGCCACCTTCTTGCGGCTGTGCACTGGGGTGCTCGAATAGAACCGCTTGTAATACGACGCGTCAAATTGCTTCCGTGGCATGCATCTTGTGTAGCAGGTATGGGCTTGGGCGTTACGATCATTGCGAGCGCATTCCCGCGCACCCATTGGAGGAACCCCATGTCGATGTACTCACACAAGATCAATCCACTCACCGGTTCGGGTGATGTGCTTGGGGCCCAACAAGGCAAAGTTACGTTGTTGGTAAACGTGGCCTCGAAGTGCGGCCTTACGCCGCAATACACCGCAATGCAGCAGCTCCAAACTGATCTTGCAGCAAAGGGTTTTTCCGTTATTGGAGTTCCATGCAATCAGTTTCTTGGACAAGAGCCAGGTACCGCTGATGAAATTGTTGAATTCTGTTC
>JBEGJW010000131.1:0-3182 GCA_041184445.1 Actinomycetota bacterium | reverse complement strand
GTGCATGAACCAATAAACACGGTGTCTACTTTTACGTCGCGAATTGGTGTGCCTGCTGTGAGGCCCATGTATTCGAGTGCGCGTTCAACGGTGTTGCGTGCAGTTGCGTCTGCGTAGTCAACTGGGTTTGGAATCTTTCCGTCGATACCAATTCCTTGCGCAGGGTTTGTTCCCCACGTAACAAATGGTGTGAGTGCTGATGCATCAATGACCACCTCGGTGTCCCATTGCGCGCCTTCGTCGGTGCACAGTGTTTTCCAATCGGCGACTGCTGCGTCCCACTCTGCACCTGTTGGTGCATGCTCGCGACCCTTCAGGTATTCGAACGTCACATCGTCGGGAGCAACAAGACCTGCGCGTGCTCCGGCTTCGATGGACATATTGCAGATGGTCATGCGACCTTCCATCGACATGGCGCGAATTGCGGAACCGCGATATTCGATGACGTGTCCGATGCCGCCGCCTGTGCCAATTTTGGCGATGACAGCAAGGATGATGTCTTTGGCGGTTACACCCGGTGCAAGCGTTCCTTCAACCGTGACGCTCATCCACTTTGGACGCGACTGCGGAAGTGTTTGCGTTGCAAGTACGTGTTCAACTTCGCTGGTGCCAATTCCGAATGCGAGTGCACCGAATGCACCGTGTGTTGCTGTGTGGCTGTCGCCGCACACAATCGTCATGCCAGGAAGTGTGCGACCTTGTTCTGGACCAATGACGTGCACGATGCCTTGCTTGGCATGACCCATTGGGTACAACGTGACGCCGAACTCTTTTGCGTTTGCGCGCAACACTTCAATTTGTTTTGAAGAAATTTCGTCGGCAATAGGCAAGTGAATGTTTTCTGTTGGAACGTTGTGGTCTTCGGTTGCCACCGTGAGGTCTGGGCGGCGAACTTTGCGGCCATTGATGCGCAGGCCATCAAAAGCTTGCGGGCTCGTCACTTCATGAACGAGGTGGAGGTCGATGTACAGCAGGTCTGGTTCGCCGGGTGCGCTTTGCACGACGTGGCGATCCCAAACTTTTTGGGGAAGCGTGAGGGGCTTGCCGTTCGAATTGGCCATGCATCCATTCAACCGTGAATTGGCCGAAATGGCTCAAAACCACATCCGTGTAGGGGTCCTAAGCCACACATCGGGGCATGACACAACACACCATTAGTCCAGTCACACTCGCCACCTGCGTAGAGCACAGCCTGCACCTGTCGCTTGACGGTTTCGATCTTTCGCGAGCGCGTTTGTATGGCATCAGCATTGTGGACGAAGAAGCCGCCGCACGCAATGAAGACGGTGCGTTACGAATTACTTTTCTTGCAGAGCATGGCGATGTGTACGAATTGCTTGAAGCTCAAACCAGCGCCATCGTGCGCATGTTCGATGCTGCGGTGGTGCTGACGTGTGGATGGGCCGCTCCAATTCGAGACGACGATGATGAAGAAGAAACTTCAGTGCCACCGAGCCAACATCCAGAACGGAGGCGAGTTCGTTTGGTTGTAGTGGTAGGTGACTGCGGCGTTGGCTCGGTGTTGCGCTTCGCCGACACCCCAAACGACGTGGTGACCGATGCAGGGGCAGCGAGAGGAAGCCTGGCCGATGCCGTCACCAATTTATGGTTCGACTGCCCAGTGAATGTTGCCCAAAGCACCACGGATTCAGCATTGCAGGAGTAGCCGATAACTTGAATGTGTGAGTTCAAGCATCGCCAACAGCGTTGACTACGGCCCGAAGTCTGCATGGGCTGAAGAAGTTCGTGCGCTGGCTAAACAGCGCGACGCAGTAATTCTTGCCCACAACTATCAAGTTCCAGAGATTCAGGAAATTGCACATCATGTTGGCGACTCGTTAGCGCTTTCGCGAATTGCTGCCCAAGTCGATGCGAGCACGATCATTTTTTGCGGTGTGCACTTCATGGCCGAAACAGCGAAAATTTTGAGCTACGACAAAACGGTGATCATTCCCGACGCTGCTGCGGGTTGTTCGCTTGCCGACACCATTAACGCCGACCAACTTCGTGCATGGAAAGCCGAACACCCTGGTGCAGCAGTGGTGAGTTACGTGAATACCACTGCAGCAGTAAAAGCCGAAACCGATATTTGCTGCACATCGTCAAATGCAGTTGAAGTGGTGCAATCAATTCCACTAGATCAAGAAATCTTGTTCTGCCCAGACCAGTTTCTTGGTGCACACGCACAACGCGAAACCGGACGCACCAACATGCATATTTGGATGGGTGAGTGTCATGTGCATGCGGGAATCAACGGACAAGATTTGAAGAACATGGTTGCTGCTGAACCAGAAGCAGAGCTGTTTATTCACCCAGAATGTGGATGCGCAACATCGGCAATGTATTTGGCTTCAAGCGGCGCTGTTCCTGCAGAGCGCACGCACATTCTTTCTACATCGGGCATGATTACGGCCGCGCAGAATACGCGCGCGAAAAAGGTTTTGGTCGCTACAGAAACCGGAATGCTGCATCAGCTGCGCAAGGCAAACCCACTAGTCATTTTTGAACCAGTGAACCGTGCCGCAGTGTGCAAGTACATGAAGATGATTACTCCCGAAAAGTTGCTGCGTTCATTGCGCGATGGCACAGATGTTGTTGATGTTCCGCGCGATATTGCCGACAAGGCACGTGCTTCGGTAGAGCGCATGATTGCCATTGGCACGCCTTCGCGTACGAAGGAATAATCACAGTGCCGACAGGTTCGCGCGTACAACAGATACCTGTGAATGTGCCAACTCAACTTGCTGCTCCAGCAGTTTCATGGACGCGTGAAGTTGACGTTGTCGTACTTGGCTCTGGCGCAGCGGGGCTTGCCGCAGCATTAGCAGCACGACCAGTTCGTGATGTCTTGATCATTACGAAAGACACGTTGGACGCTGGAAGCACAGCATGGGCGCAAGGCGGACTAGCCGCCGTGCTCGACCCGGGCGACACGTTTGGTGAACACGTACGCGACACGCTTGAAGCTGGCGCAGGTTTGTGCGATGAAGCGGCAGTGACTTCGTTAGTGCGCGATGCACCGACTGCAATTCAATATCTGGAAAAACTCGGTGCAGCATTCGACCCTGGTAGCGATGGTTTGCGAGCGCTGACTCGCGAAGGCGGACATTCGAGGTCGCGCATTGTTCATGCCGGAGGAGATCAATCGGGTGCTGAGGTACAACGCACGCTCGACATGAATG
>JBEGJW010000130.1:0-3358 GCA_041184445.1 Actinomycetota bacterium | reverse complement strand
TGCCGATGCAGTGATCCAAGCGTTCAACAAAACAGTTGACCAACAAGACATTCTCATTTCGTACATCTACGCAACAGTCAGCACCGATTCGCGCATTGAGCAGGCACAAGGTTTGCTCAGCGAAATGGAAGACCTTGATGCGCGCATTTCCCCTCTTCTCGCTCGCCTGGCCGATTGGGTAGCCAGCTTGGATGCGAACGAGTTGAAGGAAGTCAGCAATGAAGCTCGCGAGCACCTCGGTCCATTACTTCGTTTACAAGACCGCGCCATCCACCAAATGAGTGAAGTCGAAGAAGGACTGTATGCAGAACTTGGAACGACAGGCTCTTCGGCATGGGGTCGGTTGCAAAGCGACATCACTTCGCAATTATCGGTCGAGGTTCATCTACCGTCGGGCACCAAGTCGATGCCTATGGCGGCAGTTCGCGGACTTGCAACAGACAACGACCTTGCAGTTCGTAAGGCCGCATACGAAGCAGAAATGCGGGCATGGCCAACGGTTGCTGTTGCATGCGCCGCAGCAATGAACAGCATCAAGGGTGAAGCAAACACGGTAAACAAGCGTCGCCAGTGGAAAGCACCAATTGATGCTTCGCTGTATTCAAACTCGGTGAGCAAAGCGACTTTCACCGCTATGCAGTCAGCAATTTCAGCATCACTGCCCGACTTCCGCCGATGGATGCGAGTAAAGGCGCAGCTGCATGGCGACACCAACGGACTGTCATGGTGGAACCTTTTTGCGCCGCTACATATTTCACCAGGCGCAATTTCATGGGACGAAGGAATCAGCCTCGTAAAAGATGCATTCTCTACTTACAGCGACCGCCTTGCACAACTTGTTGACCGCTCAATTAATGAACAGTGGTTGGACGCCGAGCCCCGCGAAGGCAAAACCGGTGGAGCATTCTGCATGTCATTCGTTGAGGATCGCTCCCTCGTACTGCTGAACTGGAGCGGAAGTGTCGACTCGGCACAAGTCACCGCTCACGAACTTGGACATGCGTATCACAACACACAACTTGCTCAGCGCACGCCGTTGCAGAAACGCTTGCCTATGGCTCTTGCCGAAACTGCAAGCATTTTCTGCGAAACATTGGTGATGGAAGACGGGCTTTCACGCATGCAAGGCGACGAGCGTCTGGCATTGCTCGACGTAAACCTCATCGGCGCATCACAAGTGGTTGTCGACATTCACAGTCGTTTTCTATTTGAAACAGAGGTGTTCGCGCGCCGTCAACGCCGCACGCTTGGTGTGAGTGAGTTCAATGAAATCATGTTGCAAGCCCAGACTGATGCCTATGGCGATGGTCTCGACCAAAGCACACGCCACCCGCACATGTGGGTACTCAAGCCCCATTATTACGGAAGCCATTTCTACAACTGGCCTTATACGTATGGATTGCTATTCGGTTTGGGCTTATATGCAAAGTATCAGTCAAACCCCGATCATTTCCGCGAGAACTACGACACTGTCTTGTCACGCGCAGGAATGGACACGGCAGAAGAACTTGGCCAGGCGTTCGGTATTGACGTCACCGATGTTGCATTTTGGACCTCAAGTCTCGATGTTCTTCGTGCTCGCATGCTCGATTACGAGAAGTTGGCACAAAAACACCTCTAAACTGAACTAATGACAAGTCTTTACGATGCATCGCGTGAAGACATTGCAGGACTTCTCAGCGGTCAACCAGCGTTTCGATTGAAGCAAGTTTGGGAAGGCCTGTACACACAGTTTGCCGAGCCGTCCCAAATTCTCACATTGCCAGGCGCTGTGCGCGAAGAACTTCTACAAGGCTTCCCTAATGCGCTTCACCTCACCACGGCAAGTGTGAGCGACAAGGGTGACACGATCAAGTTTCTGTGGTCACTTGCAGATGGTGGTCACCCTATTGAAACCGTGCTCATGCATTACAAAGAGCGAGCAACGGTGTGTGTCAGTACGCAAGCTGGCTGTGCAATGGCCTGCGGTTTTTGCGCAACTGGTCAAGCAGGTTTCACTCGCCACTTAACGGTCGGCGAAATTGTTGAGCAGGTGGTGTACGCAGCACGCGAAAGCGCCAAGCGCAAGCAGCGTTTAGCCAATGTGGTGTTCATGGGCATGGGCGAACCACTCGCCAACGAAGAAGCGGTGTGGGGTGCAGTTGAACGCATTCACGGCGATATTGGATTGTCGGCACGACATCTCACCATTTCCACCGTTGGCATCGTTCCCGGTATTCGCAAACTTGCTTCGCGCCCGCTGCCGGTGAACCTTGCAGTATCACTACACGCAGCCCGTGACGTATTGCGTGACGAACTAGTGCCCATTAACAAGCGCTACCCCATTAACGAACTGATGCAGGCATGTCGGGACTATCTCGATAACAAAAATCGTCGCATCAGTTTTGAGTGGGCAATGATTGATGGAATAAACGACCAGCCCCGTGATGCACGTGAATTGGCGCAACTCTGCGGGCAACTCACCCCTTCAGCTCACGTCAACTTGATCCCGCTCAATCCAACTCCAGGTTGGCCAACGAAGGGAACAAGCGCAGCATGCGTCCGAGCATTTGCTCAGCAGCTTGAAGACCTCGGCGTAAATGTCACCGTGCGACGCAACCGCGGTACGGACATAGATGCCGCATGCGGCCAACTGGCAGCCGGGCAGCCAGTAAGGCTGACTAACCGTCGAGGAATTGAAGAATAGAACTTTTTTAACCCACAAATTGTGGAATTCTTGCCAAATTGCTGTGCTTTTCCTGCGAGTTAACAGGGGATGTCCCTAGGATTAACGGGTGCCAAATTTACCCCCGATCGTGGTCGTCACTGCTGACGACTTTGGCCGCTCGGACAGCATCTGCCACGCTGTGGAACTCGCTTTCCGCGAAGGTTTAGTTACTGACGCATCTCTCATGGTGAATGCGGGCTCACGCGATTTAGGACTGGAAATTGCTCTTCGTAATCCAGGTTTAGGAATCGGCGTTCATCTTGCATTTCAAGATGTTGAACCATTAACCAACAGCAAATTTGTTGCGTCATTGCGTCAGCTGTCACATGGTGCCGTATTCCTTCGATTGCTCTTTGCTGGGTCTTCAAAGATTGGTGAAGTTCGCGCCGAAATGGAAGCACAAGTGAAATGGTTGGTCGATCAGGGCATTCGACCAAGTCATATCAACGGACACAACCACGTACACATCCACCCGCGCATTCGTAGAACCGTGTCTCAACTTGCTATCAAATACGACATTCCATGGAAGCGCACGCCGCATGAGCGCAATTTTGAAAATGTAGGAGTCGCGCGGAGAGTGCAGCAGATCGCACTGTCATTTTTTTGCTTACTCACGGCATATGTCACCGATCACAACGTCAATATCCCTAA
>JBEGJW010000129.1:1686-8075 GCA_041184445.1 Actinomycetota bacterium | reverse complement strand
GGTTTCTAGACTGCAATGGTGACCTCGACCGCCAGTTTGCGAATCGGTCTGTTCGGTGGCACCTTCGATCCGCCTCATGTTGGTCACTTGGTGACCGCCGTAAACGTGCGGCATGCCCTCAACTTGGACATCGTCATTTTGATGGTGGCCAATGATCCGTGGCAAAAGTCGGGCTCGCGTGACGTAACAACTGCTGAAGATCGTTTTGCCATGGTGGAAGCAGCAGTCAGTGTGGTGGACGGAGTGGTTGCGGGTCGCGATGAACTTGATCGTGGGGGCCCGAGTTACACCGCAGACACCTTGATGGCGCTTGCAGAGAAACACCCAGGCGCAGAATTGTTCACCATTGTGGGCGACGATGCAGCAGCTGGGCTTCCTTCGTGGACTCGTGTTGATCAAGTTGCAGAATATTCGCAGCTTGTTGTTGTGGATAGGCCGGGCGTTGCTGTGGAGTTGCCGCAACAGTTCAACTGGTTGCGCGTGGAATCACCGCGACTTGAAGTAAGCAGCACCGATCTACGTTCGCGCTTTAGTGATGGACGGCCACTTGATTATTTGGTAACCGAGCCCGTGCTTCATGTCATAGAGCAGCGTGGTCTGTATGGCTCGGCTGCGAGAATGAAGTAGTCATGACCGCAATCCCTTCACGTCAACGTCGACGCTTACTTGCAGCTGCAATGTGCGGACTTGGCGCAGCTTGCTTGTTGCCAGTCGGCGTGGTGTTCGGCGCAAAGTCGTTGCTCGGTTCGTCAGGCGGACAAAACGTTGATTCGAGCGGAGCGCTAAAAATTCCTTCTACGCCTGCTGCGCTGTTGGCAACCATTAACGATGTCAACGACGTAACCAGCTTGACTGCGTTCGTGCTGAACACCACTGGTGTCGGCGGAACGATTATTTCGCTTCCGGTTGGAACACGTGCCGACGTTATTGCCAACCAAGACCCGCATCGTTTGGGCGACACTTACGCGCAAGCCGGCATGGAAGCCATGTTGCTCGATGCCGAGGGAGCACTGGATGTGACATTCAGTGTTGCTGCTGCTGTGAGTGCAAATGATTTGACTGGCGTGTTCTCCGTGTTGCCGCCGATCAATGTGAATTTTGATCAGCCAGTTGTAACGAGCAGTTTTGTAATGCCCGACCCGGCTTCAACAACAACGGTGAAGTTGAAAGCAACAGAGACAACGCTTCCGCCACAACCGGTACCGGTTGACAACGAAGTGTTTCCTGCTGGCGAAGCAACGTTGACACCAGATCAAATTTCAAGTGTGCTCACGTCGAAGCGAGTTGGTGAACTTGAACTCGATCGCTTTGCGCGAGTGAAGTCGGTATGGACAGGAATTGCTGCAGCAGTTGGCGAAGGCCTAACGCCTGAGCAAGCGCAAATTACCGAGACCAGCGTTGCTGGCGAAATACCAAGTGATATCGGTGCGTTTATGCGCAGAGTTTTTGCAGGACCAATTCAGGTATGGCAACTAAGTGGGCAGGCGTTGTCTGGCGCCGATAACCCTGCAGGGCTCGACTTATATGCGCTCGACAAGTTTGAAGTGCTCATGATTTTGGCCAACGTGGCGCCAAGCAGTTTGTCGCTGCCGACAGGCTCGCTGACGGTGCAGATTGACAGCTCGTTTAACGACCCGAATATCACCCACGATGTAGTGGAGCGCCTGAATTTCATTGGACTTTCAGTGGCGCTTATTCGCGAGCTTGAAGGCGAAGTAAAGCAGCAGACCCAAATTCGTTATTCAGACCCGGCAATTGTGGATGTGGGCAAAGCTGGCCTGGAATCGGTGTTGGGCAAGATCAAGTTCATGAAGAAAAAGCAGCCAGTGCAGGGGATTAGCGCCCAAATCGTGATTGGCAAAGATTTTATGGACTTCATCACTGCTAACCCAGAGCTTCCAAGCACTACGGTGGCGCCAAGTGAATAAAACAATGAACAAAACTGACGCTGCTGAAGTTGCTGTCATTGCGGCACGCGCTGCCGATGAGAAGCAGGGCAGCAACATCATCGTTCTCAATGTCGGTGACATTCTGGCGATTACCGAAATGTTTGTGGTAGTCAGTGCCAACAACTCGCGTCAATTGCGCACCATTGCCAACGAGATCACTAGAGTCTGACCGTCCGTTACTACGCAGCGAAGGTATGTCGGAGCAGCAATGGGTGTTGCTCGACTACGGCGATGTCATCGTGCACATCTTCTCGGAAGACATTCGCGAGTTTTACGAAATTGAACGCCTGTATCAAGATGTTCCCGTTCTTGATTGGCAAAACGCCTCGTAATTCGATCATCTGACTCTGTGGCAACATAGGGGAATGGCAATGGATCTTGCGCAGATAATCGACCTTGATCGGTATCCCATCCATGTAGATGGTGAAGCGCGACGAAATTTGGTTTCCAGTGTTCAAAGCGAAATTCGCTCTGTTGGCTGCGCAGTAATCAAGCAATTTGTAAAATCAGATGCCATTCCCGCCCTCGTTGCTGAAGGCGACAGAGTTTCGCATTTGGGTCATCGCAACTTCAATCGCACGAATCCATACTTCACGCAGTTGCCTCCCGATCTTCCTGACACACATCCACTGCGTCGTTTTTACGATCGGTCAAACGCGTTCGTGCCCGCCGACAATTTCGGAGAAGACAGCATTATTCGTTCGCTGTATGAATGGCCCTCGTTTGCTCCGTTCATTCAAGAGGTACTTGAAGAGCCTTCCTTCTATCGATATGCCGACCCACTTGCCGATGTTGTTATCAACTTGGCAGAGGAGGGAAATGGTTTCCCATGGCACTTCGACACCAATAACTACACCGTCACACTTGCTATTCAAAACGCAGAACATGGTGGCGAATTTGAATTCAGTCCTAACCTGCGAACACCAACGAACGAAAACTACGAGGGTGTGGGGCAAGTGTTAGACGGCGATCAATCGCTGATTCATACGCTGCACCTAGAGCCGGGTGATCTACAGATTTTCAAGGGTCGTTATTCGTTGCATCGGGTGACACCTTTATACGTAGCGATTTTCAGTTTCACTGAAATGGAAGGCGTTGTGGGCAGCCCAGAACGCACAAAGCAGTTATATGGACGTGTATTGCCAATTCACCTTGAACGTGCAGGAATGCGCGGCGACGCTTTAGTGGACTAGCCCAATTCCGGTTACCCCGTATAGGCTCTTTCAGGAAATAGCGGGGCTATAGCTCAATTGGTAGAGCGCTTGCATGGCATGCAAGAGGTCAGGGGTTCAATTCCCCTTAGCTCCACGATCATGGGGGAGAACTAGTTCATGTTGGATGGCGCGGTCACGCTTGAGCATGTCAACAAACTGTTCGGTGAGCGCACTGTTGTTAACGACGTCAACTTAGAAATACACGCAGGAGAGTTCTTCTCATTGCTTGGCCCTTCGGGTTGTGGCAAGACCACCACATTGCGCATGATCGGCGGGTTCGAGCTTCCCGATTCTGGCCGCATTCTGATTGACGGTCGCGATGTTACACATGATGAACCGGAGACACGCCCACTGAACACGGTGTTTCAGAGCTATGCGTTGTTTCCACACCTCAATGTGTTTGACAACGTGGCTTTCGGCTTGCGCTTTGAAAAGCCGGGTTCGGTGTCGAAGAAGTCGGACAAAGAGCGCGTCATGGAAGCACTTGAACTCGTTGCGCTTGGAACATTTGGCGAACGCCGAGTTCCACAATTGTCTGGCGGAGAACAACAGCGTGTTGCGCTAGCCCGCGCATTGGTGCTTGAACCAAGCGTGTTGTTGCTGGACGAGCCGCTTGGTGCTTTAGATGCACAATTGCGTGCACGTTTGCAGGTTGAACTTGCATCGTTGCAGCGCCAAATTGGCATCACCTTTATTTATGTCACGCACGATCAGCACGAAGCATTCACCATGAGTGATCGCATTGGTGTTATGCGTGACGGCAAGCTGATTCAAGTTGCACCACCGCGCGAGATTTACGAAAAGCCAGCAACTATTGATGTCGCAAAGTTTGTTGGTGCAGCAAACCTGCTGCCTGGTCGCGTGGTCTCAACTGGCGTAGTGGAAATTTCTGGCGTGAAGTTTGCTGCCCCGCAAAGCGCACCAATGGGCGATGGCATGGTGATGATTCGCCCGGAACGAATTCATGTTGGTACGGGCTCACAACAGGCAACCATTGAGCGCGTGACGTTTGCTGGTTCATCGCTGCGCATTGCGCTCAACGTTGGTGGCGTGAAGTTGGTGGCAGAAATTCCTAATGACGAGAATTCTCGCAGTTTGGAAGAAAATGCAACAACCAATATTGACGTACTGCCTGACGCAGTGCGCGTGTTGCCGCTGAACTAATTATTCACCCATTCGGGTCAGGTCGGCAAGCGCTGCCTTGAATCCACCTGTTTCGCCATGACGTTTACGCCAGAACGACAAACCAAACACGCCAATGGTGAGTGCGGTGAACGTGGTGAGAACAAGCAAAGTGGCGAGTGCGTTTAGGGCAGGAGTTGCTCCACCTTTTACTGATGAGTAAATACGTAGCGGAACAGTTTCCGAATCGACTCCTGCAGAAAGAAAACTGGTGATCACGAAGTCGTCGATAACAGTGGCGAATACGACAACGAAGCTGGCCATTATTGAGGGCCAGAGCATTGGCATAAGTACAAAACGCAACGCCTGGAACCGTGTAGCCCCGAGGTCTCGCGCAGCCTCCTCGAAACTTGAACCAATTGACACCAAACGTGCGCGCACGATGACCACCACGGCCGAAACCGAAAAGGTCACGTTGCCTAGCAACTGAGCTGGGTATCCAAGTGGAATTCCGCTGAATAGGCGAGTGAAGGTAAGCAGCAAGGCAGCACCAACAACGATTTCCGGCGTGATGAGCGGAACAGAAGTCATTCCTTGCACTGCAGTTGCACTCCTACCCTTCATGCGATGAGAGCCAATAGCGAGGGCGAGCCCAAGTGGGGTAACGATAATCATGGTGGTTACGGCAAGAACGAGAGAGTTCACAATTGCGTGACGCATGGAGGGGTCGTGAAACACCGATGCATATTTGTCACCAAACCACCAGCGGAATGAAAAGCCTTTCCACACCGTGCGGCTTCGTCCATCGTTAAACGAATAGATAACGGCAATCAAAACAGGAACAAGGCTCCACATGATGTAGCCCCAAATAATGATTGGGAGTGCTTTAACGCGACGCGTGGAAACCGATGTCATCGCACCCGCTCCTTGCCGATTTTAGAAGTGCTGCGCAAATACCACGACAGCGCAATAAGTAACAGTGTGGACAACATGATCACCAAAATTGCGCCGCGCTGAGGCTGACTGCTGTTGTTGATGTAATAGTCAATTTGATTACCAAGCATTTCGGTTTTTGGTGATCGTGAAAGTAAGTCATTGGTGTAGTAGTCGCCAAACATAGGAAGGGCAATCAATACACCTGCTGCAGCAACTCCGGCTTTGGCCATGGGAACGGTGACCACGCGAAAGGCTTGGCGCGATGTTGCGCCAAGGTCGCGAGCTGCTTCAACAAGACGCCAGTCAAGGCGTTCAAGCGTCGCGTACAGAGGCAATATGAGGAACGGCACGTATCCATAGACGAGTCCAAGAATGACGGTGATGGGAGACCCATCAAGCCAGTTGTAATGAACGCCGAACATGCCAACGAAGCGACTAAACAGCCCCGACGGACTGAGCAAGTTAACCCACGCCAACATGCGCATTAAATAGTTAACCCAAAACGGAGCAATGATGAGCAGCAGCAACAACATGCGCCGTTTTCCTGCATGTCGGGCCAAGTAGTACGCAATAGGAAAACCAATTGCGAAGCTCATGATCATTGCACTCACGACATATGCAATGGTGCGAGCAAATACTCCGCGAAGCGGGCCATTGGTCACGCTGCTGAATACGGCGCCGAACTCGCTGAAACTCCAATGCAATGGGTTCCACTGCGGAATCGCATCGCGAAAGATTGGGTCAATCGAACCGAATGCAACGCACGCGACTGCGTAAAAGGGAACTGCAAAAAAGAACAGCAGCCAAAATGCACCGGGGGCGGCAAGTGCTGCCCACAATCGGGCGGCTTTGTTCACACTCAGCCTGCGGTGAACGTCGTCCAGACGTCGTTCCAGAGCGCGTCTGTTTCTGGCGACAAGCTGGTAATGCGCTTTCCAGCTTGATACTTTGCGTCATCAATTACTGCATCCATAAGAGTTTCAGGAATTGCACCAGCGCTGATAAGCGATTCTGCAGTTACTGAGGTGAGTGCTGGTTGGTAGCCAACATACGACTGGTTCTTTACCGCAACATCGTTGTCAAGCAAATAATTAATCATTTGGTGAGCGGCAACTGGTTTCGCCGAAGTTTTTGGAATGCACAAGAAGTCGTTTGCGGTAATGGTGGT
>JBEGJW010000129.1:0-1678 GCA_041184445.1 Actinomycetota bacterium | reverse complement strand
TGGTTTCTGGATACCAGAAACCAAGAACGTCGGCGGTTGTGCCCTCAGGTAAATAAAACGGTGCAATCAAAATGTCACCGCTCCACATGTAGGCAATGTCGCGATTTCCTGCTGGAAGTTCTTGGTAGCTCACAATGTCTACCTTCGGGCTTGTTTCCGCACGCAGGCGAATAAGGTTCTCTTGCGCTGCAGCAAGAATGTCTGCATCTCCAGAGTTCACATCAGTTACACCAGCTTGCAACAGCGCGAGGCTAATAGTGTCGCGGTATGAGTCAATGACGGCAAGTTTTCCGTTGTACGCAGAATTCCACATGGAGTCGTAACCTTGTGAAGCAAGTTCACTTGGGTCAATGCGATCTCTGCGATAGCCAATTCCGTTTCCATAAATGAATTGCGCCATGGTGTACTGCGCACCTTGGTCGTAATACGGATTTTGCAAGCCGGTAAGCAGGTTCGCTTTATTCGGTATATATGAGTGATTCAACGGCTGAATGAGTTCTGCAGCCATGAGTCGTGCGATCGCAGTGTCGGTCATTCCGATGATGAGATCTGGCTTTAGCGTTCCATTTCGCAACTTTGCGATTGCAGCATCTTCATTGTCATAGATGCTTTGTTTTACCGTAACGCCAAATGCTTTTTCAAAATCGGCAATCACTTCAGGGTTGGTGTAGTCAGCCCAGTTCAAAATTTCAATGGTGCCACCTTCATTTGCAAGACCATCTGCTATTGGTTCTCCAACCAATGGCAGAGTGACTGGCGAATCGGGCGTTCCGATTATCAAACCCGTTGATGAACTTGATGTTGTACCACCGCACGCAGCAAGTATTGAAGGCCCAATGATGAATCCCCCAGTAGTTGCAAAGAGCGTTTTGAGAAAATCGCGTCTTTCCATAGGTGTAACTTAGTCACCATGACCACCTTGGACAAACAGATCGCGATTGAAGAGCAGGTCTTAATAAACAAGGTTCACAAATCGAAAGAGTTGCATGCCAGGGCAGTGAAATCGGTGCCTGGGGGAGTTCCCTCAAGTTGGGCGAGTTCGCGCCCGGTACCTATTTGGATTGATCGTGGCGATGCTGCGTATTTATGGGACGTAGATGGCAACAAGTACATCGACTTCCATGCCGGTTACGGAGCGAACATTGCCGGGCACGGCAATCCCGCAATCGTAAAGGCGGTTCAACAACGAGTCACGCAAGGAACGCATTTTGCGCAGCCCTCTGCCGACATGATTGAAGTTGCTGAAATGCTCGTGCAGCGGTTTGGACTCCCGAAGTGGCGCTTTAATAATTCTGGCTCAGAGTCGACGATGGACGCCATCCACTTGATGCGTGAATTCACTGGGCGTGATCTCATCGTAAAAATTGAAGGAAGTTACAACGGACATCACGATTCGGTATTGGTTTCTATTTTCCGATCTGCCGATGATCTTGGCCCGCAAGAAAAACCATGGCTCACGCCTGGCGAGGGAGTGCCGCAAGCGGTTGCCGACTTAGTGCGCATCGTGCCATACAACGATCTTGCTGCATTGGAGCGAGTGTTTGCAGAGCATGAAGGTTTGATTGCTGGAATGATTTTAGAACCAATGATGATGAATGCTGGCATCATTGTTCCTCAAGACGGATATATGCAAGGCATCCGTGACATCACACGTAAACATGGAGCGCTGCTCGCATTC
>JBEGJW010000128.1:0-5591 GCA_041184445.1 Actinomycetota bacterium | reverse complement strand
GTTGAGTATTACTTGAGAGTCCAAAGCCTCAAGTAGAACTTCACCCCCATTTTGTTGAAGTTTTACAGAGCCATTTATTGCAACTACAGCATCAGCCTTTGACATGTCGATAGAGCCGCCCGCGCGAATAAGATGCAGATGTTTTTCGGATGCACCGTCACGAACCATCAAATTCAAGGCTCGCATTGGGCCATCAATCAGCGTCGCAAACACCACATCGTCGCCACGGAACTTCGTAATTGAACCCGGCTCGCATCGGTGATCTACTCCGTTGATATTCAGTACCACCCCGTTGCCATCGGCAACGCAAAATTCGCGATTCACTCCCGGGAAAACGGAGAACGGAACATCTTGTGTGATGTCGGCGGTGGAAAGTCGCCATGTCCAATCATCTGGCAGCGATCCATCACACGTAATTTCGTACTGCACGCCAAGTCCGTTCTTCCACGGCTGCGGAGTGCGATCAACTGCGCGCTGAATTTCTACGGACAATATTTATTGCCTTTTGCGCGGAACATTTGTGCATTGTCTAACTGTGCTTGCGTGACGCCAATTGCAGTAGTTAAGTCCAAACCACAAATTACGGTGCTGGTGAAATTGGCATTTGTGAAATTTGCACCGGCAACAATTGCGCCAGTGAGGTTTGCACTACCCAAATTTGCACCCGTGAAATCGGCATTTGAAAGATCGGCGCGAATAAACGTGGTTTGCTTCAGGTTTGTACGCACGAATTTGGCACCTTGCAAATTAGCCACGCTGAAATCAGTGAACTCAAGCTTCAATAACGAATAATCAGCACCAACCAAATACGAGAATTGGCACTTCAACACGGTGACGCACTTCAGGTCTACTTCCGGCATCGTGGTGGTCGTTTCAGGCACCGTCACGGGCACGGTTTCCGGGGTGGAATCGGCAGTTTCTGGCGCCACGGAGTCGACCACCGAATCAACAACCGATGAATCGACAGGAACTGAGTTAGAACCACTTGGGGTGTCGTTCAGCGAACAGCCTGCCAACACCCCTGCGAATGCTGCGATAACAATGGTTTTGCGCGCTAATTTCACAACTCCACAGTAGGTGCTGCGTTGCTACGGTTGAGGGAGCATGACTACTTCAACTATTTGGGGCACACCAGACATGGTGTCGCAACTTTCACGAGTCCTTGTTCGCACGCCAACCACCGTTGGCAAATTCGTAGAGGAGGGTTTCTGGCGTATGCCCGACACCACCGAACTGCTGAAAGAACACGAGCAATTCACCAATTTGCTTGAAAGCCTGGGCTGCCAGGTGGACGTTGCCTCCCCAGTTGAAGGCCTTGTCGATGCCGTATATATGCACGACCCCATGATCATGACCCCGCACGGCGCAATTTTGCTGCGCATGGCCAAACCAGTTCGTTCGCCGGAGCCTGCGGAATTCCGCAAAGACTTAGAACGCATTGGGGTGCCGATTCTTGGCCAACTGACCGAACCCGCATTCGCCGACGGTGGCGACAAAGTGTGGCTTGATGCCAAAACCTTGCTTATTGGTCACGGTTACCGCACGAACCAGGCCGGCATCGATCAAATTCGCGCACTGCTTGCACCTCACGGTGTTGACGTGTTCTCATTCGACCTTCCTCACTACGAGGGTCCTGGCGCAGTGTTGCACCTGATGTCAGTGTTGTCACCAATTGCGCACGATAAAGCAGTGGTGTACGAGCCACTTGCACCGGTTCGTCTGTTGCAGTTTTTGGAATCACGCGGCATTTCATGGTTCACCGTCAGCGAAAAAGAAATGCTCACTCAAGGCGCAAACATTTTGACCATTCGCCCAAATGTTGTGGTGCTTGCTGCAGGCAATCCAGAGATTGAAGGAAAACTTCGCGAAGGCGGAGTTGAAGTGCACGTGTTCGCGGGCAACAACGTGGCCGTTAAGGGTGACGGTGGTCCAACCTGTTTAACAGCACCACTAGCGAGGGCGTAATGAGCGAGTTCTCTGGCAAAGTTGTAATCGTTACTGGTTCGTCAAGCGGCATCGGCGAAGCCATTGCTTTGCGCCTAGGCGAACTTGGCGCAAACGTTGTCGTCAACTCGGCAAACTCGGTTGAAGCAGGCGAAGCAGTTGCTGCAAAAATTGGAGCGAATGCGATTTATGTGCAGGCCGACATCAGCGACAAAGAATCCGGCCAACACCTGCTAACAATGCGGGCTGGACTTCACTGGTTGCGCATCACGACTTGGAAGCACTGACCGATGAAATTTTCCAGAAGACGTTTGCGGTCAATGTGTGGGGCACCTGGGCGCTTACGAAAGCCGCAATGCCGCTGCTGAAAAAGAGCGACGATGGCAACGTGATCACCATTACGTCCATTGCTGGCGTTCGACCTGTTGGCAGCTCTATCGCCTATTCAATGTCGAAGGCAGCGCTCAATCACATGACGTTGCTCTTGGCGAAGAGCTGTGGTCCAGTGCGCGTGAACGCAGTTGCACCTGGCCTGGTTGAAACACCGTGGACAAAGGATTGGAGCGACCAGCACGCAGGCGTTAAAGCAATGGCCCCGCTCGGACGCTCGGCTACTCCGGAAGATTGCGTGGAAGCAACGCTTGGCCTATTGCGCACCAAGTACGCAACGGGTCAGGTCTTTGTTGTTGACGGTGGCTTAACGCAACGAATGTAATTCGTTATTGCGTACGGTCAGCAAATTCTTTTATTGCTGCCATTCCGTACAACAAAGCACCGGTTGCAACTACAAAAAAGATGACGCAACCAAAACCAAACAACGCCGCTTGAGACATGCTCTATTTGTCCTTTGATCCTGCAAGTAAAAATGCACCGAGTGCCAGAATTGATGGCACCCAAACTCCTACGTATATGCCATTCAGACGATCGGTCACTTCTTCTCCACTGAAATAGAGAAAGACGCTCATCGCCAGGCTGGCAGCAGCCGCAAGAAGTGTGGTTGCCTGCAAAATTTTCTTAGGAGTCATACACCAATTGTCTCACAATTACCCGTAGCTAACTGGGCAAGCATTTATCACTAAGACGTTCTGTCACGAAACTGTAATGAGGCTTGTCTGGCGAGGCTCTCGAAAATAGGTAAGGATTTACTCGGCTGTTGATAAAAGCCGTCGGCTTTTAGGCCAAACGAAAGGCTAGGAATCAATGAACGAAGCAACAGGACTACTTGTGAGCAATCACAACCTGGTGTACAACGCGCTGTCATTTGCAACTGCGACATTGGGAATTTCATTCGTGTTCTTCTTAGTGTCACGCAGTCGAGTGTCAGTCACCTACCGCAGTGCAGTAACCATGTCAGCAATGATTTGCGGAGTCGCCGCTTATCACTACTGGAGAATGTTCACCAACTTTGCTGGTGGCAGCTGGAACGAGGGCTACCGCTACGCGGACTGGCTACTCACCGTGCCATTGCTCGTTGCCGAACTCGTTGTGGTTTCTGGAGTAAGCAAGGAAGCCGCAAAGAAAGTGACACCACGTTTGGTGATCGCTGCATTGCTCATGATTGCAACCGGATACCCGGGTGAAGTTGCCGATCATGGCAGCACCGCACGCTACACATGGTTCATCATTTCGTTCCTCTTCATGCTTTATGTGCTCTACGAATTGTTCGCAGGAACAGTTGGCAAGACACTCAAGTCGCAGACCGGAGAAATTGGCAAGAAGCTGAACAGCTTGCGCTACGTGTTAGTTGCAACCTGGGTTATCTACCCAATTTTCTACCTACTTGGTGATGAGACATCGTTTATCGCGAAGATCTTCAACTTGTCAGCAGAACAGTCTGGAACCGTCATTCAAGTCGGTTATTCAATTTCAGACATTCTTGCTAAAGCAGGTTACGGATTACTCATCCTCGGAATTGCAACCGCTCGTTCGGATGCAGAGGGATACCGCGCCGCTTAACGCGAAGCGTTTACGAGAAAGCCCCGGCTTCGGCCGGGGCTTTTTTATTTGCTGCGTTACATCTCGCGAAGTGCGCGGCGCAATAAATCGAGCGCGCTAATAACGCTAAGTTGACGCATGGTGTCGCGATTGCCAGGCAACTGCAACATGGCCGACTGAGTCGAGCCATCGGGCAACGCCAAACCAACGCACAGCGTTCCTGGCTTCATGCCCTCTTGGTCAGCAGGGCCAGCAACACCGGTGAGCGCAAGCCCAACGTTTGCGCCAAGCACGCGCTGAGCGCCCTTGGCCATTTCGATTGCTGCAGCTTCGCTAACCACTGGGCCATTCGTTACACCGAGTACATCAAACTTCACTTCGCTGGCATACGACACCACACAACCGCGCAATACATCACTTGACCCCGCAATGTTCGTGAGCCGACCAGAAACTAAGCCACCTGTTACCGATTCCGCGAGACCAAGAGTGAGCCCGCGTTCGCGCATCATGTTGAGCACCACCGATTCCATGGTGTCGCTATCTGTTCCAAACACAATGTCACCAATGGCGTGACGAACTTTGGAGTCCCATTCATCGAGCAACGTGGTCACTTCGGCAGTAGTGGTTGCCTTTGCGGTGAGGCGCACCTTGATGCCCTCCCATCCGCTTGCCAAAAATGCCAGCGTTGGGTTTCCAACCTTTTCAAGTTCATCAATCACGTCGAACAACCGCTCGTTTAATCCACTTTCGCTCTCGCCCCACGTGCGCAAAGTTCTGCTGGCAATTACCGACGCAGAACCCGATCGCTTCAATAGGTCGGGAAGAATTCCGCGCTCGAACATTTCATACAGCTCGTACGGCACGCCGGGAACTGCGTATATAACTTTGTCGCCAACTGGGCACACCAACCCAGGCGCTGTGCCACGACGCTGCTCAATAATGTTGGCGCCTTTTGGCACCATTGCTTGACGCATATTGATCTCGGGCATTCGACGATTGCGAGACGCAAACATTTCAGAAATGACCATGCCGACTTCATCGTTGAATTCCAGCTCGACGCCCATGATTTCAGCAATCGCTTCGCGCGTGATGTCGTCGTGAGTTGGACCAAGGCCGCCACAAATGATTACAGCGTCTGCGTCTTCAAGCGTTGAGCGAATGGCCTTCACCATGCGTCCCAAGTTGTCGCCAACCTTTACTTGCAGGCACGAATCGATTCCTGCTGCTGAAAGCTGCTCACCCAACCACGAAGAGTTGGTGTCAACAATTTGGCCAAGCAGTAGCTCGGTGCCAATGGCAACTACATCACAACGCATTACTTACGCCTGCTTGCGAGCTTTTACGGCTACCGAGGCATACTGCAAACCGCTGTACAACGTGAGCGCTGTGGCAACTACAAGTGAACCCTTTGCCAAGTAGTTGTAATCGGCAGCGCTCCACGGCAACACTGCGAAGCCCACCGCAACTTGTTGCGCAAATGTCTTAAATTTTGCTGCTTTGCTTGCAGGAACGCTGACACCTTTTGCACCAGCGAACACGCGATACAAGCTGATAGCAATTTCGCGAGTCGCAATAATACCCACCAACCACACGCTGAACATGCCGCGATCAACAAGGACAAACATTGCACCAAGAACACACACCTTGTCGGCCAACGGGTCTAGGAATGCGCCACTACGAGTAACTCCTTGGCGGCGCGCCAAATTTCCATC
>JBEGJW010000127.1:0-3519 GCA_041184445.1 Actinomycetota bacterium | reverse complement strand
ACCTATGTCGTTACTTCAGATTTAACATCTGAAACGACTGGTGCCGTTTGCTCAGACGGAACTGAGCAAAAGCTAACCAACTATTTCAATCAGGGCCACGAATGGACTGTTGATTGGACTAAGGGGATTCTGCGGTTCCTGTTTGCTCACCCACGCAAGTAACGCAGGTGAGCATCAGGGAGTGGTAGTTATTTAACGATTAGCGCGGTCACCATGTAACGCATGCCCTCTGGGGTCTCTGCGTGAGTGAGAATGTGACAGTGCCAAGCCCACAC
Organism: Actinomycetota bacterium; assembly: GCA_041184445.1. Classification (GTDB taxonomy): domain Bacteria; phylum Actinomycetota; class Acidimicrobiia; order Acidimicrobiales; family Ilumatobacteraceae; genus UBA3006. The sequence goes on along the minus strand of JBEGJW010000127.1, from coordinate 3,244 downwards.
TCCAGCGTCTTTTGCGGTGTACACCACTGTCCAACGCTCTCCCGGAGCAACGTTGATGGTGTCGGCCCAGAATGGTGACTCGAGAACCTTGCCATCCTTTGCAACCACCAATCCAGAAGGTTGGTGCAAGTGCATGGGGTGCGTCATGCTTCCTTCGTTGAAGTAATGCACCACCATCGTTTCGCCAATTGCCAGCGAGTAAGGCGTTGTTGCAGGGAATGACTTACCGTTTAACGAAAGCCCAATAGTTCCGCTGTCATTCAACACCATTACTACTTCTTGCTCAGCAACATTGTTGGCATCATGTGTGCGGCCGCCAGCTGCAGCCATTGCCATCGACTTCCAATCCCCGATCAGAATTGCTCCTGCCATTCCATTTGGCACCTGCACCTGTGCGTCGTGGTGTGAGTGATACATACCAACTGCCGGTTCTAGCGCTGTCCATTCATAAGTGAAAGAAGCACCTGGCTCGATCGGCTTTTGCGTGTAGGGATCAACACCGTCCATCGCATTTGGCACGCGAACTCCATGAAGGTGCAGCGATGTTGATTCTGGAAGTTCGTTCTTCAATACGATGCGAATTTTGTCGCCAACATTTGCGTGAATTACTGGACCAGGAATCACTCCGTTGTATGACCATCCATCCACGAATTTTCCCGGCTCTACTTCCCAAGGAATCACTTTGGCAGTGAGACTGAACACTTTGTAACCATCGTCCGACATGGTGTACGGAAGTTCTGTGTTGCCGATACCCGAAGTTTTTGCAGGATATTTCAAGGCAACGTTTTCCATCATCTTGTCCATCTGCTGCCAGGAAACAGAAGACGACATTGGATTGCCAGATGAGGCCATTCCAGTTGCACTACCTGACTCGACAACGCTCAACTTTCCAGTCATTCCAGCTGCACTATGCCCTGCAACTTCACACAGGTATTCGACTTCTCCGACTTCCAAACCGTTTACCACGAGTTCTTCGCTTGTTCCCGGCTTCAACATTGAAGTCTTTTCCTTCAACGATGGAATTGAAAAATTATGGTCAACAGTTCCGTTGTTCGTGACCTTAAATGTCACATCTCCAGCTGGCACCACACTTGGGTTAAAGGTGATGGTGAATTCGCTCAGTGACACCTCGATTACTGACGATCCCGAAGCGCCAGAGGAACTCGCGGTCGACGAGCTGCCATTCATGGCCACTACGGCAACTACTCCCAAAACGAGCGCTGAGACCGCAACCGCGATCATCATCATGCCGAGCATGGACTTAGCAAAAATTGATTCACTTACTTTATTGTCATTGGATTCTGCAGACATTGTGACCTCCGTTGGTACACCAAAACGGTACGCAACAAAGATTCACCTACACCTGTTATTTGCGTGTCGCTATCTTCAGAAAAATCAATATTTAACGGAACTTTTTTATGCTGTGACAAACGGCGATCTTTTGTGCAGTAAATAATCCATCAACACTTAGCGATACCTAACGAGATTTAGGCATACCTAACGAGATTTTAGAAAGTGAACAACACTCCGCGAACCATGAGAATTCCAATAATCAAAATGATGAGTCCTGCAATGCGTGTGAACCACGTTTGTGGCCAAGCGCGGCTGCTTGATCGGCCGAACCATCCAAGAATTGTTGCTACGACACCTGGTGTACCCATGAATACAAAGCCAAAGGTGATCATTTTGCCTGGATCCGAAATGTGGCTTGTGAGTACTACTCCCCAAATTCGAGCGAGCAGCATCATGACCGTCACTTTGAAAATGCCGCGCGGCATCCAACGATGCAACGACTCGATGTTCGGGAATTTGTCAACAACAAGTCCAACCAACTTCGGTGCGAGGTACAACACTCCACCAATCCACAGCGCCCAGTTGTTGCCGATAAACACTTCGGCAACAAACAGATACACCGCTGTGCGAACAAGCGACGAGACAATTTGCTGAGCAACAGACGCATCGCGAATAGCAAGATCGGTGAGTTTGTGATAGCGCGCGGGTGTCAACTTCACTGTTGCATTTTCAAGAATGAAGCGTGCCGCAAGCACACACATTGCAACTATCTGAATCCGTGCAATGTTTCCTGCAAATTCCGGACGGAAACCAGTGAGACCAGGCAGTGACGAAAACATTGAACCCGCAGCAAGAGCGCCAAACAACAGAATCAAAATGAAGTCTGCGCTTCTGTCCCACATTCCTGCAAGACCACTTGCGTTCTTGCGACGGAATGGCCGCGAGGCACTAGCCAACATTGGAACCGCAAAGCTAAATACCCAAATTCCAAGCAGTCCACGAACTGAATCAGCACTAGTGATTCCACCGCCAATTAATACCGCAATTGCAAACACAACTGCGCCAAGGAACCCGGCAAAGGCATCAAGCGTTCCAACTACAACAAGTGCACTCAGCAACGCCAGCGATGGCATTACGACTTCGAAATTCGTATTTAATGCTGAGGCAAGACCAAGCGCAACTCCAGCAATTGGTAGCAGCAGCCACAATGCACCAAGCAGCGAACGCAAGTACGTGCCATCTTGCAGCACGCGCCCAATCATTGGCGAGCGATGCGCGGTTGCTTCTGGCGTTCTGGCCATGATGCGATCGGCGAGAGAAATGCGAGGCATTCTCAACTTGTCAATACCTTCGACATCTGCGCCAAGTCGCTTCACCGACACATCGGAAACATCTCCTGAACCGCGATCGTCATCTTCATCTTCCTTGCGACTTGCAGCTCCAGCAATTGCAAGAAGCACAATGGCGTTCACGATGAGACCCATTGTTCCAGCCGCATCACCCTTTGGATCGTATTGAGTGCTTGGCTCTACGGGCTGCGAATCGGATGGCGCGACTATCACTTCTTCTTCAACGATGAGGCCTACCGAAGCTTTAACTACTTGGCCCTTCTTCGTTGTGCCACCTAGCGTCAACGTGTGTTGTCCTGGAAGCAATCCAACCGGCAAATCAAATACCTTCGAGAATTTTCCTTCAGCATCCGTCGTAACTGTTCCAAGCAGCATCGGTTCAGAGTTAACCCACACCTCTACAACTGTGTTTGGTGCAAAACCTTCGCCATCAATTTCCACTGTGCGTCCTCGGTGTGCGCGTATTGCATTTCCTTCTCCTGGCGGAATGATGGTTCCATCTGCGTTTCGAGGTGTGATGCGCACGACAAATTCGCCAGGGAATTCAATGGATGCCACTCCGTCTTGCGCAACGGTGACAATGAGATCAATAACTTTCCCGT
>JBEGJW010000126.1:0-6559 GCA_041184445.1 Actinomycetota bacterium | reverse complement strand
GTATATGATTAACGCGACTTTTGGAATCAGAAGTAAATATGTCAAACTCTTCGCGAAACAGTTTTAGCCTCAGTTTTTGGCAAAACTTTCTCATCACTCTTGCCGGTGGGTGTGGAATCGTTTCGCTGGTCTTAGATGGACCCGGATGGATCACGTATCCAAGCCTTGTCATAGTAGTTGTTCTTCTGCTCTCCATCATTCGAAAGGGCAAAAAGCATTAGTTCCAGATGGTCACGATTCGAGACCAACTCACCGTCACTTATTTTGAGTTGAGAAAGATTCCTAGCGAATCGAAGTAACTTTGAACTTCACCCAACTGGCGCTTCCCCGAGTTTCAAAATCAAGAACCACCAGATGTGAAGGCGTCGACATGTCTTTCAGATTGAAGGCGTCAATCGAATCGGTGAAGTGCATGGTGTGTTGCAATTGGCGATTGATGTCAATCTCCGTGTATTGCCCATAAAAGTACGCGACAAAATTGAACTGTGGAACGTCGATAGCAACAGACCACAATCCCCCAACACGCAGGTCTGAAGAAGTTAAACCAGCAACGCAGCTGTGCTCAGTGCCGTGATACCAAGTTTCTAGCTCGCTAGTTGTTGTCCACGCCTGCCATAGGCGATCTATCGAAACTGGATATTCACGCTCAACTGAATAGAGAAATGGCTGCATTACGAATTTTCCTTTACTTGATTACGAGTCCACAAGAGTAATAGCACTCCGACTATTTCAAGTGGAATGTTGATAAGCCCACGGTCGAACACCGGCAATGCATAATCACCAAACTTCAATCCTGAAATTGGCCACCAAAACATCTTGGTGTTTGCAAATGCGCCATCAAAAACTAAGTGCAGAAACATGCCAATGACGAAAGCCAACATTTTGCTGCGCGACTTCTTGCGTCCGTAAGTAATCAACATGACCGCCGCCATAACCGCGACCATCGTGACCACACTGTGGAGAGGCCCTGCGTGACCGAGAAACACCTCAATGACATCTGGTGCAAGAGCACCTGCAACAACTAGGCGGTACGCAAATTTTTTATCGTGAAACACAAACCAAATGGTTGCAATGGACGTGCCGATAAACCAAAAGAACATGACTACCTAAAATACGATAAAACTGCCGCAGTGCGGGCATTCAGGCAATTCAGATTCGGGCATTGCGCGCATCGAGTTGATTTCACCTTGCGAAATATCAAGATGGCATGATCCACATGTTGGCCCAGTCAATCTGCAAACTGCGCCATCGGGACGATGCTTACGCTTTGCTTCATACGTTGACATCAGAGAAGCAGGCACAACAAGCGACTGTGCACTTCGCTGCTCGGTGAGCGCGGCAATCTCGGCATCAATCTGTTGTTTTGCCGAGTTCAACGCCATGGTCGCAGAGGCCAAAACGCTTTTTGCACTTGCTTGCAACGGTACGAGCTCACTCTTTTTTAGTTCTGCAGCCTCAACAACACCCATCAGTTCAAGCTCGCGATCATCAAGCACGCTTCGCTCAGTTGTCACTGTTGCAATTTCATGCTGCAGCGCCTCGGCTTCGCGTGGCGCGATGACAGTCTTTAGCTGCTTATTCAGCTTCACCAACTTGTCGTCATGTTCATGCGATAAGCGATCAACTTTCGTAATCTCGGCAGAAGCTGAAGCAACCTCAGTATCGCACTGTGCAATCTGTGTATCAATTTCGGCGAGCGCACTCCTTGCGGCATCACGATCAATCGTTTCCTGCAAATGCGTGATTCGGTGCTTTGCTTGTGAAATTGCAATGTCTGTTGTCTGAACTGCGAGAAGGTCTGACAACGCAGTCATCATTAACCCGCGATGCTTGTAACAACGGAAGGTGGCAAACCTTTTTCACAGTTGTACACCCAGTACGCGCCAATCGGAACGGTGTTCACAGGGCCAGCCGGATAGCGATCTTTGATGTATTGCTTGCTTGGCGTTGAAGTCGGTGTAACAACTCCAGGAATCGTTGTCGTTGTTGTTGTCGACGTACTTGACGTAGTGACAACAGGCAGTGCTGGCGGTTCCACAATGCTCACCACAACGGTGTTGTTCGGCACAACTGGAACCGTAGTCGGGTTCTTTGGTTTCACCAGTGTTGTTGTTGTTGGAGCTGGAATCGTTCCCGACACCACTTGGGCCAAGCACTCGTTACCAGGCAGGAAAATTCGCTGTGGCGAGAGGTCTGGGCGAGCCTCTGTTGCCACTGCTGCTGGCGGAGCTGGCCAATCTGAAAGCTCATTAATTGGAACATTGCCCAGTGCTTCGTCCATCATTTGCTTCCAAATGCGAGCTGGATACATGGCGCCCTGAATGCGTGAGTATCCGTCGGCTTTCACAAATTCGGGAATGTTGACCATTGGCGTATATGCGCGCGGGTCGCCGACCCACACCGCAGTCGTCAGTTCTCGAGAGAACCCAACAAACCATGCATTGGTGTTGTCGTCTTGCGTACCTGTCTTACCTGCAGCAGGCCGACCACCAGCAAGTTGACTGCGTCGTGCAGTTCCGAAACTGAGAACTCCCTTTAACGTGTCTACTGCTCGCAATGCCGAGGCTTCCGACAACGCCTGATCGGGCATTGCTTGATGTTGGTAAATAACACCAGTGGCATCTTCAATTTTTTCTACGAAGTACGGCTCAAGGTGCACTCCCATGTTGGCAATGGTTTGCGCACCAGACGCCATGTCTAACGGACTGAGTTCGTTTGCACCTGTAGACAACGACGCGTACGGCTTAATGAGATTCAATCGTTCGGCGTCTGTGCCCCACTCTGGCTTTGGCAAGAAATCAGAACTCATCATTCCGTACATCAATGCAACAACCTTGTCGAGACCAACTACTTGAGCAAGTCGCGCGTACGCGCAGTTAATGGAAAGCGCCGTCATCGTGCGTAGCGACGACACAGGTTGACTCACTCCGTTCGAAATGAGGAACGTTGGCTCTGCATCATTTCCTGGGTTTGGCAACGTGCACGGAAGAGTTCCATCTATCACGTCGTCTGGCAACAGTCCGGCTTCCATGGCTGCCGCAAGAATGAACATTTTTACGCTGGAGCCCGTTTGGCGCCTGCGCATAGCAACATTTACTTCGCTGACCAAGAAATCACGACCGCCGACCATTGCACGCACTCCGCCGGTTGCGTTATCTATCGACACCACGGCTGCTTGAATATTCGCCGAGTTTTCCGGCATTTGCTCGAGCGCTGCTTTTTCGGCTGCAACTTGTGCACCCTTGTCAAGCGTGGTGTGAATGACAAGACCACCATGGAACAACTTGTTATAACGCTCTTCATAGGTAACGCCAAGAATGTCTGATCGATTCAACAAATAGTCGCGTACGGCTTCCGAGAAGTACGTGCGACCGGTGTCGGTTGCGCGCGAGATTTCGCGGCGATTATCGGGTATTGGGCAATCTGCATCTTCAACCGTGCGTACTCGCGGTGTTTCCCAACCCTTACAAGCAAGCGTTGCCTGCTCTGGTGTCATCTCGCCCACTTCAACCAGGCGGCTCAACACTTGCTTGTATCGATAGCGCGATGAGTCTGGTTTCGTAAATGGATCTCGTGACGATGGCGCCTGCACCATGCCAGCGAGGAATGCCCCTTGGTTTTGCGACAGGCTTTGCACCGACGTACCGAAATACACCTCGGCTGCAGCCTGCAACCCGTATGCGTTATTGCCGAAGAACACCGTGACAGCACCGCGAATTTGCAGAAGCTTTAACCGACTTCCTGAAATTTTTCCGCCGAGCAATTCGTTCTTAATCACCTGTTGCGTAATCGTTGATGCACCCTGACGCCCACCGCCCTGCGAGTTGGCAAGCGTCGCACGCACTATCGCTCGCAAGTTCACCCCGTCGTGTTCGTAGAACACCGAGTCTTCAACTGCAGTGAACGCATTCTTCACCGCATCTGGAACAGCGGAAATTGGTGTCTGTTGCGTGTTCTTCACCTGAAACACGCCAACCTGTTGGCCATTGATATCGAGCAAAATACTGCGCTGGGCTAACCCTGAAAACTGCGACAGAGCAACCGGGTCTTCACTGTGAGCGTGGAGTATCCCCCAGGCCTGCGGGGCCATGGCAGTAATGATGGCCGTGATCGCAAGTGCTCCAGCGAGCATGGTGATCAACAGGCGGATACTCAACCTCAAGTGGGGATTCACGTTGCCATTCACACTAATCTGCCTACATGTCATCTTCCCGTCAGTTCCCAATTCGTCCATTTCGCTTCGGTATTCAAGCGAGCAGCACTCCAACCGGCAAAGAATGGGTAGAACTCGCAAAGAAAACTGAAGCACTTGGCTATGGAGCACTCACCATGCCCGATCACTTCACCGAACAACTTGCTCCACTTCCCGCACTTACCGCTGCGGCAATGGCAACTTCAACATTGCGAGTTGGTGCATTGGTGTGGGACAACGACTACAAGCACCCAGTGGTGTTCGCAAAAGAAATGGCCACGCTCGATGTGTTGAGCAATGGACGCCTCGACTTAGGCATTGGCGCTGGCTGGATGATTACCGACTACGAACAATCGGGCATTCCATACGAGTCTGCTGGCACACGTATCGACAAAATGATTGAAGGCATTGACATCATGAAGGGCTGTTTTGCAGAAGGTCCGTTCTCCTATGCAGGCAAGCACTACACCATCACCAATTACAACGGCATGCCGAAGCCAGTGCAAGGTTCGTGCCCGCCAATTCTGATTGGTGGTGGCGGCAAGCGTGTACTCACGTATGCAGCAAAGGTCGCCGACATAGTGGGCATTAACGCCACCATGAGCGCAGGCGCCGTTGGACCAGAAGCCATTTCCACCATGACCGCAGAGGCCGTAGACGCAAAGGTGGACATCGTGCGCGAAGCTTCGGGAGACCGCATTAACGACATTGAAATGAACATTCGTGCCTTCTTGGTGAATGTCACCGACGATGCAGAAGGCGCAATTAGCAGGCTGGCAAAGGGAATGGGCGTTGAGGAGTCCATGGTTGCCAATACCCCGTTCGCGTTAATGGGACCACCAAGCAAACTGATCGAAGATCTGCTTGCCCGCCGTGAACGCTGGGGCTTTTCCTACGTAATCGTTGGTGGAGAAGACGTAGAGGCATTTGCACCGGTGGTGGCAGCGCTCGCCGGCAAATAGTTGACGGTATGAAGTGTGTTTAGGCGCGACTTGTCATAACCTAGAAGTCGGATTTGCCACAAGGGCTCTTCCTCATTTCACGAAAAGAGAAAAGTTATGCGCGGTACCGTCAAATTCTTTAATGCAGAGAAGGGCTACGGCTTTATTTCACGCGATGGAGGGGACGATGTTTTCGTTCACTTCTCGAACATCAAGGGCGAAGGCTACAAGTCTTTGTTCGAAGGTCAAGCCGTTGAATTCGACGTTGCACCTGGTCGCAAGGGTGAGGAAGCACAAAACGTCGTCGTAATCTGACGAACTAATTAATAATTCAGTCGATCGGATCGATCGGCGTGCTTAAACCACACGCCGATTCGATCTGCTCGGCGATTGCAAGGCAGTGAAGATCGGTGAAGCGAGACCCGATCACCTGGACACCCACTGGAAGCGAGTCGGCCATTCCGCCCGGCACCACCACTGCAGGAAGTCCAAGCAAGTTTGCTGGCAACACAGCGCGTAACTGTTGCAATGTTCCCATTGCGTTTTCAACATCTTTGATGTCGTTGTCATATACAAATGGCGGCTCTGTCCATGTTGGACAAATAAGCACTGGGTTTTCCTGAAACCACAATGACCAACGGCGCGCAACACCGTTGCGTTGCACCTGAGCATTTACCCAACCAGCAAAGTCAACTTCAGACATTCCTTCACGAGTCAGTTCAAGAAATTTTCGACCTCCCTCGCCCATCACCATGTTCAACAAGTCAAGCTGCAAGGTGAGTTCACCATTCATTTGAATTGACCACAACAAACATGCAAGTTCGAAATCTGGTGGAGTGGTTTCTATAACCTCATGACCAGCGTTTGATAATGCATCGGCTGCTTTGCGAACTGCAGCTTCAATACCAGGGTGTGTAGTTCCACCTGGCGGGTTTGTCATTACTGCAACACGAGTTTTCTTTGCAGCAGGAAACTCATCGAGGACAACTGGAACACTGATTGGGTCGCGTGCATGTGCTCCTGCAACTACTCGCAAGCCTGCACGCACGTCTGCAATGCGGCGTGCCATCACACCTTGCCCCAGCATGAGTTGCGAGCTGAGACCGAAGTCCTCAATCGGAAACATTTGTGCGTCAGGCACAACACCTTTGGTTGGCATGATGGAAGCAATGCCGTTGCAATGCGCAGGGTTACGCAGTGATCCGCCAATGTCATTACCAAGACCAAGTGGAGACATACCGCTGGCAAGCGCCGCACCTTCGCCACCGCTAGACCCGCCTGCAGTGCGGTCCGACTTCCATGGGTTCTTCGTACGGCCGTACAAAGTGCTGTCGGTATGAACACGCAAACCCAAGTCGGGCATATTGGTGCGACCGAGCATGATGGCACCTGATGCCCGCATGCGTTCAATCGTCGGCGCGTCAAC
>JBEGJW010000125.1:0-3574 GCA_041184445.1 Actinomycetota bacterium | reverse complement strand
CTTGGCGCCAGGAAAATGCTGCAGTACAGCTTGAGCAAGTACGTGGGCTGTTGAGTGACGAAGAACGTGCCTGCCTGCATCTGAATCTGCAGTGATGATTGCAACCTGTGCTCCATTGCGCAATGGCACCGAAATATCGACCTCATTGCCGTCAACCACTGCAGCTAGTGCTGCTTTGGCCAAGCGCGACCCGATGGACTGAGCTAAATCAAGGCCGGTAGAGCCAGCTGGCAATGTTCGTACGGAACCATCGGGCAAGGTGACATCAAGAGTTGCTGCATTCATCGCGCCATCAGTCTAGGTTCGCAAGCCTTAGGCGGACTGCTCTATTTAGCCGTGGCGACTGGCACTTTCTGCACTTCGCCCATCGATGTCTGCTCGTCTTGCCGTTTGCCGGCATAAACGTTTCGATATTGCTGCCCAGTCATGGACTGAATTTCAAACATCACTTCGTCGGTCATTTCTCGCAGGACCAAGTGATCATCGCTGCGCTGCGTGTACCGCGCTGGCGAAATTGGCTTACCGATGGTGATGCTGACGCGACCACCAATGCGAGGCAGCTTTGCATCCGGCGGTTGAATCTCTCGCGTGCCAACAATTCCTACGGGAAAAATTGGGCAGTCAATCTTGAGGGCTAAACGTGCTGCGCCAGTTTTCCCCTTGTACAACATTCCGTCTCGGCTTCGCGTTCCTTCTGGAAAAATGCCGAACAACTCTCCGCGTTGCAACACGTTTTCTGCAGCATCGAGCGCAACCTGTGCTTTCTCTCCGCCTTCACGATCGATTGGAATCATTCCGAGTGCAGGAAACAATCGGCGGGTCTTCCACGAATCTAAATACTCGCTTTTGCCTACAAATGAAATGTTGCGCGGCGCTTGGATAATGAGAAATGCAGAATCCAAAAAACTGACGTGATTGGCACACAAAATTGCTGGTCCGGTTTCGGGAAGCTGCTCAAACCCACGAAGGTCAAAACGCCACAATCGATTGGCAACAACTCGCACAACGGGCCGAACTCGCGACTGCAGCTCGGTTGCTCCCGAGTACAAGTCGTCGACCCGCGTCGGCATCAGATAACGACCCCTAGTAGGCGCGCACTATCTCCTACCGCTACTCCATTTTTTGCAGCGGCGTCAATAAGCGACACTGCCGTTGGCGTATCGAGATCGTTGTCGAGTGCAGAGCGCACTTCTGCATGCAACCCGGAATCTCCTTGCGAGTTTCCAACCTGTGCTACTGACTTCCATTGCGCAAGTCGCGATTCGTTGCGCGCCATGAGTTGGTCATCCCATTCCCACTCAGTGCGGTAGTGATGTTCGATAAGGCCCAACCTAATCGCCATCGGGTCATGTTGGGTACGCAACTTATCGACGAACACCAAATTGCCGCGGCTCTTTGACATCTTGTGGCCGTCCATCGACACCATCGCTACGTGCATCCAGTGCTTCACGAATTGTTGGCCAGTTGCAGCTTCGGATTGGGCTCGCTCGCATTCGTGATGCGGGAAAATGAGATCGCTTCCACCACCGTGCAGATCGATGGTGGTTCCAAGTTCGCGAAGTGCAAGTGCGGAGCATTCAATGTGCCAACCAGGTCGCCCCGCTCCCCACATGGTGTCCCACGATGGTTCGTCAGATGCTGATGGATGCCACAACACGAAGTCGAGTGGATTTCGTTTATGCGGGTCATCAACATTGCCGCCGCGTTCACGAGCAAGCGCAATCATCGTTTCGCGGCTGTAATGCGACACGCTGCCAAACTGCGGAAACTTCTCCACGTCGAAATACACCGAACCACCAGATTCGTAGGCAAACCCACGATCAATCACCATGCCAATAAATCCGCGAATGTCGGGAATAGCCGACGATGCGCGCGGAGTGCTGTGCACAGGCAATGCGTTCAATGCTGTCATGTCCGATTCGAAACGCGCTTCTTCTCCTGCTGCGAGATCGAGATAATGAACTCCAAGTTCGCGAGCTTTGGCAAACAATGGGTCGTCTACGTCGGTTACGTTGCGCACGCACTTCACCTGGTGCCCCATATCAATGAGTCGACGTTGCAACACGTCGTACGAAATAAAGGTGAATGCATGACCTAAGTGCGTTGCGTCGTACGGAGTAATTCCGCACGTGTACATCAACACTGTTGGGTTCGGCGCAAATTCAACAATCTCTTGCTGAGCGGTATCAAACAATTTCATCGTCAAGGCAATTAGTCCAACTTCATATTGCGACCACTGACTGGGTCAACGTCAGGAATTCCCGTGAGTCGCGGAGCAACTCGTGTTTTGTAGCGCACATTCAACTGCAATAGCACTGCAGTGAAAGCCTCGAGTGCAAGTGCGTTCGACAAGCGCCCAGTGCTCAGTGGCCTGCAACCAGGAATTTGTGCAACCAGATTGCTCACTACTTCAATCGCTTCTGGAAAGTCCGAACAAATCAACACATCGGAATCGACATGATGATTCAAGTTGCCAAGTTCCTTGGCAGGTAAATGCTGCATCGCTGCCACAACACGACTGTTTGGAATTTCTGCTTGTACGTGTGCAGCAATGCTTCCTCGAGGTGGAACCAAAGGCTGAAACTCTTTGCCCACTCGCACGAGCGCGTTCGCCATGGTGACCACAATTTTGCCGCGCAATGCTTCGGCGTGCTCACCAACAATGGTTGCAGTTGAATCCCAAGGTGTTGCGACAACGATCAATTCGCAATTGGAAGCGTCTGCATTCGTGCCGGAGTCAAACTTCAACTTATGGTCAGGCCATTGCGCAGTCAGTTCGGCAACTGTTTCTTCCGAGCGCTCTTTTGACCGTGATCCAATGAGCACCTGATGACCAGCAACACTCATTCGCAGGGCTAACCCGCTTCCTGCTGGCCCCGTGCCGCCAATGATTCCAATCCGCATACGTGAAGCCTTACACAAACCACACTCGGGAACTACGGTCATAGGCATGGGAATTTTGGATGGGAAAAACATTGTCGTCACCGGCGTGCTGACCGACGCCTCACTCGCCTACGGGGTTGCAAAGCTTGCACTTGAGCAAGGCGCGCAAGTCATGCTCACGGGAGCAGGTCGTGGCCTGTCCATTACGGAACGAACCGCACGCAAACTCAGTACCGACATCAAAGTGGTGGAATTCGATGTCACCGTCGATGATCACATCGTTTCTGCCCGCGCAGCCGCGCAGTCACAATTTGGTCGCGTAGATGGAGTCCTCCATGCAATTGGTTTTGCGCCGGCCGTATGCCTCGGCGACGACTTCATGGCCGCGCAGTGGTCGGACGTTTCTGTCGCGATGCAAATTTCTGCGTACTCACTAAAAACGCTGGCCGATGCTTTCGTTCCCCTCATGACTCATGGTGGAAACATTGTTGGCCTTGATTTCGATAACACCGTTGCTTGGCCTGCGTACAACTGGATGGGCGTTGCGAAAGCTGCACTTGAATCGACAAACCGCTACCTCGCAAAAGAACTTGGTAGCAAACAGATTCGCTGCAACCTCGTTGCTGCGGGTCCAATTCGCACCATGGCGGCAAAATCAATTCCTGGTTTTCAAAAATTCGAAGACGTGTGG
>JBEGJW010000124.1:0-3595 GCA_041184445.1 Actinomycetota bacterium | reverse complement strand
CAAGTTTGTAACACGTATATATGAATTCTGCAGCCATGACGCCTACAAACTAGTAGCCACAGCCCACAGAAGGGCAGTGCTAGTTTTGAACCCAAGCGGGGAATATCTATTCAACGCTGTACCGATACCAAAAGGGGATCACATTCATGGAACTTCTCAGCCGCGCTTACCTCGGAACCTTCGGGCTTCGCTGGTTGCACATTCTTGTAGGTATTGCCTGGATTGGCTTGCTCTACTACTTCAACTTGGTGCAGGTGCCAGGTCTCGCTGCGTATGGCGATGAAGGCAAAGCTCGCAACATCACCATCGACAAGGTCGCACGTCGTGCCTTGTGGTGGTTCCGCTGGGCATCTATCGCAACTCTTGCAACCGGAATTCTTATTACCGGCGCAATCGAAAACTATTACAAGGACTTCATGACTGATGCTTCAGCTTCAGGAATCGGCCACGACGTAGCAATTTCAGTTGGCATGGTTCTCGGAATCTTGATGGCAGCAAACGTGTGGATGATCATCTGGAAGAACCAGAAGGTTGTTCTTGCTAACGCAGCAAACGTGTTGGGTGGCGGCGAAGCAAATGCCGATGCACCAACAGCTGGCCGCAAGGCATTGCTCGCTTCACGCCAGAACATGATCTTCTCGGTAAGCATGTTGTTCTTCATGGTGGGTTCTGCTCACTTCTACAACGCAGCATTCGGTGCTGCAACAGCAAGCAATGCATGGACATTCTTTGGAATTGCCATTGCACTCATTGCCTTGCTCGAATTGAATGCAGTCGGAATCTTCGGTGGCATCAAGGCTGGCAACAAAATGTTGTGGATGTATGAGAGCCATAAGAACGCACTCATCACCAGCGGTATTCTGTGGTTGATCCTCTGGATCTCTTCAGAGGTATTGCTCGGCTAATTCAGCCTGCAATCAACTTTCTTTCGAAAGCCGGTCTCACTTAACGGTGAGATCGGCTTTCATGCTTTGGTGGCCAGGCACCGTGCACATCAGCACGTAGTTGCCGGCGGTAAGTGAAACGGTTCCAACGTCGGTGCTGCCTTTGGCGTTTACTTTCAATTCAAAGTTCGCAACTTTTGTGCCATCTTGCACAACTACCAATGTGTGGCGAATTGAATCCATGTTCACATAGCCCACTTCAATGTCGCCTGCGGTTGCTTCGTATGCGGCCTTGTCAAACTTCAATCCTGAAACAGCGTGAACCTCTAGGCCAACAGTGGCCGGAAGGGTCTCTGGTGTGGCGGTCGAGCTACTGCAAGCAGAAAGCGCGATAGCGGCGGCAACAGCGGTAAGTGAAATTTTGGTGAAGCGATTCATGCCCTTATGTTATGAGGCTTTTGGTATGCCCCGATGGTCGTGGTCGAAAGACACAGAGTACGATGTAAGCGATGCTTGATCGCTCAAAGCCCGAAGAATTCGGGGCCAATTCGTGGCTCGTCGAAGAGATGTACGAGCGTTTTCGCGAAGACCCAAACTCGGTCGGCGATACCTGGAAAGAGTTCTTTAGCGACTTCAAGCCAGCTGGGGCGCCAAAGGTAGACAGCACTGCTGAAATCATTCGCCCTGCACTTCCACCAGAGCTGCGTGAAGAAGGCGCAAAGCCAAAGCCACTAGTTACTTCGCCAGGCGTAGAGCCTCCTGCGCCAAAAGTTGCAACGTCGGAAATCATTCCCGATGGCGAACCAGAACCATTGCGTGGAGTATCGGCAGCAATTGCAACAAACATGGAAAAGAGCCTCACGGTTCCAACCGCAACAAGTTTCCGCAATGTGCCAGCGAAATTGTTGGAAGTGAACCGCAAGGTCATGAACAACTACCGCTCGCGTACGGGTCAGCCGAAAATTAGTTTTACGCACATCATTGGTTACGCCATTGTGCGAGCAATTGCCGACGCTGTTCCAAACATGAAGAACGGTTACCTCACCGATGCAGACGGTAAGCCGCAAATTCAAAAGCACAACAACGTGAATATTGGCCTTGCAGTCGACGTCGATAAGGGCAAGGGTCAGCGCACTCTTGTTGTTCCTGTATTGCGCAATGCCGATGCTCTTGACTTCGCAGGTTTCTTGCTTGCGTACGACGAAATTATTCGCAAGGTGCGCGCGAACAAATTAACGGTTGAAGACTTCCAAGGCGCAAACGTCAGCCTCACCAACCCGGGCACTATCGGCACCGTGCAATCGGTTCCGCGATTGATGCCAGGTCAAGGTGTCATTGTTGGTGTTGGCAGCATCGATTACCCCGCAGAGTTTCAGGGCAGCGACGAACGTTCGTTAACGCGCCTTGGTGTATCGAAGGTGGTCACCATCACCAGCACGTACGACCACCGCATTATTCAAGGTGCCGAAAGCGGCATGTTCTTGAAGCATGTGCACGAATTGCTTCTTGGTCAACACAACTTTTATCACGACGTGTTCCGCAGCCTTGGCGTTCCGTACGAAGCAGTGCAGTGGAACCAAGACAGTAATTTGCTCGATTCCGAAGACGAAATGTTGCACAAGCAAATGCAAGTGGCAACGCTCATTCGAGTGCACCGCGTGCGCGGTCACCTCATTGCCGATCTCGATCCACTTCGCTGGAAAGAACCTCAAATGCCAATCGAACTCGATCCGGCAACGTATGGCCTCACTATTTGGGACTTGGATCGTCAGTTCCTCACTGGTGGCGTAGGCGGAGTTCGTAAGTCGACACTTGGTGATTTGCTTGGTGTGTTGCGCGATGCGTATTGCCGCACCATCGGCATCGAGTACATGCACATTCACTCCACCGACGAACAGCGCTGGATTCAAGAGCGCGTTGAAGGACATGGAGTTTTCAATTTCACAGTCGACAAGCGCCGCGTACTCGAGCGTTTGAATGCTGCAGAAGCATTCGAGCGTTTCTTGGCCACAAAATACGTAGGAACCAAGCGTTTCGGCCTCGATGGGGCAGAGTCGGCAATTCCAATTCTGGACACCATCCTCACCAGCGCAGCCGATTCGGGAATGCACGGTTCGGTACTCGGCATGGCTCACCGCGGTCGTTTGAACGTGCTTGGCAATGTCATGGGTAAGAGCTACGACCAAATCTTCCAAGAGTTTGAGGGCTATATCGACCCATCGTCGGTACAGGGCTCGGGCGATGTGAAGTATCACCTTGGTTCAGTCGGAACTTTCGTTTCGCCAAATGGTGCGCAGTTGCCAATTGAGTTGTCGGCAAACCCAAGTCACCTGGAAACCGTTGACCCAATTGGTCTCGGAACAGTGCGCGCGATGCAGGACGAAATTGATCCGCCGCTTTCATACAGCGTGTTGCCACTGCTTATTCACGGCGACGCTGCGTTTGCAGGCCAGGGTGTTGTTGCAGAGTGCTTGGCAATGAGCGACACCAGCGGTTACCGCGTTGGTGGAACCATTCACCTCATCATTAATAACCAAATTGGATTCACCACCGCACCTGAATACGCGCGTTCGTCGCAGTATTCAAGCGATGTTGCAAAAACTGTGCAGGCACCAATTTTCCACGTGAACGGCGACGACCCAGAAGCATGCGTGCGCGTTGCGCGATTGGCTTTCGACTATCGCCAAAAGTTCCATAAAGACGTGGTCATC
>JBEGJW010000123.1:0-3632 GCA_041184445.1 Actinomycetota bacterium | reverse complement strand
ATCAACATCAGCGAGGGTGCTAACCCCTCCCTACTCCAGGCCCTGTCCACCACTCTTGGATCGGACCTCCTCGATCTGCATAGCGATGCAGATCACAATCGCAGCGTGTTCACACTTGCTGGCACCGAATCCGCCCGGGTGCTTGCACGAGAAGCACTCAAAATATTCGACATTTCAAAACATGATGGTGTTCATCCGCGAGTTGGCATTGTTGACGTGGTTCCATTCGTTGCACTCGAACCAAGCACGTTCGATGACGCCATTGCAGCACGAAATGAATTTGCAAAATTCGCTTCAGAGGAACTTGGAGTGCCGTGCTTTTTGTACGGACCAGAGCGCACACTTCCCTACATTCGCAAACACGCATTTATCGATTTGCTTCCTGATTACGGCCCGGCAAATCCGCACCCAACGGCAGGAGCAATGTGCGTTGGCGCTCGACCAATTTTGGTGGCGTACAACATTTGGTTGAAAGACTCAACGCTGCAAATTGCGAAGGATATTTGCAAACAATTACGAAGTGATTCGGTGCGCACACTTGGATTACAAGTTGGCCCAAGTGCACAGGTGAGCATGAACCTGATTGCCCCTGAAATCACTGGT
Organism: Actinomycetota bacterium; assembly: GCA_041184445.1. Lineage (GTDB taxonomy): Bacteria > Actinomycetota > Acidimicrobiia > Acidimicrobiales > Ilumatobacteraceae > UBA3006. The sequence continues at coordinate 3,029 of JBEGJW010000123.1, read as the reverse complement.
CCAATGGCGGTTTACGACGCTGTTGCTGCACTCGCACCAATTGATCGCGCAGAGCTTGTTGGCTTGGTTCCTGCACGAGTACTTGCAGAAATTCCGCGAGCTAGGTGGGCAGAACTCGATCTATCGAATGAGAAAACGATTGAGTGGAAACTTGCTCAACGCAACAGAACGTTGAACAGTTAAAACGAACAAGCGCGAAAAGTTACGCTGTTGCCGTGTTGCGCGTTGCTTGTGCGCGTTGGCGACGCAAACGACGACGTTCACGCTCGGAGAGTCCGCCCCAGATACCAAACTTTTCGCCGTTAGCCAATGCGTATTCGAGGCATTCGCCACGAACCACACAACCGCGGCACACTTCTTTTGCTTCACGAGTTGAAGCACCACGCTCTGGGAAGAAGAGGTCTGGATCTACACCGAGGCAGTTTGCTTGGTCTTGCCACGCACGGTCTGCGCTCAAAATGATGTGATCTTCTTCCACGAATTTTTCCTCCCTAGTTCCTCGAACAGTCGCGATGACGCGCCTACACCGAGGTAATTACAACGGTGTCATTGTGGCAAAGATATGGGGAAAATGCAAATACACAGGGTTTTGCGACTTCAGCACTCCCTAGCGACGACCCGCCATGGTTCGTTTGTGATCCAAGAAATCGACGAGTACATAGTCGCCCAAATTGTCTGGAGTAGTGAAAAAAGCCTTGCCTTTATTGATCTTTGTGAGCTGTTCAATGAACCTGCGCAGACCATTATCGGCATCAAGCATGAAGGTATTAATGCGAATTTGTTCCTTCGTGCAGCGTGTCACTTCTCGAAGTGTTGCCTCCACGGTTTCATGAACAGGAGGATAATTAAAGAAGATTTCGCCACTTGGCATGACATGAGCTGTGGGCTCTCCATCGGTAATCATGATGATTTGTTTGGTGCCTGTTTGTCGCGACAACATTTTTCGCGCAAGAGTGAACGCATGGTGCATGTTCGTGCCGTATGCAAAGTCCCACGAAACTTCAGGAATGCTCTCGGGTTTCAGTTCACGAGCAATTTCACCAAAGCCCACAACGCCTAAATAATCCCTTGGAAATTGGGACGAAATGAGGTGGTGCAGGGCCATTGCCACCTTCTTGGCAGGCAGGAAATTGTCACGCATTGGCATGCTGAGCGACAGGTCTAACAACAACACCGTTGACGAACGAGTGGAATGTTCGGTGCGTTCAATTTCAAAATCTTCTGGTGATAAACCGATCGGCAACCCGGAACCATTTCGTCGCAATGCGTTGCGCAACGTTCCATGAAGGTCGAGTCGAAACGGATCTCCAAATTCGTATGGCTTCGTGTCGTTTGCGCGTTCGTGACCGATGCCTGTTGCATCTATTTTGTGTTGGCCAACCATGTCTTTGCGCAGCTTGCCAAACAGTTCGCGCAGTGCGTTGGCACCAAGTTTGCGGATAGCCCTCGGCGTGAGTTGCATACGACCTTCGCGCTGGTCGATGAGTCCGGCGTCCTGCATCATCTTCGACAATTTCGATAGCTGGTCAAGCGATTTCGCGGCATCGTCACCTAAGAGGTCGCGCACCTTGTCCATGTCCGCCTCTGCCAAAGAGGCTGGATTGCTGGCGTTTTTCATGAGGTTTTCAAGCTGTTCGAGATCGGATAAATCCTGCATCGATTGCATGGCTTGCTGGAAACCCATCGGCTCTTGACCCGAAAAGTCGTACTCGTTGTTCCACCCGGCTTGAGGAAACATGCCTTGTAAATTTTGCGACAACTGATCCATTTGCCAACGCAAGTCCATGTCCTCTAACAATTGCTCGGAAAGCTGTTGCAACTGCGCTCGTTGCTCTGGCGTCATTGAATTCAACATGGCTTGAGCCATTGCCATGCGTTGTGCCATGTGCTCAAGCAATTCGTCAAGCGATTGCGGATTCTCAGGAAAGAAATCACCGAACTTTTCCATGAACTGTTCGAACTGCGGGTCTTCGCCATTTTTGCGACGTTCCAGCATTTCGTTTAATGCAGCCATCATGTCTTTCGTTCGCGCCATTTGTTCGGGCGACATGTTCTGCACCGCACTCGACATTTGGTCCAATTGTTGCTGCATTAACTGCTCTCGCAATTTGTCCATGAGCGATTCAAAACGCTGTTGCGCAGAAGGAGATTCGAAGTCGTAGTGCTGCAATTCCCGAATCTTGCCTGCTAAATCGTCGGGCAACATGTCGAGCGTGAAGTTGTTACCTGCAACCTGTCGCTCTTCGTCCACAATGTCATTCAATTCATCGGCAATTTCGGAATACACACCGCCAAGGTCGCCGCGTTGCTGAATTTGCTCACGCTGTTCACGAAGCCGCTTCATCAATTCGCGTAAACCTGGCATCTGGTTGCCATTGGCATCACGCATTCCGTTTTGCATCATCTTGCGCATTGCGGTGTTGATGTCGCCGTGATAGGTCAAGTCGTCCGCAAGTTCATCGAGGAGCGAATCCGCATCGATCTCAAACCCGCGCTGAGTACCGTCCCATCGCGAATAGGTAAACCGAGATGCCATATGCGAACCATACCCCTAGGCTGAGGTCAGATATGCGGTTCAGACGGACGTTCATCTTCGTAGACCTTTCTGGATTTACGGACTACACCGAAAATTTCGGTGATGGCGCCGCCGCGCAATTGCTCGCCAACTTTCGTGGCGTGGCTCGCGCAGTTGGATCGCACCAAGGCGTGCGAATTGACAAGTATTTGGGTGACGGACTGATGGCTGTTGCTGTAGAGGCCGAGGACGGAATCACGTTTGCCATGATGTTGCAGCGGAACGCAGCAGTTGCGTGTGCACCGCTGTCTTTGCGCATTGGTATTGCCACCGGCGACACCATGTTGTTCGAAGGCCAGGACTACATCGGCTCTGCACCAAACATGGCAGCCCGCTTGTGCGACGCTGCCGCTGGACTTGGCACGCTCATTCCACTTGACCAAGCAATTGATTTGCCCGTTGGCGTGTACACCGTGCCTCACGAACCCGTAGTTCTGCCTGGTTTTACCCACCC
>JBEGJW010000122.1:0-3659 GCA_041184445.1 Actinomycetota bacterium | reverse complement strand
ACCTTGCGCTCGGGTTCGCTGGTGTGGGTTGCGCCAATGAATGCAGCCGGATCCCATACGTCGATATCGGTTGGAGCAATGTTGAAATCGCCGGTAACCACAACGTCTTCGGTTGGTTTGGCAATGGTGTCTACATGGTCGCGCAACTGCTTCATCCAACGCAGTTTGTATTGGTAGTGATCGTGTTCAAGTTCGCGACCGTTAGGCACATACACGCACACAACTTTTACTCCGTTGCATGTTGCGCTAATAATGCGCGCTTCGGCATCGGGCTCGCCTGTTGCAAAGTTGGCAACCACATCGGTTAATCCCACCTTCGACAAAATTGCTACGCCGTTCCATTGGCCCTGACCAAGGTGCGCAGTTTCGTATCCCATTTCTTGAAATGTGAGTGCGGGAAACGCAGCCTCGGTCATTTTGGTTTCTTGAATACACAGCACATCGGGCTGGTTTTCTTCTATCCAACCTTGCACTCTTGGCAAGCGGGCCTTTAATGAATTCACGTTCCACGTAGCGATAAGCACGTGAACAAACTACTTCTTCTTGGCCGCTGCCTTACGAGTTGGCGCGCTTTGACGCACAGGTTGTTGCTGTGGGCGCTTCTTTTTCTTCTTGGCTTTCGTAGGCGTTGCGGCAGGAGCCGGGGCCTTCTTCATTGGTGTAACTGTGCCCACAATGGCCACGTCGATGCTTCTGCGTGATGCCACAAAACTGTCGACCGACAGGTTTACCTGCTGACCAATTTTCACGTGCTCTCGCGCACTGCGCGGTGCAGGTGTGGCCATAAGGCGAAGCGGCAAGTAACCGCGAACGTCGCCAATTTTTACGTACACACCATGTGCGGAGTATTGATCGACAACACCTTTTACTTTGCTACCCACCGGATACTTCTCGACAAATTCAAGAAACGGCGTGAGCTCGTTGATGGTCGCTGCTTTTGGTTTTGCAGAAAGTTTTGGCGCAACAGTTTTTGCAGCTTGCGGCTTCGCTGCAGGTGCTTGCAGCTTAGGTGCAGGAGGTTTTGCAGCAGGTGGCGGAGCTTTTGGAACTGGCATTGGCCTGTTCGCTTCGCGACTTGCTTTCTTCACCGACTTCGTTGCCGATGGTCGCACAGGCAAGCGTTCGATAAACACCCAGCCAACGTTTGGCACTGGCTTGCCGCCAATCAAGCGACCGGCGTTAAACAACCATGGGTACTGCTCATGAAATTCTTGATAGCTGTCGTTCGACAAAATGCTTGCGCCAATTTTTTCGGCGATGGTAAGCACGAATCCGTCGCCGCGACCCACTGCCCCGGCAGGCGGCGCAACGAGTTCGTTGTTGTTAATGGCGCTATTGAATTCGGATACTTCGCGCTTGTCGATGCGATGACCAAACGTGGCGTCCACCACCACCGTTATTTTGGTGTTCGGAAATTCGTTCATAAACGACAGCACGGCTTCGTTTAACTGCTTCAGGCTGGGCGCGGTTCGGCCTTCGGTCGCCACATTCGACCCATCCACCACCACATGCTTTGGCCCAGTTTTTGCCACGGGGTAAGTCAACCAGCATGGGGACCCCCGCTAGGTGATGCCCAACCCCGTACGCTCAATGCGTGCTTAGGGCAGTATTTTTCGATTTTGGTGGGGTCATTTTGTCGAGCCCATTTGAGGCTTTCAATCATTATGAAGCCGCCCAAGGGTTACCTGCCAACTTCATTCGCTCGGTGAATTCGGTGAACCCCGACGACAACGCGTGGGCCAAATTGGAACGCAGCGATATTTCGCCTGCTGAATTTGATGATGTGTTTGCGCGCGAAAGTGAAGCATTAGGGCATCGCGTGCCAGGCGCCGACGTGTTGAGTTTGTTGCACGGCGAAATTCGCCCCGACATGGTGCACGCATTAGACCGCATTAACGAAGCCGGTTATGTGTTGGCATGTTTGACCAACAACGTGTTGTCGGATCAGCCGGTTGCAGTTGATGCAGCTGACCGCTTGCGTCAGGACGAACTGCGCGCAGTGCTTGCGCGATTTAGTGCAGTGATTGAAAGCAGCAAAGTTGGCGTGCGTAAACCTGAAACACGGTTTTATGAAATTGCATGCGAAACCGTGAACGTGCAACCAGATGAGTGTGTGTTCTTAGATGACTTGGGAATTAACTTGAAGCCAGCTGCGGCCATGGGCATGCAGACCATCAAGGTGGCGAACAGTACGCAGGCGCTTACTGAGTTGTCGCAGGTGCTTGGCCTTTCCAGCATCCTCCCCCGCTAAGCGCCGTCCAATTCTTTCGCCCATTCAGCGAAGTGCACTCTGAGCGCTCCAACTTCACTGAGATCAATTGGTAGTTCATCATCTGAGAACCGTTCTAGAGCAATCATCATGCGAGCAAGGATTTCTTTGTTTAAAGAAACTTCAATCTGCGCTGCCGCATCAAATATCTTCTGGTTTCCAAACTTCTTTGACAGTACATACACGTCAACAAAGTCGCGAGCCTCGGCTCTGTCAAATAGTGCAAGCAGTTTTCTGCCCGCTAATTCCAATGGGCTAAAAACAGGTCCGACTAGCGTTTGGGTTACAGGAAACCTTGGTGCTACGTCAATGGCAAGGTCAACAATGAGTTCAGTCGAGCCCATAATGCGCACTCGGGCGAAGTCGTTCGCATGACTGAGCAACTCGTATTCCCAATTCTGTTGCTGAATTGCGTCAAGAAATTGACCCAAGGCACGTGAAACGCTGACTTGACCAGGTGAACCAAAGAAATCTAAATCTTGAGTTGGTCTATTGGACAGACCGGTGGCGAGGAGTGCTCCTCCACCTGCGAGCACAAACCCATGAGATGATTGAAGCGAGAAAAATAGCCGAGCAATCTCCTGCTGAAACCCGGAAAGCTCTGTCACTAGAACGCTGCATCAATCGTCACCTCCCAATGTGTGCGAATTGCTTGTGGAAGGAAGATTTCCTGCCATAAATCGATGAGCAATGATCCATCAATGAATTTCAATATGTCTTTAGGCATGCCTTCACGAATAACAATTTCGTATAGTCGTGCGCGTTGCCGACGAACACTGAGATCGAACTCTTTACCTGGACTCGACCAGTTAACACTTAGAGGCAGTTGAACCGTTCTAAATGCAACAGCAGGACTCAATCGCCATAACCGATTAGGAACATGAATCGGTCTACCCCGTGGCATCTTTACTTCTGAGAATTTGATTCGATGCTGCAGCGTGAGCTCGTACCCGGCAACTGACAGCAGACGTTCTGCCGTATCCAGGTTGGGAGACTTTCTGCCGTGTTCATAGGCAGAAAGCGTGGTTCGCGATGTGCCGCCCCTGTCGGCCATCTCCTGTTGGGTAAGCCCAGCCCCGATTCGAGCTTCTTCTATAAGGTTTCTCGCCATATTTTGAGCGTATCCGAACGGATACCTATTTAGTACTTGACAGACAAAGCACGGGGTATGTAACAATTCAGCAGTCGGCTTCGGCCTTCCTCGCACACATGTGCCATATGCAAACTTTTACATCTGGAAGTGCCGTGGAAAACGAACCTGAGCAAAACCTCGCCGATGATTTTGAGCATTGGCCAAACGAACCCGCAACGCGTAACGACTTGCGTATTCTTGCCACTCGCATAGACCGTCGCTTCGCAAAGATCGATTCCCGGTTTGTCAAGATTGATG
>JBEGJW010000121.1:0-6294 GCA_041184445.1 Actinomycetota bacterium | reverse complement strand
ACAATTGAAGCAACACTTCGCGTGTTTGACCAGACAGGTAATCGCGACAACAAACTGCGCGCTCGTTTGAAGTGGGTTGTAGATCAACTTGGTATCGACGAAGTACGTCGTCGCGTAATCAAGGTTCGTCACACACTTCCCGCATCATCTACCTGGCCAGGCGGAATTCCACCAGAAGTAGTAACAGCTGGCGACAAAGCAGCGGGTGCTGCAACGAGTGGCGAAATTACTCAAGTGGGTCAAGGTGTGCGCGTTGATTTGAAATCAAATGATCCGTTTAAGCGTTGGGTGCAAACCAGCGTGATTCGGGGAACTGCAAATGGTTCAGTTTCGGCAATTGCTTACGCTGCACTCGGCGACATCACCGCAGATCAGTTCAGGGCATTGGCAAAAATTCAACGCGAATTGAATGCCGATGTGCGTTTGACCAACCGTCAAAACGTGGTATTCCGTGCACTTACGGAAGACCAACTTGAAATTTTGTACAAGGCTCTTGACGTCATTGGCATGGCTCGCCCTGGTGCAGAACTTGCTCGCGACGTTGTTGCTTGCCCAGGCGCCGATACGTGCAACATTGCAGTCACTCAGTCACGCGGTTTGGCTAAAGCCATTGGCGAAGCTCTTGAAGAAGAAGGCCTCGCCGAAGTTGGTGGCGTACGAATCAACATTTCTGGTTGCACCAATAGCTGTGGCCAGCACCACGCCAGTGATATCGGGTTCTTTGGTGCCGAGCGTCGCGCACACGGTCAGGCTGCGCCTGGATACCAAATGTTGCTTGGGGGCTACGTAGGCGAAGAGCAGATCTTCTTTGGCGAAAAGGCTTTACGTGTTCCTGCAAAGGCTGCACCACAGGCTGTTACCCGCGTGGTTCGTCGCTTCGCTGAAGAGCGTTCGGCTGGCGAAACCTTCCGCGCATGGATGGACCGCTCTGGCGGTGCATCTGCTGTTGCAGTTGGCCTTTCAGACCTCGATCACTTTCCTACTCCAGAAGAAGACGCTGACTTCTTCGTGGACTACGGCGAAACCGGTCCATTCGTTTCAGAGGTTGGCGACTCGGAGTGCGCAGTCTGATGCAAGAGCTACCACTCTCTGCGGGCAACGTTGCCACCATCACGAAACAGTTTGAGTCGTGGTCGCCACAAGACATCATTGCCTGGGCTCATGGAACATTTGGTGCAGACCTTGTTGTCACGTCAAGTTTTGGCGACCCAGTGCTTGCACACATGACGTGGTCAACCGTTAAGGGCTCAACCGTGACACTGATTGATACTCAGTATTTATTCGCACAAACATTGTGGTATGCAAAAGGCCTTGCCGAACAAACTGCAGGCAACCTTGAAGTCATTGCTCCAGCCGAGACGGTTCTTCCGGACGACTTATGGCAACGCGACACCGATGCATGCTGCGCTATTCGCAAAGTTGCGCCACTTGAACATGCTCTTGCAAACAAGTCAGCATGGATAACCGGCCTGCGTCGTGATGATTCAGCAAGTCGTGCAAATACGCCATTGGTGAGTCACGACATGTTGCGCGATGTCATCAAAGTAAATCCACTCGCTAACTTCACACAGAGCGACTACGACAAGTACTTAGAAGTGCATGGGCTAAACGAACATCCGCTTACCAGTCAGGGCTATACATCTATTGGTTGCTGGCCATGCACACGACCAGCAACAGTTGACGGCGACGCGCGCTCGGGTCGTTGGGCAGGCACAGAGAAGACCGAATGCGGTTTGCACGCAAAGGCAGCCGTATGACCGTCTTTCTTGTTGGCGCAGGTCCTGGCAGCGCAGACCTCCTGACCGTTAAAGCTCATCGCCTCATTTCATCTGCACAAGTTGTGGTGCACGACCGATTGGTATCCGATGAGATCATGTCGCTCATTCCTACCAATGCAGAACGTATTGACGTTGGCAAACGCGCTGGTGGCAGCCACACACAAGCGCTGATCAACGAACTTCTCGTCACACTCGGTCGCAACCATCAGCATGTCGTGCGTTTAAAAGGTGGCGACCCATTCGTGTTTGGTCGCGGTGGCGAAGAAGCCGAAGCACTCATTAACGCTGGCGTCTCCTTCGAAATTGTTCCCGGCATTTCATCAGCGTTTTCCGTTCCGGCAATTGCCGGTATTCCTGTAACCCACAGGCGCATCGCACGTGCCGTCACCGTGGTGACTGGGCATTGCGAAGACCCAAACGAAAGCGTTGATTGGTCTGCACATGCCAAAACCGGCGCAACGCTGGTGGTACTTATGGGTACCGCAAACCTGCCAAAGATCGCTGCCGACCTATTGAGTGCAGACATGACTCCATCTACGCCAGTCGCAATTATTCATAACGGAACACGTGCAGACCAAACCATCTCGCGCCTCACACTTGCCGAAGCACATCTTGCCGATACTCAAGCGCCAAGCATCATCGTCATTGGCGAAACTGCTGGCCTCGATCTTCGAGACCCAAACACCGTGCACGAGCTCATTGCCTCGGGAAGTTAATGCTTCCCATCATTTTGGATCTCACAGGGCGTAAGGCACTTGTCGTTGGTGGCGGTCGCATCGCCTACCGAAAGGCGAAAGCACTTGCAGATGAAGGCGCACATGTCACCGTTATCTCCCCCGACTTGGTAGACGATTTTTCCACCATGCCTAACGCCACGTTGGTGCAACGAACATACGAAGCCGGCGACACTGAAGGTTTTCAATTGGTCATCACCGCAACTGGCAACCACGCTGTTGATCAACTCATTTACGACGAAGGCAATGCGCGTGGCACGTGGGTGAACTCTGCAGACGACCCAGACCGTTGTTCGTTCTACCTGGCAGCCACACATCGCGACGGAAATGTGATCGTTGCAGTTTCAACTGAGGGAAAAAGCCCAGCACTTGCTTCGCACTTGCGTAACACCATTGCCCAACAGTTACCCAAGAATTTGGCAGACATCGCGATTGAACTCGACCGCCAGCGCAGCAAAATCAAAGATCAAGGCGTGTCGACAGAGTCAATCAACTGGAGTCGTCGCATACGTGAAGTGCTTTCGCCGTCGTCTACAAAGACCCGACGACGGTTTTCCCGCCGCGGATAACCGCCCGCACCTGCTGCACACCCGGCCTGTACGCCAAGTGAATATGACTAGCCGCATCCAGCACCACCATGTCGGCTCGCGAACCAATGCGCAGATTTCCCACATCGCTTCGGCGCAAGGCTTGTGCACCACCCGCAGTTGCCGACCACAATGCTTCATCGCATGTCATACCCATATTGATGACGGCTAGCGAAACAACCAGTGGCATCGATGATGTGTAGGACGAACCGGGGTTGCAATCGGAAGCGAGCGCAATCGTTACGCCGGCGTCAATCAGTTTGCGTGCATCTGGAAATGGCGAGCGAGTGCACAGCTCTGCAGTTGGAAGCAGTGTTGCCACAGTGGTTGCGCTTGCGCCAGAAAGTGCATCAATGTCTTGCTGAGAAAGGTGTGTGCAGTGATCACACGACGCAACACCTAGCTCCACCCCAAGTTGCACCCCACCGCCCTGCTGCAACTGATTGGCGTGAATTCGTGTACCCAAGCCTGCAGCCTCGCCGCTTCGCAGAATTGCACGTGCCTGGTCAACATCATGCCTGGTCAACATCAAATGCTCCACGGTCACAGAACACATCAATCCACTTTGCATTGCCCTTACAGGCATCCAGCATCTCACCTTGCACCAAAGCCACATAGTCGTCGGCGTTAGTGTCTGGCGGAACAACGTGGGCGCCCAAGAATGTGGTCTCCGATGTTGCGGTTTTTGCGGCAACCAGTGAACGTGCCTCGTCGCGCACCGAAAGGCCGTAACCCGATTTCACTTCCAGAGTGGTGGTTCCCGAAGCAAGCGCCTCACTTGCTAATCGCGCAACGTTTGCGGCAAGCAAATCGTCCGATGCTGCACGGGTTGCTGCCATAGTGGTTTTAATACCCCCGGCCGCATAGGGCTTGCCCTGCATGCGCGATTCAAACTCGAGCGCGCGGTCACCAGCAAATACCAAGTGTGTGTGGCTATCTACAAAACCTGGAATTACAGCACGGCCACCAACATCAGTTGGCTTGCCGTCAAAGTGGTTTGCTAATTCAGATTGCTTGCCAGCCCACGAAACATTCCCTGAGTCGTCTGAAACCAAAGCCGCATCGTGCAATACACCAAGTTTTCCTTGGCCAACTGTTTCGTCGTTCGTTACCAAATGACCGATGCCGGTCAGTGCAAACATTACGAACCGTGTTTAGCAACCAGCGCTTTTGCACGCGCAACGAATGCGTCGTGGTGAAACTGGTTGAACGAATCCCATGTGGTCAGTGTGCCCGGATCGGTCACTTTGTCAAGGAACAACAAACCGTCCAAGTGATCGAACTCGTGCTGGTAAGTGCAAGCGGTAAGGCCGCGAACTTCGGCATCGATGTCGTTGCCGTGACGGTCCCATGCCTTCACATGAATGCGAGTGTTGCGTGCAACCTGTCCACGAATACCTGGCACTGACAAGCAGCCTTCCATGTTGTCGAACTTGTCATCATCAAGGAACGTGACAACAGGGTTCACCAAAACGGTGAGTGGCACGCGCGGCTTATATGGATAGCGCGGGTTGTTTTCTACTTCTACGGCACAAATGCGCTGGTGACGAAGCACCTGCGTTGCTGCAAGACCAGCACCATTGGCATGGCGCATGGTTTCAATCAAATCATCAATAAATTGCTGCACTTCAGCAGATGCAAGTTCTTCGCGTGTTACTTCCTTCGCGACAATCTTTAGTTCTGGGTGACCAACAGTTGCAATTGGGAGAATAGCCATAGTGCTTACAGTGTAACTACGGCGGCAATTGCCTTGCGAAGCCCGGCAACAACATCGCCAATTTCTACGTGCTGGAAATTGGCCACTACTTGTTTGCCACCAACCCACACATCGCGTACATCGCTCGGCGCTGCCGAATGCACAATGTGTGCTGCCCCATTGGCACCATCGAATGAGGCAAGGCGAACCGAATCGAGTGACAGCGCGATGAAATCCGCTGGAGCGCCAACCTGAATGCCATGACTACCCCAGCCAAGCGAAGTAGCTCCCACTGAAGTAGCGGCTGCAAGCAACGAGCTTGGCGTGTGTAGTCCGCGTTTGCCAGCAACCAGGCGTTCGTCGGTTTCAATGGCACGCGATTCTTCAAACATGTCGATGAACGCATTTGAGTCGGTGCCAAGCGACAACGTTGCACCCGCATCGCGAAGCGCTGCAGCAGGACCTACGCCATCGGCAAGGTCGCGCTCTGTTGTTGGACACAAGCACACGCAAGTGCGCGAACTTCCGAGCAATGCAATGTCGGTGTCGGTGAGATGCGTTGCGTGTACTGCAGTCATATGCGGGCCAAGTAGTCCAACGTTGTCGAGCACCTGCGTTGGCGTCATGCCTGTTGCTGCAACACACGCAGAATTTTCTGCTGGTTGTTCGGAAACATGTAGGTGCACCACTTTGCCGTGGCGGTTAGCAACCACTTCTTCAAGTTCACGCGGGTGCACTGCACGCACACTGTGCGGTGCCATACCAACGGTCCAACCCTCACCGCCTTCACCAAGGGCATCTACGCGATCGAGCCAGGCATCAATGTTGCCATCGGAAAAGCGTTTCTGTTCGGCAAGAGGTTCTGGCTTGTCGAGTGCTGCGTGCAGGTACGCAACATCGAGTAACGCGATTCGAATTCCTGCACGCTGTGCAGCCTGCACCATCATTTGGGTTCTTGTATTTCGTTCCATCTGTGTTGTGGTGAATGTAATGAAACTCGCCCACACCAGTGATTCCAGACAATGCCATTTCGGCAAACGTCATGGTGGCAAGTTCGCGATATGAATCTGGTGTTAACCGATTCGCAATTTCATACATCGGTGTGCGCCACGACCAGAAGTCACCAGTACCACCATGTGTGCGACCACGAAGTGCGCGATGAAACGCGTGACTATGCGCATTCACCAGACCTGGCATCACTACGCCAGACACAACAACATCGCCGTCTTGCTTTGAAGCGTTGTCTTCAACGGCGCTGATGACACCGTTTGACACCGTGATGCGCACGTTGGCAACAGCATGCTCGGCACCACGCCACGCCCACTGTGCGAAATAGGTGGTCATGAAATTGGTTTAGCTCTCTCGCATTGGTAAGCGCACACCGCGCTCGTCAGCGACATCAATTGCGCGCTGATAGCCAGCATCGGCATGGCGAATAACGCCCATACCTGGGTCGGTCAACAGCACTCGTGACAGCTTCTCTGCAGCCAAATCGGTGC
>JBEGJW010000120.1:0-7872 GCA_041184445.1 Actinomycetota bacterium | reverse complement strand
GTCGCGAGTGAGTTTGGCGATTTTGTCTTGAATACGCCGACGATCAACTTCAAGTTTCGTTTCACCAGGACCTCGAGAACCAATACCAGCACCCTGCTGCGACATGGCTTCTGAAATTCCTCTACGCAGTCGCGGCAATTTGTATCGCAACAACGCAAGTTCTACTTGTGCTTTACCTTCTAGCGTGTGCGCGTTCTGCGCGAAGATGTCCAAAATGACTGCGGTGCGATCGATTGCAGTTCGGCCCAATAACTTTTCCAAGTTGTACTGCTGTGCTGGGGCCAATTCGTTGTCGAACACCACGGTGTCCGCGTCCACCATGAGACACAGTTCTTTAAGTTCGTACGCTTTGCCTTTACCGATGTAATAGGCGGAGTCTGGTGAATCGCGGCGTTGCGTTAAGCGACCAACTTCATCTGCACCTGCCGTATCAATGAGGCGCGAAAGTTCATCAAGGCTTTCATCAACTTCTAATTCATCATGTCCATCAAAGATCACACCAACGAGCACAATGCGCTCGCGCACGGTGCGGTCGATGAGTGTTGAACCCAGCGCTTGCTGGTACGGGTTACTCACAGAACAATCTCTGCCTTGTGTGTACTCACATGTTCGGCCGGACCAATAAGTGTGACGTGACCAGTTTGTGGCGCATTCACTTTTACGCGCACATCCCCACCATCCATGTGCACAATCACTTCACTCGACTTTGCAGGCACTAAGCCCCACTGCACTGCAGCCCATGCGCTTGCACATGCACCCGTGCCACATCATGCACGCGCATGGTGATGGCGTTGCTCTCTGGGCCGGGCTCGATGATTTCTAAGTTCACGTGCGGAACCTTCTCGCCAAGTTCCTTCAGCGGAACCACATGCACATCTTCAACACCTACAACCGAGTGCGGGTTGCCAACAGAAATGTGTGCAACTGGCCTGTCGGGGTTATCAGACCCATGTCAACAGATGCATTGATGGTGGTGGCATCTAGCGGCTGCACTTCTACGCGGCGTGGGCCTGCATCGGTTGCCACCATGTAATCCACATTTCCTGTGTGTCCGTACAACATGTATGCGGCTTGCGCTAAGCAACGAATGCCGTTGCCACTCATTTCGGCAAGTGATCCATCGCTGTTGTACAAACGCATGGTGAGGTTCGAGTCGTCGATTTTGCTCAGCAACAACAATCCATCAGCGCCAATGCCAGTTGTGCGATTACACAATGTGCGCGCATTGGCTGGCCAGTCTGAAACTTGCTCAGCTGGCACTTCTAACACCAAAAAGTCGTTGCCAAGCCCCGAATGCTTGGTGAGGGTGACTGCAAGAGACGACATGTGTATGTATTTCTAGTTCAAGTGCTTTGCCAGTACCGAACCGATTTCGGAAACTGGGTCACGCTCAATATTCACCCATGTAATGCGTGGGTCGCGGCGGAACCAGCGCTCTTGGCGCACAGCAAACTGACGAGTGTGAATGACTATGTCGCCAACAGCTTGTTCCAGCGTGCACTTGCCTTCAAGGTGACGCAACAGTTCGGCATAGCCAAGCGCCTGCTTTGCAGTGTGCGACATATTGCCGTCTTTGCGCAACTGTTGCACTTCGTCTAAGAACCCTACGGCCATCATGTTGTGCACACGCTGCTCAACACGAGCCACCAACATTTCACGCGGCCACAACAAACCAATTTGCACTACTCCGTTGTCGGGGTATGCACCCGTTCCTGGGCCAGTTGCGCTGAACGGTTTGCCACTGCCAATACACACTTCAAGTGCGCGCTCAATACGACGTCGGTTGCTGCGCTCAATTTTGCTTGCGGCCTCTGGATCAAGTTCTTTCAGCTGGCGATACAAACGCGACACCTCAGGCTCTTGCTGCAATTCGCGACGAATTTCTGGCCATTCACCCGGGAAACTCAGCTCATCGATGAGTGAAGTGAGATACAAACCAGTTCCGGCAACAACGAGTGCGTTCTTTCCCCTGCCCGTAATGTCGGCAACTGCTGCGCGTGCCTTCACTTGGTAATCGGAAACGGTGAATCGCTCGTTTGGGCCAACTAAGTCGATGCAATGGTGCGGCACCTGCGCCTGGTCTTGCGCGGTTGGCTTGGCGGTGCCAATGTCCATTCGCTTGTACACCTGCATGGCGTCACACACCACAAGTTCGGTGTTGCCATTGGCCAACGCGGCAGCCATGCAGCTATCGCTTTTCCCACTAGCCGTTGGGCCAAGAACGACTACAGGCTTCATACTGACTGCACCGACAATCGAACTTTGTGCGTTGGCATTTCGCCTACTTCGGTGAGCACACCAGACAAGTGGAAACGAGCAGCATCGTGAATTTCCACCATCGCGTATTGACCAACGCGCAACATTTCGTTGCTCGAAAAATGCACCAACTTGTTCTGGCGCGTACGGCCAGTCCACTTCTCTTCGTCGCGCTTATTGCGGCCTTCAACAATCACTTCTTCGGTGCGTCCAATGCGTTCACGGTGCTTCTGCACTGCTGAATGATCGAGCACTACTTTCAATCGGTCGTATCGCTGCGACACCACTGCAGGGTCGCAATAGTCATCGGTCATGAGCGCTGCTGCAGTTCCTTCACGCGGCGAAAAGATGTATAAGTACGCAGCATCGAACTGCGCCTCGGCTGCAACTTCCATGCTGCGCAAGAAGTCTTCTTCGGTTTCGCCTGGGAATCCAACAATGATGTCGGTAGTTACTGCCAAATCAGGAATAAGTGCACGAGCCTCTTGCATGCGCGACAAGTAACGCTCTGCTGTATATCCACGATGCATCAATGACAACACACGGTCTGAACCCGATTGCAGTGGGTAATGCAAGTGTTCACACACCGAAGCGGTTTCGGCCATTGCCTGCAGTGTTTCCACGTTCATGTCTTTCGGGTGTGGGCTTACATAACGCACTCGACGCACACCTTCAACCGACCCAACTGCGCGCAACAACTCCGCGAACTGCGGTCGCACGCGAATATCTATGTCGCCACCGCGCTTCTTTGCCAACGAGAGGTCACGTCCGTAGCTATTTACGTTTTGACCCAACAACGAAATCTCGGTAACACCCTGTGCAGCCAATCCCTGCACTTCAGCAACAATGTCGCCAAATGGTCGCGAGATCTCTTCGCCGCGCACGCTTGGCACGATGCAATATGTGCAGCTGTTATCGCAACCAATTTGAATGGTGACCCACGCGTTATACGAACGTTCACGCTTCACAGGCAACGCACTTGGGAACAAGGCATGGTCATCAATAACGGCTTCGTCAAAAATTTCCGTAATGCCACCGCGCACTGACGCCATGTCGAGCAAATCAATGGCGCGATGCACGTTATGCGTGCCCATCACGACGTCTACATAAGGTGCTTTTTCACGCACCACTTCTTTGTCTTTTTGCGCCAAACAACCGGCAACAACAATCTGGCGCTCACGGCCAAGGCTCTTGCCGGCTTCTTTCCACGGCTTCAACCAGCCAAGAGTGCCGTACAACTTCTCGTCTGCATTTTCTCGAATACAACAGGTGTTCAACACCACCACATCGGCGTCGTCTTCGTGTTCGGCCATTTCCATGCCGTCTTGCTCGAGCAATCCAGAAATTCGCTCGGAGTCGTGCGCATTCATTTGGCACCCAAAGGTGCGCACAACATATTTACGAGTCACAGTGGGTCAAGTTTACCGCCGCATTATTTGCGGTTACCCAGAAATGGCAGCCCCGCTGGTCAGCGCGGAGGCACTGACCAGCGGGAAACTGTGGCGGGCTAGCCGCGCGAATTAGTCGAGATCGATTGGCTCGTCGTCTTCTTCGGTGAATGCAGGGGCTTCATTTGCCTGACCAACACCCGACACTTCACGAACCTTTTCGGCCATTTGCACCATGATCTCTGGGTTTTCAATGAGGTACGTCTTTGCGTTCTCACGACCCTGACCAAGCTGTTCGCCTTCGTAGGTAAACCATGCTCCCGACTTCTTGGCAATGTTCAATTCCACTGCCATGTCGAGCACTGCGCCTTCGCGGCTGATGCCCTTGCCGTACATGATGTCGAATTCTGCTTGACGGAACGGTGGAGCAACCTTGTTCTTCACCACCTTCACGCGTGTGCGTGAACCAACAACCTCTGGGCCGTCTTTGATGGATTCGATACGACGAATGTCGAGACGAACTGATGAATAAAACTTAAGTGCACGACCACCGGTGGTGGTTTCTGGCGAACCAAACATGACACCAATTTTTTCGCGCAACTGGTTAATGAAAATGAGGATGGTGTCGCTCTTGTTGAGGTTTGCCGTGAGCTTGCGCAATGCCTGACTCATGAGTCGTGCTTGCAAGCCCATGTGGCTATCGCCCATTTCGCCTTCAATTTCGGCGCGTGGCGTAAGTGCTGCCACCGAGTCGATAACGATGACGTCGAGTGAACCGGAACGCACCAACATGTCGGTGATTTCCAGTGCCTGCTCACCCGTGTCTGGCTGGGAGATGAGCAGGTTGTCGCAGTCGACACCAATGGCGCTTGCATACACCGGGTCGAGCGCGTGTTCGGCGTCGACGTAGGCGCAGATGCCGCCGTTGCGTTGGGCTTCGGCCACCACGTGCATTGCAAGCGTTGACTTACCTGATGACTCAGGGCCGAAGATGGGCAATGTCGAGAGGGAGTGCGCCGGTTGGGATAGAGGCGATGCGCATTGACTCTTTTTCGCCCATGCGCATGATGGAGCCTTTACCGAACTGCTTGTCGATCTGGCCAAGTGCTGCGTCGAGGGCCTTCAGGCGCTCGCTGCCTTCCTTGGAATTGTTCTTTACTTCGTGGTGCTTGCTCTCTTTGCTTGCCATAACTGCCTGCTTTCGCTGTGCTTCTGTTTTCCTGTGGACTGCGCACCCTAAATGTGGGGTGTCGCAGGGTTGATCTGCATGTGTGCATCCACCTGGCCAAGCGGGGTTGATCTGCATGTGTGCATCCACCTGGCCAAGCGGACGTAGAGACCCTAACCCCGAACAGGTGTTCGGTCAAGCATTTGAAACCCTTACTGGGCTTGAGTTTTAACTAAGCGAACAGAACGCCCCGAACGGTCAATACTCCAATTGTCAGAACCACGATTCCGAGCACCTTCGAAACTGGTGTTGAGCGCCATTTACGGCCTCCTCCAGCGAACCACCCAAGCGATGTCAGTACTAAAGATGGAATTCCTAGCAACACAAACGCTGCTTGCAGCTGTGTTGCAGGGTCTTCACTGAATGCTGATATGTGAGATGCCCACCATCGCGCAACAAACAACATCGCCACCGTGCGCAACAATCCTGATGGCAACCAAGTATTCAGCAACGAACTCTTTGGAAAGTGTTCAGCACGCGTTGCAATCAATTTTGGAATCGCATACATGCCAGCACCAATCCACAACGCAATGTTGTTTCCGATGAATGCCTCAGCAACAAACACCATGATGATCGTGCGCACCAATACAGAAAGCACAGTTCGGCCTTGAGTCGAATCAGGCAATGTCGTGCCAACCAGATATGCAAGCCGCTGCCCCGTTACTCGTGTCGCGAGAGTTTCAAGCCCAAAGCGCAACACAAGAGTTCCAAGAACCAAGAGCTGAATTGTTGTGGTTCGGCCGGCTGCTGATGATGTGAACCCGTACAAACCAGGAAGCGCGTCATACATCGCTCCTGCTGCCCATGCGCCAAACACTGCAATGAGAACAACGTCGGATCCACGTTTCCATAAGCGATCAACCGAGTCTGAAGCGACTCGCCTGAATGGTCGAGTAGTAGAAGCAACAAGTGGGATGGCAAAGCACATCACTGATAGGCCAAGCAAACCGCGAAGTGAATCGGTTGAATTCAGTCCCCCTGCAATACCTGTTGTAAGCACGATGGTGAGTGCGGCTAGACCTCCAGAAAGCGCGTCCAATGAACCAAGCACCACTAGAGCAGCAAGCCACACGAAGTCTGGGGATTGTCCCGCAAAATTTGCGCTTTGTGCAGCAAAGAAACCAACTGCTATTCCAGTGAATGCAAACAATGCACCGCCAATTCCTGCAAGGGCGCGCAGGTAAACGGCATCATGCACAATGCGGGCAAGAAGTTGCTGAGTTTTTGCCAAGCGCACTGGAATGCGCTTAAGGAAATTGTCAATCGACTGAATAACTGGTGGAGAATACACATCTCGCCCATCGCCATCGCTACCAAGAATGTGATCAATGCTTACTTCCGAAACATCAGCTTGATCTCGATCTTCACGGTCGTTGTCTTTTCTTCTACTCAATGCGAGCAATGCCATAGCCTGTGCGATGAGAGCAGCCACTGCAAGCCGATTCGTTATCGGATCGTATGGCGCTGGGCCTTCATTTGGCAAAATTTCTACATCTATAGAAAGTGAGCGGACCTGTCCATCGGGGCTTAATCCGTTCACTTGCGCAGTGTGATTTCCTATTTGAATATCATCCGTAACTGGAAAATCTGCTGCAAAAGATCCATCGGCACCAACAGTCAAATTTCCCAGTTCTCGAGGTGATGAAAACAGCCAAGTTTTCGCCTCAGTACCAGGAGAAAACCCTTGACCAGAAATTGATATGAGGTTTCCGTGTTTAACAACAATTCCGCCACGCGAATTGAATTGCACTGGATCGCCATTCTTATCTCGTGTTGAAATGACCAACTTAAATCCGTCTGACGATGTCATCCGCAATGATGTGCCGTTGATCCTGGTGATTTCAATGCTTTTTGCAATGGCATTATCAAGCAACACATATTGACCTGTACCCGGGTTATCAACGACGCCTGGAACAAACACTGGGGCCGTATAGGAGTCAACCTTTACCGCACTCAAAACTTCAGTTACCACCGCCGCATCAGGAACTCGTGCACCTACCAATTCAGCCTTGGCTTCAGCAATTTGTCGAGCTGTTGAAGCAGGGTTGGAGAGAACTACCGCAAGCTTTGATTGCGCTTCAGCAATTTTTTCAATAGATGGCGACACTTTCGCAGCGATTGCAATCTTCAAATCTTCCAATTGCGTAACAGCCTCTACAATCTGTGCCGCTGAGGCGCCAGCAGCACTCAAAGTAGCCACTTTTTCTTCAGCTGCATTTACAGTGATGACGAGTGCCGATTTTGGATCAAGGACAGCAACAATTGACTCACCCACTTTGATTTGCGCTTCACGCAAATTGCTGTTTGCACTGCTGGTTTGCGCTTGAACCGATTTCAATTGTGCTTCTGCCTTTTGCAATGTTTGAATCACGCTTAATGGAACCGAAGTAATTGATGCTGGAGCAATGGTTGATGTTGTTGTTGAACTTGTTGAAGCGGCTACTGCACTTGTAGAGGTTAAAATCGCAGCAGTTGTCGTTGTACCAATTGTTGTCGTTGAACGAATTGTGGTTGTCGTTCGATTAACAAATGTTGTAGTGCTCGACCGTGGTCGACGAGGCGTAGTTGTAGTCGTAGTTGTTCCTGTTGTTGGACCCGCTACAAGAGTCGTAGTGGTGCTGGTGGACGTTGTCGAGGTCGTTGTACCGCTAGATGTAGGTACCACCACATTGTTTCTTACCGAAGTAGCAGCCAGCGAAGCAGCGTCATTCCCAGCAGCATCCTGCAACGCATTCGTGTCATTACTTCCTGTTGGATCCGTATATGCAACCGACACCGATTGACCCGCACCAACAGCAGACGACAACGTGAGCACCACCGTCGAACCAGAAACCGCAACACTGCTCACCGAACGCGACACACCACCAACAGTCACAGCAAAATCCGAAGCACCAGCAGTCGTAGCCGACAACGCCTCCGAATACGTCAACGTAATCGTGGTACCAGCAGCATTTGTCACCGCAGACACAAACGTTGGCGAAGACTGATCCACGGTCGAAT
>JBEGJW010000119.1:0-3776 GCA_041184445.1 Actinomycetota bacterium | reverse complement strand
CTAATTGCACTGGGTCAACTGCGCGAGTAACGGTGAAGTAATCGCGCATCACAATGCTGTGGCGACCCTCTTCGGCTGTCCAATTGCGAGCCCAGGCACCAAACGCAGAGTCGCTACCAAACAAACGATCGATGTCGCGGAAGTAATACGGCAAGTTGTCCTCGGTGAGGAGGTTTATATACAACGCACCACGAACGGCTTCGTCAATGTCGCTGCCGCCAGCACCAAAGTCAGCATCTTCAGGAACCCATTGATGATTCGGATCAAAATCTTTGCCACGGCTGTACGGCACCATTTCGTGCGGAAACCATTCTTTGGCAACACCCATGTGACGCTCATACAACTTCTCGGCAACTGGCTCGAGTTCAGCAATCAGCGTGAGGTCATTCATATGTCAACCTTACTCGCCTGTTTCGGTCAGAAGGCGTCGCACTAAACGTGCAAGAGGCTCACGGAAATCGGGCAACAATGCAAAACCTTCGGAGATCATGCGTCCGTTATGCATTACCGAGTTCGCTGGTCGCTGTGCAGGTCGTGGCGGTTGCAAGTCACTCGTGGAAATTGGTTTCACCTTCGCTGCATCCATTCCTGCAGTTAGGAGTACCTCACGTGCAAACTCATACCAGCTGACCACGCCTTGATTCGTTACGTGCCACGTTCCACCAAGACCACTGGTTGCGATTTGCACAATTGCTTTTGCAGCATCATCGGCAAATGTTGGGTTACCAATTTGGTCGTTAACGAATTTCAGCTCAGGCATAGTTGCACCGAGTTTCAAGATGGTCTTCACCATGTTGGCGCCATGGAAACCACACACCCATGAAATGCGCACAATTGCGTCGTCTTTAGACATTGCGCGCTCGCCTGCAAGTTTTGAGGCGCCATATGCGCTTTGCGGGTTAGGTACGTCGTCTTCGTTGTACGGCGTTGGCTTACTGCCATCAAATACGTAATCAGTGCTGATGTACACCACTCGTGCACCAATTGAATGTGCAGCATTGGCAACATATTGCGATGCGGTTCCGTTCACGTTCATGGCTTTAGCAACATCGCCTTCGCACGCGTCTACCGCAGTCCATGCGGCTGCGTGAATGACAACATCAGGTTGTGCAGAACTAATAGCAACACGCACTGCTTCTTCATCGGTGATATCCAGTTGTGCATGCGTGGTGGCAATGGCTTCGTGCCCAGCAGCACGAATCGCATCTATAAGTTCATGACCGAGCTGGCCACCTGCTCCGGTGACAAATAGCTTCATTACTTTTTGCCCTTGAGAGGCTCCCACCACCAGCGATTATCGCGATACCACTTCACCGTTTCTTCAAGTGCTTCATCGAGTGAGCGCTCACGCTTCCAACCCAACTTGGTGATCTTGGCAATGTCTACCGAGTACCTACGGTCGTGACCCTTACGATCTTCAACGTATTGCACACTTGTTTCGTCTTTGCCATGAAGAGCAAGCAGCTTGTCTACCAACACGCGGTTTGCCGTTTCGTTTCCCGCACCGATGTTGTAGATCTCGCCAACATTGCCCTTTTCCAATACCAAATGAACGCCTGTGCAATGGTCGTCTACATATAACCAGTCGCGTTCGTTCAACCCGTCGCCGTACAACGGAATTTGCTTGCCATCCAGCAAGTTGGTGGTGAACAACGGAATTGCTTTTTCTGGGTATTGGTATGGGCCAAAGTTATTGGTGCAGCGAGTAACGGTTACTGGCAAACCATGTGTTGCGTGATACGACAAAGCAATCAGGTCGCTCCCCGCTTTGCTTGCCGAATACGGCGAGCGTGGCTCAAGACCGTCGGTTTCTTTTGAAGAGCCAACTTCAACCGAGCCATACACCTCGTCGGTGCCAATGTGCACCACGCGTTGCATTTCCAAACGCCTCGCGGCGTCCATGATCACGTTGGTGCCAAAGCAGTTGGTGAGAATGAAGTCTTCGCTGCCTTCAATAGAACGGTCTACGTGGCTCTCGGCAGCAAAGTGAACCACAGCATCGTGTCCGCGCATTGCGACATCAACATCGCCTGGCTGACAAATGTTGCCCTTCACGAATGAATATCGCTTGTTGTCGTCAACGTCTTTCAACGTGCTGAGGTTGCCAGCGTATGTAAGTGAATCGAACACGGTCACTTCGTGGTCGGTGTTGGCAAGCACCCAACGCACGTAGTTCGAACCAATAAAGCCGGCACCACCGGTAACAAAAATCTTCATGCGTTGGATCAGGTCCTCAGTGAGAAGTGCGGCTGAAACTGCGGGTCAATGTTGTCGCGAGTTGGGTTTTCTTGATCGCGCTTGCTCAAAATTGGGTTTGCAAAGCCCCAGTCGGCTTTCACTGCTGGGTCGTTGTAAGCAAGGCCACGTTCGTCGGCCGGGTTGTAATAGCCATCCACCAAATAAGTAATGGTCATGTCGGTAAGCGAAGCAAAACCGTGCGCAACACCTGGTGGAATAAAAATTCCGCGATGATCATGCGATCCGTCTGCTCGTGTTCCCAAATCAATTACCTGTGTTGCTCCATCGGTTGGCGAACCCGTGCGCAAGTCGTGCAACACCACGCGGCACGAACCGTATGGCACGTACCAATAGTCGCTTTGATGCAAGTGATAGTGCAGGCCAACAATGCAACCCGCCTGGCGGTCACCACGGTTGCCCTGAATCATTTCGCGACCAAGCGGAAACCACTGACGGCGATACGTTTCGATAAAGAAGCCGCGCTCGTCTTTAAACATGGCAGGTTCAACGATCTGCACATCTTTAATGACACTTGATTCAGTAATAACAGCCATTATTCAAGTTCTACTTTCGAGTCGTCGCCCAACATAAGTCGAAGTGCGCGTGGCTTCTGTTCCGAACGTGTCACTTGTACGTCGCGGCCAATGAGCGAGTCCGTGAGTCGCTCAATGCCAACAATGCTTGAGCCATCCAGCACCACACTGTGTTCCATTTCGGATTGTTCAACTTTGCAGTTGCGACCAAGCGATGTGTACGGGCCAATGTACGCATGATCAATTACTGAGCCAGAACCAATAACCACTGGTCCGCGTATGCGCGAGTTTCGAACAACAGCGCCCTTTTCAATAACAACTCGACCTTCAATTTGTGACGCTACGTCAACATCGCCTTCGTTTCGTGGTTCCAACACTTCAAGCACCAAGCGATTGCATTCGAGCAACGGGTCTTTCTTGCCAGTGTCGATCCACCAACCTTCAAGCACCTTGTGGTTCACCACATAACCCTGTTCAACAATCCATTGAATGGCGTCAGTAATTTCCAACTCGCCACGAGGTGACGGCTTAATTGCGCGCACAGCTTCATTAATTGTTTTATCAAACAAGTACACGCCAACGAGTGCGAGGTCCGATGGCGGATCCTGTGGTTTCTCCACCAACCGCACAACGTGACCTTCTGCAGTAACTTCAGCAACACCAAACTGTCGTGGGTCTTCCACATGACACAGCAAGATTTGTGCGGTTGGCGCTTTTGGCCCACCTGCTTTGCGCGCAGCTTCGAACTCATCAACAAATTCGTTGAGCCCTTGCTCGAGCATGTTGTCGCCCAGGTACATCACGAAATCGTCATCGCCTAAGAAGTCGTGCGCTATCAGTACGCAGTGCGCTAGCCCAAGCGGTGCATCTTGTGGAATGTACGTGACCTTTACGCCGAACTGTGAGCCGTCGCCAACTGCCGCACGGATCTCTTTACCCGTCTCGCCAATGATGATGCCGATCTCGCGAATGCCAGCTTTGGCCATGGCTTCAATGCCATAGAAC
>JBEGJW010000118.1:0-3838 GCA_041184445.1 Actinomycetota bacterium | reverse complement strand
AAGCGCAGCGAACTGATGGCCGAACACGGCAAGAGTGGTCGTGCATTTGCTGGCCGCGTAATTCAGTTGGTCACCGCAAGCGCAGGCTTCGATGATTTCGAGTGGGGCGTTACGTTGTTTGCAGTAAACCCAGACGACTTGAAAGACGTGGTGTACACCATGCGTTTCGACGAAGCATCGGCTGTGTACGCAGAATTTGGCGCGTTTTACGTAGGAATGGTGACGCCAGTAGAAGAACTGGTCGCCAGCCTGTAATTACTTGCCTTCGCCTTGTTCGCGAAGGAATTGCTCTACTTCATCCATCAAGGTTGAGGCATCGGGTTCTTCTGCCGATTCATCGTCAGAGTCTGTTGCGAAATCGAACTGCAACTGTCCGTCATCAACTTCGTCGTCCAGGCTCATGCCGTTGTCGGACATGGTTTCCAAACGCTCAACATAGGCAGCTAAGTCTTCATCGTCGCTGACCAACGAGTTCACCTGGTCTTCGTAACGTTCAATCAGGTTCATGACTGATGCAACGGGTGCTGGAGTGCCGATAATTTCGCAGGCGCGGCGCATGAGTGACAGTGATGCTTTTGGCGAAGGCACCTGTGATGCATAAGCAGGAACTGCAGCCCACAACGCAGCAGACGGCATTGCTGCCGTGTAACAGCTGTCGTGCAACACACCAACGATTCCAGTTGGTCCTTCGTAACGCGAGCGCTGAAGCTCAAAGCGATCAATGAGGTCATCATCGGTTGCAGTACCAATAATTTGTACAGGACGGCTGTGCGGAACATCGGCAAGCAATGCACCAAGCGTGAGCATCATGGATGAACCAAAGTGGTCTGCAATGCCCATGAGCTGCTCCGAAAAAGTGCGCCATTTCAGGCTTGGTTCTGGTCCAAGTACCAAAATGATGTCGCCACCAGCACCCGACACATGCCACAACCCAACGGTTGGCCAAACAATGTTGCGCACACCGCCATCTTTCAAACGAACATGAGGGCGAATGGTGGCGAAGTCGGTGAATGCTTCTGGGTCAATTTCGGCAAGTGGTTGTGCGCGCCAACCTTCAATCAAATTGCGAACTGCGTTTGATGCTGCGTCTGCTGCATCGTTCCAACCAGTAAATGCGGTGACGATTACGGGTTGTTTCAGCGACGGTTTTGATAACCAACGGACATGATCGAGCGACGACATCTATGCAGAACGCTATAGGCGTCTGCGCCGAATCGGAATAAGAAAAGTGTCAAAAAGACGCAGTAAATACTTAGTAATTGACCAGATTGACACTGCCACCAAGGTGGGCAGTGAGAGGGCCCCAGAGCGCCACAGAGACATGAATCCGGACAGTTCTGAGCGTTCCATTTTCCACAACCTGCCGCTTTGCCCCGAGCCGCCATAACCAGGGTTAGAGCAGTGGGCAAGTGTGGCGTGAATATGTAGCGCGTTTCCATGGCTGGCGATAATGGTCATCCACAGCAAGTAATCTTCGGCATAGCGCTTGGTGCTGGTGAAGCGCTCGGTTACTGCTGTGCGCAACATGACTGTTGGCGTGGCAGAACGATTGCGGAGCAAGTAATTACGCAGAGTTGCCTGTGAGGTGATTGGCGCAAATGGCAACGTCTCGAAATGTTCAGATGATCCGAACAGGTGGTCATGAAAACTCATCACACACGTTGGGTTTGCCAGCATTGCATTGAGTTGTACCTCAAGCTTTTGCGGGTGCCATTGGTCGTCGGCATCCAGAAACGCGATGAATTCGCCTGTTGCCACATTCCAAGCAGCATTGCGAGCCACGCTTGGCCCGCCATTTGCGCTTTGTTTGATTACTCGGATGTTTAACGAGGACGAGCGTGCGTACTGCTCGATAACTGAAACGGTGTTGTCACTGCTCGCATCGTCAATGACTAATACTTCGCGAGGTTTGGTGGTCTGATGCTCAACACTGCGTAGTGCACGTTCAATTGTTGTGGCCGAATTGAAGCATGGAATGACCACGCTGATCGTTGCGCTGCTGCTCACGTGCGACGACCGAGGAAGTTCCAGTAGCCGAGCACCTTGTTTTCGATAGTGCGCGAATTGTCGCCAGCCCACATGTCGAGACGATTTAATAACAGTGCATCGCTATGTTCATTATTCACACCCCACTTGCTGCACGCTGCTGCTGTAAACCCAACACGCTGAGCTGCTGCTCGAACTTCAGTATTCACATGGCCATATGGGTACGACATGGTGTTGATTGGAGTTTGCAAAACATCTTCAAGTTGTTGCTTGCTACTGCGTAAATCCGCTTCTGCGTCGGCGATGCTGAGTGAAGTGAGTGAGCGGTGAGTTGCACCGTGTGCACCAATGGTTGCTCCTGGAATGGTGGCAAGCTCGCGCAATTCGGGAGTTGATAAATACCGCGGGTCACCAGAAGTGAGTTTCTCTGGTGTCACAAACACATGAAACGGAATACCGCGCTTACTCAGCTCTGGCCCGATGGTGGACAGTGCATCGGCGTATCCGTCGTCGAAAGTAATGGCAATTTCGGTGTTATTCGACTGGCGAAATGGGGCAAATGGCATGTTGAAGTTCGCAGAAACTGCTTGCAAAGTTTCAATATGGCGCAAAAAGTCGGTCCGCGACATGGTGTAAATCTTGTTGATGTCGCCATCTACACGGTTGCCCACAGCGTGATACATGAGTACGCGCTGGCCGGCAACTGGCGAGCCAGGAAGCATGCGCAGGCAGTTGCCGACAACGGTTGCTACTTGCCGCTTCGCGGTAAACATCAGCACACGCTAATTCTACGGGCTTTTACGCAATAAGGTAGAGACATGACTGTGCAGGTAGAAATCGCAAAGCGCGTAGACAACGACCTCGTTGTGGCGTTTCAGCGACTGATTCCGCAGTTATCAAAGTCGAACCCGGCACCAACGAAAGAGCAATTGGAATCCATTGTTGCTTCGGACTCTTCTCATGTTCTGTTGGCAAAAGTTGATGGCGTAATTGTTGGTTCGCTGACGCTCGTCATTTTTCACATCCCTACGGGCATTCGCGCATGGATTGAAGATGTTGTGGTCGACGCCGATGCACGCGGTAAGGGTGTGGGCGAAGAACTGAACAAGTTTGCACTAGTCGAAGCGAAACGCCAAGGCGCGACAACGGTTGATTTAACGTCGCGTCCGTCGCGCGAAGCAGCAAATCGTTTGTATCAGCGGCTTGGTTTCAAGGCCCGCGAAACAAACGTGTATCGCTACGACGTATAGCAAATACTGCCGAATTAACAGCCCATAGCGTCATGCAGACGCTCGCAAGCTTGTTCAATTCTGTATGCAGAGAGGTCCGCTACTTTTCTTCGAAATAGACCCCGAGGAATGGTGTGCAGGTTGTCAAAACTGACCACGCAGTCAGTTGGAACACCATCTAGTTTCTTTGTGAGTTCAAGTTCTGAAACAACACCGCGACGTGTTCTGCTAATTGCAGCGACTACTACTGAACCAATTCGGTCAGCGACTGGGTCTCGAGTCAGTATGAGTACCGGACGATCACCCGATTGCAAGCTTGCGAACCAAATTTCGCCGTTATTCATTTCCAATCCGACCAATCTTCTGCAACGCCCCAATCATTAACTTCAAACAACGATTGTTCGTCTTCGGTGAGCGGCATTTGCTCCCAGGTTTTTGCATCTTCAATTGACGCGAGGCGAACTAAATGACGGTGAAGCGCTGTTCGAAGAAGTTCAGAGCGATCAATCCCTAACTTGTCCGCCCAGCCTTGAATTACCTTTGCTTCTTCATCATCTACGCGAAAACTGAGCATTGTCATACAACTAGTATAAGTTGTCATACAGGAAAGTTTTGCCGCTATT
>JBEGJW010000117.1:0-3927 GCA_041184445.1 Actinomycetota bacterium | reverse complement strand
ACCTCACGCTGATTGCTGAACTTGAACCAGTTGCGGCGAAATTGCTTGAACGTCACAAAGGTGTTGCCAAAGAATGGTTTCCGCACGAAATGGTGCCGTACAGCCGTGGCAAAGATTTTGATCCGAATCACCAATGGGTCCCAGAAGATGCCGACTTTGGTGATGCTGGTAGCGATATTGACGAAGCGGTTCGTGGCGCGTTGTATTTAAACCTGCTGACCGAAGACAACTTGCCGTATTACTTCCGCGACATCGACCGCTTGTTTGGCAGCGACACCGCATTCGGTGAATGGGCTCGCAACTGGACAGCAGAAGAGGGTCGCCACAGCATTGTGATGCGCGATTACTTCACCGTTACTCGCGCAGTTGACCCAGTGCAATTAGAGCGCGCTCGCATGATTCAGGTTCGCTCCGGTCAGGTGCCAGCACCACATGATGCGTTTGAAGCGTTGTCGTATGTGAGCATGCAAGAACTTGCCACGCGCATTTCGCACCGCAATACCGGCAAGTTCATGACCGACCCAATTGGCACCGACATCATGTCGCGCGTTGGTAATGACGAGAACTTGCACTACTTGTTTTATCGCGACCTCACCGCAGCCGCATTTGAAATTGATCCATCTGCAACGGTGCTAGGTCTTGACCGCGCGGTCAGCACATTTGCAATGCCTGGTCTGGGAATTCCCGACTTCGATCGCATTTCGAAAGCCGTTGCCAAAGTTGGCATTTATGACTTGCTCATTCACCATGACCAAATTCTTGAACCGTGCATTAGGCGCCACTGGAAGCTAGAAGAAGTGACGGGCCTAAGCGACGAAGCTGAGCGTGCCCGCGAGAACATCTTCAAGCAGATGGCCCGCACACAAAAAGTAGGCAAGCGCCTTGCGGGCGACCGCGTCAACGCCTAAAACAGCCACTTCACTCATCTTCACTTGACTCGGTCGCCAATCACTGGTGGACTATGCCCATGGCTAATGCAACTTTCACCAGCATGGATGTGTCGACAAAAGAAGAATGGCTCAACATTGGTGCGGAGACTGCGAAAAATCAGCCGCGCGTAGCCGAAGGAATTTTGAACATGTTGCGCGGCATGGACACGATTATTGATGGCTTCGTTACCGATCAGCTGACGCATGCGTTGCAGACTGCCACTATGGCAGAGCGCGCTGGTGCAGACGATGAAGTGGTGGTAGCAGCCTTGTGCCACGACATTGGCAAAGCCATCAGCGTGCCGAATCACCCGGCAATTGCTGCAGCAATTTTGAAACCTTATGTGCGTCCAGAAGTGCATTTCATGATTGAGGCGCATCAAGATTTTCAGGGCAAGCATTACTACGGTCACTTTGGTATGAACCCTGATGCTCG
Organism: Actinomycetota bacterium; assembly: GCA_041184445.1. Classification (GTDB taxonomy): domain Bacteria; phylum Actinomycetota; class Acidimicrobiia; order Acidimicrobiales; family Ilumatobacteraceae; genus UBA3006. The sequence goes on along the minus strand of JBEGJW010000117.1, from coordinate 2,562 downwards.
CAAGAAGCACGAAGGACACCCTGCGTATGACTTGGCAGCGAAGTTTGCCGATGAATGGGATCAGAAAGCTTTCGACCCAAACTACGACACATTGCCACTTGAGCACTTTGAAGACCGAGTGCGCGCAGTGTTTGCCAAAGCAAAATTTGTTGCGGCCGACTAAATGATGCGCAGCAATTCGCTGCCGATGTACGACTTTCCTGAAGTTCAGACTTCAACAAAGGCGATACTTGATGCACTGAGCGACGCATTCACCAAACTTGGGGACGCATCGCAAACTGCATTTCCGGAAAGTTCCATTCACGTTGACCTGATGCGCATGTGGAAAGACGAGGCAACGTTTTTTAGTCAGTCATGCGGATTGCCGTTTGTTGAAGACTTGCACGATTACGTAGACATTGTTGCAACATTGAAATGGACGGCTATTAGCGATGATCGTGGCTGGTACCGAACAGTCATTGTCGCGCGGGAAGAACTTGGAGTTGCATCACTCAGTGAAGTTGGTGGGTTGCAACCTGTCATCACCAATCAACAAAGTTTGAGCGGGTGGTGCAGTCTTGGTGTTGCTCTGAGCGACGCTGGCTTAGATGCTTCGTATGTTCTGCCGTATGTTGAAAGCGAAGGTCACGCCAAAAGCCTGCAGTTCCTGCAAGACAAACGCGCAGACTTTGCATCTATTGACCCAGGAACCTTTCAGCTGCTGCAGCGACATCGCCCAGCACTTACGAACGGTCTTCGTGTAATTGGAAATGGTCCACATGTCCCAGCCACTCCATTGCATGTGTCGAAAGTGCGCACGGCAACGTTTGAGGCATTGCGGGCTGCAACGCTTGAAGTTTTTTCACGCCCCGAATTAGCTAACGCACGAGCCGAAATAGGTATCGATGGTGCAGTCGCAATTGGCGCAAGTGATTACTCACTCATTCCTGGTCTGGTTGCTCGGGCAAATGCCGTATTGCCTCGACGGTAGGCAATAGGCGAGACTAGAAGCCTTATGTCCGGACCACGCCCAGTAGTAGCCCCTCGCGGAACCGAATTGTCTTGTGCCAACTGGCAGATCGAGGCTCCGTATCGAATGTTGCAAAACAACCTCGACCCAGAAGTTGCCGAACGACCAGATGACTTGGTGGTGTACGGCGGAACGGGACGAGCAGCGCGCAGTTGGGATGCATACGACGCAATGTTGCGCACGATGCGCACGATGAAGCCAGACGAAACCATGTTGGTGCAGTCGGGCAAACCTGTGGGTGTATTCCGCACGCACGAATGGGCGCCGCGTGTGTTGTTGGCGAACTCCAACTTGGTGGGTGACTGGGCGACATGGGACGAGTTCCGTCGTTTAGAGCAAATGGGTCTCACCATGTACGGCCAGATGACCGCAGGATCATGGATTTACATTGGCACACAAGGAATTTTGCAAGGCACATACGAGTGCTTCGCTGAAATTGCGCGCCGCAAGTTCAATGGAACACTCGCTGGCACCATCACGCTTACTGCAGGACTTGGCGGAATGGGTGGAGCACAACCACTTGCTGTCACCATGAACGACGGTGTTGCGTTGTGTATTGACGTAGATGCGTGGCGTGTGAATCGCCGCGTCGAAACTCGTTACCTTGACGAAGTTGCAGACTCACTTGAAGATGCAGTTGCGCGTTGTGAAAAAGCAAAAGCAGAAAAGCGCAGACTTTCAGTTGGTGTTGTTGGAAACGCCGCCGACATGTTTCCGAAGTTGTTGCAAATGGGTTTTGCTGCCGACATCGTGACCGACCAAACCAGTGCCCACGACCCGCTGTCGTACATGCCGAACGACTTAAGCGAAGATGCCGCGCAAGAAATGTTGAAGAATAATCCGGAAGAGTTCATTCGTCGTTCACGTGCCGCAATGGCTGCACACTGTCAGGCAATGGTGGGCTTCATGGATGCGGGTGCAGAAGTGTTTGACTACGGCAACTCGTTGCGTCGTGAAGCACAACTCGGTGGTTACGACCGCGCATTCGACTACCCAGGCTTCTTGCCTGCATACATTCGTCCATTGTTTTGCGAAGGTCGCGGGCCATTCCGTTGGGTTGCACTCTCTGGGGACCCAGCAGACATTGCAGCAACCGACAAAGCAGTGCTCGAGGAATTCCCCGATGACGATGGATTGCACAAGTGGATGCGCTTGGCAAAAGAGCGTGTCGCGTTCCAGGGTCTACCGGCACGTATCTGTTGGTTGGGTTATGGAGAGCGTCATCGCCTTGGGCTTCGCTTCAACGAGATGGTGCGCAAGGGTCAGCTAAAGGCGCCAATCGTGATTGGTCGCGACCATTTGGACTCTGGTTCGGTTGCTTCGCCATATCGCGAGACCGAAGCCATGATTGACGGCTCAGACGCCATTGCCGACTGGCCATTGCTTAATGCATTGGTGAATACGGCAGCAGGCGCAACGTGGGTGAGCATTCACCACGGCGGCGGTGTTGGTATTGGACGCAGTATTCACGCAGGCATGGTGGCTGTTGCCGATGGCACCGATTTGGCTGCAGAGAAGCTGTCACGAGTGCTGCTGTCGGACCCAGGCATGGG
>JBEGJW010000116.1:0-3930 GCA_041184445.1 Actinomycetota bacterium | reverse complement strand
TGTCACAAGGTTTAACTATTATCACCGAAGGCGACGTGGTGTCACAGTCGTACCTCGATATGACAGTCGGCGTTCAACAGTCGTTTGGTGTACTTCCAACTGAAAGTAATGAGCAAATCTTCCGCTACACACCTTCTGAATATGTCGGAACGGATTATGAAGTAGAGCCGGACGCTTCCTCGGCTTCGTATCCACTTGCTGCCGCCGCAATTGTTGGCGGGCGAGTGGTGCTTTCTGGTTTGGGTCGGTCTTCGTTGCAGGGTGACTCCAAGTTCGTTGATGTGTTGGTGCGAATGGGCTGTGCGGTGGAGTACATCGGCGATGATGTTGCACTTACTCGGTTAGCTGATCAGCCATTGATGGGAGTAGCAGTTGACATGCGCGACATGTCCGACTTAGTGCCAACCCTTGCGGTAGTGGCGTCTTTCGCTCAAACTGCCACAACCATCACCGGTGTTGGTTTCATTCGCAATAAAGAGAGTGACCGAATCGGTGATCTTGCCCATGAACTTCGCCAACTTGGGGTTTCTGTAGATGAGCTACACGATGGTCTAACAGTGCATCCTTCGATCACTCATGCTGGCGCCATCGATACGCATCATGATCACCGTTTAGCCATGTCGATTGCTCTAATTGGGCTTGTCACACCAGGAGTCGTAATCAACGATCCAATGGTGGTGACGAAGAGCTGGCCGGAATATTGGACCATGCTCGGAGCACTTCAGTGAGCGTGCTTCGCCCCGATGGAATTGCTGTAGCACTTGTCATACGGCTAAGTCCGAAGCATCCTCGCTTTGGCGAAATTCAATCGCGGCATCAATTGGCCATCAAAGAGGGCAATCCCAGCTATCGAGATCCCGCATCGGGACTTACTGTCATGACATCTCAGTTCTTGGCTGATCGAGGGTATTGCTGTCTCAGTGGATGTCGTCACTGCCCGTTCGAACAGGCGCAATGAACTAGATTGGCGGCAAGTAATCGCCAGTAGCGAGGGAGCAATTTTGAGCGAGATCCGTGAAATCATGACCTGGGAAATGTTCGGAGTAGCGAGTCGCGAACTTGCTATCCAAGTTGCCGAAAGTGGTTATGAGCCAGACATTATTTTGGCTATTGCTCGCGGTGGTCTTCTTTCAGCTGGAGCCCTCGGATATGCGCTGTCAGTGAAGAACACCTACACCATGAACGTAGAGTTCTACACCGGCGTTAACGAGCGCCTTGCGGTGCCAATGATTCTTCCTCCAGTTCCAAGCCTGGTTGATTTGAAGGATTCGAAAGTGCTCATCGTTGACGACGTTGCCGACACCGGCCACACACTGAAGCATGTGCTCGAATTCTGCAAAGGTCAACTAGCCGACACACGTCTGGCGGTGCTGTATGAGAAGTCGCAATCAATTGTGAAGTGCGACTACGTATGGAAGTACACCGACGAATGGATCAATTTCCCATGGAGCGATAAAGATCCAGTCGCCAAGCGTAAATGGAGCGTCAAAGACGCCTGATATCAGCCTTTGTAGGTGATATCAGGGTTCAAGAATTCATTATTCACGATGTCGCTTACCGCGATGTCGCCAATTTCAAGTCCCTGTTCGCGAAGTACTGGTGTTGCCTTGCCAATGAAGTCAGTTACTCGTGATTCTTCGAGGTCTCCAAAAGTTGGTGTATCGCCGTTGCCAATGAGTTTGAGGTCTCGTAGCTGAGCTGCGCCATTTGCCAAGTCTCCGTCGGTCTGTGTCCACCAGCTATCAAAGGCCGCAACTGCTGCCTTGATAATTGCGTTAGCGCGATCGGGTGAAGCAATGTAATCCAACTGAGCTTGTTGCAGAATCGGTACTAGTGCTTTCAAACATGGGCTGAGTGCGTCAAGTTTGTCGGCACGGATTGCCAAGTTTTGAGCGTACGAATTCCAGCCCAAGTCGTGAATCAAGGTGTAAGCGACATTGACTGCGCCGGTTTCAAGATTTGCGTACTTGTATGGTTCTGATGTTGCGAACCCTTGGTGTGCAGCATCGTCTGTTGCAAGAAGCAAGTTGCCCTTGTAGTTGCTGTCAATCTGATCTTTGGACAGGATGCCTTGAGCTACGAAGTAGCGCGCCCACGCTGGATCGCCATATACATAAACCGACTTCACTTCTTTTGCGACATCGGCCAACGTTTGTGCGGTTGGGTGCTTCGCTGCATCCCACAACACCACTTGTGGGTTGATGTTCAATGCATTGAACACAGCAATGGTCGGAGCATCTGCAAAACGAGTAATAGCGACATCGGTACCGACATAGCCAAGTGTGATTGCGTCATCTGCATACATTGCAGTGACTACGGGCGTCTGGAGGAATGGTCCACCAGCGCGAATTTCCAACTGCACACCTTGATCGACACCTTCGTAGGTGAGTGTTCCAACGGTTGCACCAGTATCTTTCGACGAAGTTGCATCTGCGCCCAACAATTCATAAATTCCACCGTGTTCTGCTTCAGGGAACCAATCGGTTTGAACGACGACCTTTTCTGGACAAATGCCTGCGAGGGCTCCAGATTGTGGAGATGCTGGAGCAGAGTTGCTGTCTCCAGAGCCACCACACGAGGTGGAAATGAGAGCCACTGCGGTGAGTGCACACGCAGAGCGAAGGACGGATGACAATTTCATAGGGTCTCCAGTTTGTAGTTTGTGAGTGCTTAACGCGCAATTGAATCGTGCCATCTTCCGATGACGATTCTGTTTAACGCGCCGAAGCAGATAAAGAGCATAAGCCCTAAAGCCGTGGCGAACAATGCTGTGATGAACATTGGTCCCGACAAATTATTGAGGAAGAAAAACGTAATCAATTGGCCTAGTCCGGGGTCACCTTTGGTGAAGAAAAAGTCTCCAACAATGGCTCCAATGACTGCCAGACCAGCAGCAACCCGAAGCCCAGTAAAGATTGCAGGGGATGCTGCTGGTAGCTGCAATTTGCGAAGCACCACCCAGCGGGAGCTGTGCTGTAGGCGAAAGAGATCGTGCAGCGATGGATGTACCGACTGAATGCCAAACAGGGTGTTGGACACGATTGGAAAGATTGAAATGATGACGGTCACGGTGACCCGAGCCGTGAAATTTGCCCCGATGAGTCGGATCATCAGAGGAACAATGGCAATGATTGGTGTGACCTGAAGAGCGATGAGGTGAGGCCACAAGGAACGCTCTATCCATTTGGCCTGCGCCATAGCAATTCCAACTGCAATGCCGATGATTGCCGATATCGCAAGACCAGTGATTGCGGTACGTGTGCTGATGAGCAGGGCAGTAAAAATTCGATCTCGAATTGGTCCGTGAAAATCTTCGAACAATCGATGTGGTGGCGGAATAATCATCGGCTTACCCGACGCTGGCGAGAAATTGTTGTGTAGTGAGTAGGCAACCAGATACCACAGAGCTATGAACACTAGAAATACGGCTACTGGCCCGACTGCATTGAGGAGACGGCGTTTCATAGCGGCGTTAACTCCCGCAAAGACTGAGCTATCTCTCCAGATACCTGTGCAAATGTAGATGTGTATCGCAAGTCTTGATCGCGATCGTTTCCAAATGGGATGACAAATTCCTTGACAATGGTTCCAGGTCGCGGTGACATCACCAACACGCGATGAGAGAGGAAGACTGCCTCTGCAATTGAGTGCGTAACAAACAACGATCCCGCGTTACGTGAGCTCAGCATGGTTCGAAGTTCGATGTTTAATCGTTCGCGAGAGAATTCGTCGAGGGCGGCAAAAGGTTCGTCAAAGAGATACAAATCTGGTTCGCATACCAATGATCGAGCTAGCGACGTTCGCATTTTCATACCGCCAGACAACTGTCGCGGAAGTTTCTCGGCACTATCAGTAAGTCCAACGAGCGCTAGGGCAGCCGATGTGCGTTCGTTGATTATGTGTTGATCAACTTTTTGAAGCTCTAGGTTG
>JBEGJW010000115.1:0-4302 GCA_041184445.1 Actinomycetota bacterium | reverse complement strand
TGGGCGCCCGCGTATTTGCGTGACCACTTGTTGACGCATTTCAAATTGTCGGGTTGGAGTATGGATTGGTATTCGGGACTTCCGATTTATCGGTTCTACATGGTTGTGCCGGCACTGATGATCGTGTTGTTGGATGTGATCTTGCCGTACGGAATTGCCATGAAGATCATCGCGGTCATCGGCATTTTGACACTCCCGTATTTCTCCTGGTTATTCGGTCGTTTTGCAAAGTTCGCTTATCCAATTCCCGAACTGTTTGCCATCGCCGCCACCATCTTTTTATTTGATGAAAGCTTCACCATTTATGGTGGGAATATTGCATCCACGATGGCGGGAGAGTTCTCATTCTCCATAGCGCTGTCACTTGCGATGTTGGGTTTTGCACTGCTTGCAAAGGGTCTAGATACGGGGAAGCATCGAGTCTCTGCAGCAATCATCATTTCTTTGTCAGCTCTCAGCCACGGAATTGTGCTGCTATTCGTTTTTGGCGGTGCTGCGCTCATGCTCGTGGTGTGGAACAAGCGCGAATCGTTGCAGTTTGGCGCAAAAGTCATTGCCCTTTCCGCTCTGCTGTCATCGTTTTGGGTAATTCCATTCGTAACCAGTCATGCCTATATGACGGACATGAAATACGAGCCGCGGCCAAGCGGAGTGACGGATTCGTTTTGGAAAATGTTCTTTCCGCTGCATATTTTGCTCGATGTTTCATTAACTGCGCTGGCAATTATTGGGGCAATAGCTCTCGTGCGCAGCAGACATAAAGCAGGTACTTGGATGACTCTGCTGACGTTGCTCCTTGCGGCCGGTGTCTTTATTGCTCGCAATAGTTTGCCGATTATTGGACTGCTGTGGAACCCACGCATTTTGCCGTTCTTTTATTTGCTTCGGTATTTCCTTTTCGTGATCGGATTGTACGAACTCATCACGTTCGCTTTGAAAGTTAAATCCATTGCTCGAATTGCGCAGAGTGAATCCGGCGTGCCAATTGTGCTTGATATTGCAAAACCTCGCGACAATTTCAGTTTCAATCTCGCATTGCTATCCGGATTTGCTCTTTTCGTGCTGGTGGCGATCGGGTTTCGTTTTCAAGAACTTCCGTTTGGCTCAACTCGTGTGAACGCTGCCGGTAAATACGAATACGTATGGGGTCCGCTGCGCACAAAGTCGACTAACGACGGATTTGTCGATGGGTGGGCACGCTGGAACTTCACGGGCTACGAAGGAAAGAACGCGTATGGGGAGTATTACGGCGTTGTTCAAACGATGAAGAAACTTGGCGCTGATTCAACTCAAGGTTGCGGTCGGGCGTTGTGGGAAAACAATGGTGAATTGAATAAATACGGAACCACCATGGGTTTGATGCTGCTTCCGTATTGGACCGATGGCTGTATTGGTTCGATGGAAGGTTTGTTTTTTGAAGCCGCCGGCAGCACTCCGTACCACTTTATTACTGCGGCAGCTATGTCAAAGCAAAGCAGTAATCCAGTGCGTGAGCTTCGCTACGACAACAATGATGCCGCAATTGGCGTGAGATATATGCAGGAACTTGGAGTGAAGTACTTCATGGGGTTCACTGCAGAGGCCATTGCACAAGCATCACAACAAGAAGGCCTCACCGAAGTTGCACGATCAGGTCCATGGGTGGTGTATCGCGTTGCAAACAGTGATGTGGTTACACCGCTCACCGTTCAGCCGGTAGTTGCGAATATTTCTTCCAGCAATCCGCGTGAACGGTGGCTGGAAATTGGAACAAGCTGGTTTCAACATCCAGAGACGTGGACAACTCCTGTAGCTGACAAGGGCCCTCAAGAATGGCAACGTGTTGATGTTGTCGTGGACGAGTCAAAACGTGAGGGTGACCCGAACTCCAACAATCGCCGTGTCGATGTGGTGAAGCCAGCTACGGCGCTCACTCCGATTCCACTTGACCCAGTGGTAGTCAGCAATGTGGATATCGGTGAGGAGAGCGTGAAATTTACGGTTGATAAAATAGGGGTTCCAGTTTTGGTACGCGTGAGTTATTTCCCTAACTGGAAGGTTGACGGCGCAAAAGGCCCGTACCGAGTTGCACCAAACATGATGGTGGTTATTCCAACGAGCACCAATGTGAGCATGCATTTTGGTTGGAATATGCGCGACTACGTGGCCTATCTGTTGTCGTTCGCGGGCATTGCGTGGATCGTGGTAACCCGACGCCGCAGCAAACACGTTGCCGAGTAGTCTCTACAACCGTGCCAGATCTGAACGCAATTGTTAAGGCTTATGACATTCGTGGCATAGTGCCCGATCAGCTAGACGCCGACGTTGCATATGCGATTGGCGTTGCCTTCGCCAAGTTTGCCAATGCGCCTCACATCGTTATTGCCCATGACATGCGTCCAAGTGGTCCAGAGTTGGTCGATGCGTTTCAGCGAGGAGTGCTTGCACACGGAGTAAGTGTCACCAATTTGGGGCTCGCATCGAGCGATCTGCTGTATTACGCATCGGGCAAACTCGATTCGCCTGGAGCGATGTTTACGGCCTCGCACAACCCGGCCCAATACAACGGAATCAAGTGTTGCTTGTCTGGTGCGCGATCAATTGGAATCGATAACGGTCTGCGCGAGATTCATGCACTCGCCGCAGAAGTGCTTGCCGGACGTGAACCTGCATTCGCTGCAACTGCAGGAACCCTGAACCACGTCAACATGTTGTCGGAGTTTGCCGATCATGTCGTGAAGTTCATTGCCAGTGACAAGTTGCGAAAATTACGCGTCGTTGCCGATACGGCTAATGGAATGGGTGGGCTAGTAGTTCCTGCAGTGTTTGAGCGACTTGCCGATTTCGAATTAGAAGTGATGTACGGAGAACTCGACGGAACATTTCCAAATCACCCTGCAGACCCATTGCAGACGGCGAATCAGCGCGATCTCATGGCGCGTGTGTTGGCTGGAGGTTTCGACGTTGGACTTGCCTTTGACGGCGATGCAGACCGCGTGTTTCTTGTGGATGAACTTGGCCAGGGCATGTCGGGAAGCACAACAACTGCGTTACTCGCAACCCGATTCCTGCGTCTAAACCCTGGCGCAACCATTTTGTACAACCTCATTTGTTCGCGCGCGGTTCCCGAAATCATTGCTGAACACGGCGGTAAAGGAATCCGTACCAAAAATGGTCACAGTTACATGAAACAAATCATGGCTGACACCGGTGCGGTATTCGCTGGCGAACATTCTGGGCACTATTACTTTGCAGACAACTATCGGGCAGATAGTGGGCTCATTGCCAGCATGGGAATTCTCGGCGAGATGTGCCGGACAGGAAACAAACTGTCCGAAATCCGCAAACCACTCGAGCGCTATGCCTCAAGCGGCGAAATCAACACCACCGTTGGCAACATTGGCAAAGTGATTGCTCAAATTGGTCGCGATTTCGCCGATCACACTCAAGATCATCTTGACGGCTTGACCGTGGATTGTGGATCGTGGTGGTTCAATGTTCGCCCAAGCAATACAGAACCATTGCTCCGACTGAACCTTGAAGCCAGCACGCGTGACGAATGCGATACGCACGTGGCTGAGTTGCTGTCTGTCATTACCGCCTAGTCTTGCCGTATGTCGCTCGACTCAAAATTGCTTGAAATTCTGGCTTGCCCAGAAGACAAAGGTCCACTGTTTTATTTTTCCGCAGATGCATTTTTGTATAACCCACGACTGCACCGTAAATACTTGGTGCGTGAAGGTATTCCTGTAATGTTGGTCGAGGAATCCGTCGCGGTAGATGCCGCAGAGCACACAGAGCTCGAACGAAGAATCGTTGCGGAGAGTATTCATCCCACCTTCGTTTAAGGAGTTTCTATGTCTTCATTTGCACAACGACGTGATTGGCGGTCTTCATTTGCACAACGACGTGATTGGCGCGTCGCCGATCTTTCCCTCGCACCATTTGGTCGTAAGGAAATTCATCTAGCCGAACATGAAATGCCAGGCCTTCGCGCATTGCGCAAGGAATTCGGCAAAACAAAGCCGCTGAAGGGTGCCCGAATTTCTGGTTCGTTGCACATGACCATTCAGACTGCTGTGTTGATTGAAACACTCATTGAGCTTGGTGCTGAGGTGCGTTGGGCAAGTTGCAACATTTTCTCAACTCAAGATCATGCTGCAGCTGCAGTTGTCGTTGGGCCAAATGGTTCTGTAGACGAACCAAACGGCGTTCCTGTATTTGCATGGAAGGGTGAAACACTTGAGGAATACTGGTGGGCAACTGACCAGATGATGACATGGCCAGATGGCGACGGACCAAACATGATCTTGGACGACGGTG
>JBEGJW010000114.1:0-4564 GCA_041184445.1 Actinomycetota bacterium | reverse complement strand
AGGACTTGAAGCTTCGCTCATCGTCGCCATCTTGCTTACGTATCTCAGCAAGACCAACCGCAAACAAGACGCGCGCTACGTATGGATTGGTACTGCATCTGCAGTCGTTGCATGTTTGATAGCCGGAATCGCAGTTCACATTGTGGTGAGTGGATTAAACGGCAAAGTAGAGATGGCAGTTGAAGGCACTATCGCTCTTGTTGCTGCAGCAGTGCTCACACAAATGATTTTCTGGATGCGCAAAAACTCGCAGCAACTCAGTGCCGAGCTTCGAGACAAAGTAGATAAGTCGGCAAAGACTGCATTGTTCACCATTGCTTTTGTTGCCGTAGTTCGTGAAGGTTTGGAAACGGTGCTGTTTTTGTTGAGTGCAGAAACAAACTCTGCGTCGGGAACTTCAGTTGTGGTTGGGGGACTTATCGGTCTTGCAGCGTCAGTAGTTCTTGGAGTTGCCATTTTTGCTGGCGGCCGCAAAGTCAATCTCAAACAGTTCTTCAGTGTGACAGCGGTGCTATGGGAAAATGGCTGGCTCGTTCAGCCGGCATGGGAAATGAAGAGCGGCATGTGGGCATCGGGAACCTTCTATGACTTCATGAAGGGATTCTTTGGCTGGCACTATGCGGCCGAAAACATTCGCGTCATTACCTATTTCGCATTCCTCTTGCCAACGCTGTACTTCTACCGAAAGCCAGTGAAGTCAGCAGCATAAGTTGCGCAAGTAGCCTTGTGGCTAATGACAAAGCCAACTGAAACCCCAGTAGACGTCAAGCCACGTAGCCGCGACGTAACCGACGGAAATCAAAAAGCTGCAGCGCGCGCAATGTTGCGTGCAGTGGGCCTAACCGACGCCGATTGGCAGAAGCCACAAATCGGCATTGCGTCGTCGTGGAACGAAGTCACGCCATGCAACGCATCCCTGCGCCGTCTTGCTGACAGCGCGAAAAAAGGTGTGCGTGAAAACGGTGGAGTAGCTCTTGAATTCGGCACCATCACGGTGAGTGACGGAATCAGCATGGGCCACGAAGGCATGCGCGCAAGTTTGGTGAGTCGCGAAGTCATTACCGACAGTGTTGAAACTGTTGTTCACGCCGAGCGCTTCGACGGTTTCGTTGGTCTTGCAGGTTGCGATAAGAGCATTCCTGGAATGCTCATGGCTGCAGCACGTCTGAACTTGCCAAGTGTGTTTGTGTACAACGGATCAACAATGCCTGGCGTGCATAACGGCAAAAACATCGACATCACCACAGTGTTTGAAGCCATTGGTGCGTGTGCTGCCGGAACGATGTCGCAAGAAGAGCTTGGCGAAATTGAACGTGCAGCGTGCCCGGGTGAAGGTGCATGCGGCGGAATGTTTACTGCCAACACCATGAGTTCGATTGCCGAAGCGCTTGGCATGAGTCTTCCTGGCACCGCTTCGCCACCGGCAATCGACAAGCGTCGCGAAGGCGACGCAGAGCGTGCAGGCGCAGCGGTGATGAACCTTGCGATGAAGGGCATTTACGCACGCGACATCATGACGAAGAAGGCATTCGAAAATGCCATCGCCATGGTGAATGCACTCGGTGGAAGCACGAATGCGGTGTTGCACTTGCTTGCAATTGCGAACGAAGCACAAGTTGATATCGACCTTGACGACTTCAACCGCATTGCAGCAAAAGTTCCACACATTGCCGACACGAAACCAGGCGGCAAATATCACATGACCGACATCGACCGTATCGGTGGCGTTCCAGTGGTGTTGAAGCATTTGCTTGATGCAGGTTTGTTGCACGGCGACGTGATGACGTGTACCGGAAAAACGATGGCCGAAAACTTGGCCGAAATAAATCCACCAGCACCAGATGGTGATGTGGTGCATCCACTTTCTGATCCAATTCATGCTGAAGGTGGAATCAACATTCTCACCGGCTCGCTTGCGCCGAAGGGTTCGGTAGTGAAAGTTGCCGGTCTTACCAAAGATCAAATGTTGTTTGAAGGTGAAGCACGCGTGTTCGACGGCGAAGACGGCGCAATGGCAGCGGTACTTGCTGGCGAAATTCAGCCAGGTACCGTCATTGTTATTCGTTACGAAGGACCAAAGGGCGGCCCAGGAATGCGTGAAATGCTCGCCATCACTGGTGCACTGAAGGGTGCTGGTCGCGGTTCAGACTGTGCACTCATCACCGATGGTCGCTTCAGCGGCGGCACATGGGGATTCTGTATTGGTCACGTTGCTCCCGAAGCAACCGATGGTGGACCGATTGCGTTCGTGAACAATGGCGATCGCATTCGCATCGACGTGCATACGAAGAGTTTGAACTTGCTTGTTAGCGATGACGAACTTGCAAACCGACGCAAGGGCTGGAAGCCAAACGCCCCGCGTTACACCAGTGGTGTGTTGGGTAAATATGCCAAGTTGGTGCAAGGTGCCGAGACCGGTGCCATCACCAACATTATTGGCTAGTTTTCGCGATTAACTTTCGCGAAAGTAGTCGACCAAGTCCAAGCAGCACGCCAAGAGTGATCGTTGCAACGATGATGAATGGCGTTGCTATGCCGCGATCAAACACGAGTCGTCGCAACAGCAGTCCAACAAACACGGTGATTATCCATGTAGCCACCCACGATCTGCGCGTAAATGGTTCGTTCCAAGTGCGCAGTCCGATCCACGAAATACCCAGTGCAATCAGGAACGGCGCGGCTACGCCGAGCACACCAGAAAGAGCGGTGCCTTCGTCGTGATTACGTCGCCCAATGGCAACGAACACGACGACTGCAACAACATCAACGATCACCGTCGTAATAACGGCGAGTTGATTAGGCCTCGTCGTAATACTCACGTCCAAGGTGTGTGATCTGGTCTTCGTTCATCATCCAGCGCAACGTGTTCTTCAACTTTGCAAGCTGAACAAACAAGTCATGTTCTGGGTGAAGTCCCGGTGCAACTTGTGGGCTCTTGTAATAGAACGACAACCACTCTTGAATGCCACCAAGGCCAGCACGTTGTGCCAAGTCCATGAACAACACGAGGTCGAGTGCAAGTGGGGCAGCAAGAATGCTGTCGCGGCACAAGAAGTTGACCTTGATCTGCATTGGGTAACCCAACCATCCGAAGATGTCGATGTTGTCCCAACCTTCTTTGTTGTCACCACGTGGTGGGTAGTAGTTGATCTTTACTGAGTGGTACACGTTGCCGTACAGCTCTGGGAACAGGCTTGGCTGCAAGATGTCTTCGAGTACACCCAACTTCGACTCTTCTTTGGTTTTGAAGTTGTCTGGATCGTCAAGTACTTCGCCGTCACGGTTGCCAAGAATGTTGGTGGAGTACCAGCCCGACAAACCAAGAACGCGAGCCTTAAGCATTGGTGCAAGCACGGTCTTCATGAGGGTCTGACCCGTCTTGAAGTCCTTGCCCGAAATGGCAACTTTGCGCTCGGTAGCAAGTTGACGCAATACCGGAGTGTCGACTGCCAAGTTTGGTGCGCCGTTTGCGAATGGAACGCCTTCCAAAATTGCTGCGTAGGCATACAACATGCTTGGCGCAATCATTGGGTCGTTGGCATCAATTGCCTTTTCGAATGCTTCGAGGTTCTGGTGCTGTGGTCCTGGCTCAATGAAGATCTCGGTACTTGCGCACCAAATCATGACCACGCGGTCAACCTTCTTTTCGTCGCGGAACTTGTTGATGTCTGCGCGAATCGCATTCAACATTTCACGCTTGGAAATTTTGCCCATGATGTTTTCGGCATCGATGTTCTTTACATAGTTGCGCTCAAATGCGGCTTTCATTGGGCGAATTTCGCGCAAGGTGTCTGAAATTGCTTCCAGGTGCTTGCCGCTTTCCAATACTCCTGCGCGAGTTGCTGCTACATAAGCGTCATCCGGAAACGGATCCCATGCTCCCCACACAATGTCTTCAAGACGTGCAAGTGGCACGAAGTCTTTGATCATCGGGTTGCGGTTATCGGTGCGCTTGCCAAGACGGATGGTGTCCATCTGGGCAAGTGAGCCAATTGGCGAGCCGAGACCGCGCTTGGCAAGCTCGACACCTGCGATGAGGGTGCTTGCAACAGCGCCGAGACCGACGGTGAGTACTCCGAGGCGGCCTTCTGCAGGCGCGACGGTTGGTGAAGGTGTGGACATGAATTCTCCTGAAAGTAGGGGCCACTGAGAGGGCCTCATAAGGCTACGCCGTAAACGGCCCATTCTCCGCAACCCCAACATTTACGGGCAATCACGGTGCTTTCGGACCAAGGTCCGAAGTGAGGTCTTGCCGCCAGGTGAATCGACCGCACGACCCGTACACGTGTCCGCAGAAATGTTTGGTACAAGTAAAAACATTTGTGTCCCTTTTGTGCGGGATACCCCTTGTGTCCTTTTCAATTTCGTTGTAGATTCGCAACATATGCGGCGGCATATTCAAAAACTCACCACCATTGCGTCTGTGCTCATGTTGTTAAGCGTGAGCATCGTTCGCGCGGATGTAGGCGGCGGATCTACATCGATCAGTCGCGAACGACTTGGGTATCTCTCGGCGGGAGACACTCACACATGCGTGGTGCTCGTTGACAACTCGGTGAAATGT
>JBEGJW010000113.1:0-4072 GCA_041184445.1 Actinomycetota bacterium | reverse complement strand
CGACAAGTGACGTCAGTTTTCCCTGCTGAAAAGCGACAATCGTTCTCATGAAACGGAGTTTTTCGTCCATTCCTGCACAGTTCAACTTCCCACTCCCCTCTTTCAGCGAATGCACCTGCTGAGCAACCTTCGGAATAGCATCTCTCTTACCATCGTCATTTTTCTTGCTGGAGATGGTTGCATTCTGCGAATGACAGCTCACCGAAAGAATTGAAAACAAAGACAAGGCAACAATTGAAAACTTCACACGCACCTCCTCAAGACGAAAATGGCTCAATTCTCTTCATTCAATCTTCCGAAAGCGCGCCCAATTCCCCATTGTTCAGAAAAACGGAGCAACGGCTGCGTTCGTCATCAAGGATACACTCGAGAATCATTTTATTGTCAGACGAAGAAAAACGTTTGTAAGTGAAACCCTGCAGATCCCACTCTTTAACGCTCAAAGCAGCATAGAGTTTTTTTGCATCGACGGAATTGCGAAGTTGAAACATATGTTCGTCAGCTTCGGAATCCGACTCGATGAAATTTTCGGAAGCCTTTGGCTTTAAATTCATAGTCAATGAACATTGTTTGGACACATCAGTTTCGCCAGAATTCCTGCAGGAAATACGCAAATCACCTTGTTCACTCGAAAACATCTCACTGATAGCCGGTCCGTGGGCATCTTTGTCGCTGGAATCAGTGTGCTTGCGCTGCTCGCTTCGTCGTTTCGCTAATTAGAGATCACAAGTGCGGCTTCACCAATAGCCGCGGCACTAGCAACTGCTGGTGCTGTCAGTTCGGGTACCGCAACAACTACTCCAACGTTGTCGTTTAGTGATGACAGCACGATCCCGTGCGCGGCAATGATCTGTCCATTCGCAATGATGTCAACAAATGTGCCTGGCGCAAGAGCGGGCATGGCAACGCGGGGAACAATGGAAACTGCTCGCATGCCTGAAGGAACCGCAGCGCTTTCACCGTCGGCAGATGAATTCTGTGTGCTGATGACATCACCTTCGCCGATGTCACTTGTTGCGGTAAGCGACGATTGAAGCGAAGTGCGCGTAGATGGAAGAACGAACTGTGCAGGCATGGTGAATGTTTTGGTGTTGTGCTGAGTGATTGATTGACCGGCTGGAATGTTTGTGGAAGCAATATGCACAAGCGTGTATTTGCCAAATGCATTTCGTTGCTGATGCAGTTGAGAAACTGACAGCGCATACACGAGTGCGGCAATGATGGCCAGTGCAGAAATAACCGCTCGTTGCCTTTGGCGATTGCGGCACAACTCACGGTAAATGCGTTCAATGAAACGGATAGTTGGCTGCAGTCGCTTCAGTACATCTTTCATGCACCGATGTGTTCGCTGTATTCAGCGAAAGGAAGGATTAGTCGGCTGAAGGTGATGAAGGAGCAGCCGGTGCTGCAGGGGCAGCTGGGGCTGCACTTGGTGTAGCTGAGCTACTGGACGACTTCGAAGAAGATCCGGAGTCGGTCTTATAAAAGCCGCCACCCTTAAATGACACACCAACAGGCGTAAAGACCTTTTTCACTGGTTTGACCACACCATCAGTTGGGTGGGCAATTTCGGTGAGCGGGTCGTCGGAGAATGCCTGCTGAACTTCAATGGTCTCGCCAGAGTCAATGAATTTGTAGACATACGTTGGCATAAGACCAGTAATTCTAGGATGCAGGTATGGCTATGCGCACCGCTGTGATTCCCGCCGCCGGATTGGGCACCAGATTCCTTCCCGCCACCAAAGCGGTGCCCAAGGAGCTCATGCCCATTTTTGACACGCCGGCATTGCAATTGGTGATGGATGAGGCAATTGGCGCAGGCGTTGAACACATTGTGGTGGTGTCGAATGTGGCCAAGCCAGGTATTGAGGAGTATCTGAAGCCTTCGCCAGACACAGTTGAACGAGTTCGCAAAAGTGGACGCACCGAGTTGGCAGACAGATTGTCGCGCATTGGTTCCGATGTTCGAGTAAGCATTGCCTTCCAAGACAAACCTCGTGGCCTTGGTCATGCGGTGTCGTGTGCGCGCATGGCAGTGGGAGATGAAGCATTTGCCTTGTTGCTGCCAGACGAAATTATGGGCGACTCATCGTTGTTGCTGCAGATGGCACAGATGCACAACACAACTGGCAAGTCCGTTGTTGGATTAAAGCGCGTACCAAAAAACGAAGTCAGTGCATATGGCGTGATTACCACCACGGGAACGACAGGCGCACATGGCGAAGTCACCATTACTGGTGTTGTCGAAAAACCAAAAGTAGAAGATGCGCCAAGTGACATCATCATCATTGGTCGCTACGTACTTGCACCCGACATGTTCGACATTCTGGAAACGCTCGCACCAGCACCGAGCGGCGAGATTCAGTTGACCGATGCTTTGCTCATTGGTGCGAATATGGGAACGGTAGACGGAGTGGTGAGCGATATTGAACGGCACGACACGGGTACGCCAATGGGTTGGCTGCAGACTGTTGTTGAACTGACGCTGAAGCGTTCGGATGTAGGTACTGAATTACGAAACTGGTTGAAAGGCATAGTGTCATGAGCGAACTCAAAGTAACGATTGATCCAAAAGAAGTCGGCATGAGTGCCGAGCGTCTCGCACGCATTGACTCGCACTTTAAGGACTACGTAGACGACGGTCGTTTGTCTGGCTATCACGTTGCGGTCGCTCGCTACGGACAAATTGTTCACAGTGGCACATACGGCATGCGTGACGTTGAAGCGAAGTTGCCAATTGAGCAAGACACCATGTATCGCATTTATTCCATGACGAAACCGATCACCTCGATTGCGCTCATGATGTTGGTTGAAGAAGGAAAAATTCAACTCACCGATGAAGTAAGCCAATACATTCCATCGTTTGGCAATGTTCGCGTTTTTGCTGGTGGTTCTTCGATGAAGCCGATTACAGCGCCATCACGTGCACCAATGCGCGTGTGGCACTTGCTCACACACACCGCTGGTTTGACTTATGGATTCAACTATTACGACGCAACTGACGCCATTTATCGTGCCCATGAAGCAGAGTTCGCAAAGGAAAATCCGAACCCAACGCTTGAAGAGGTGTGCGATCGTTACGCGGCATTGCCGTTGGTCTTCGAACCTGGCACATCATGGAACTACAGCGTTGCTACTGATGTCGTAGGACGTTTGGTTGAAGTGGTGTCGGGAATGCGTCTTGGTGATTTTTTCCAGAAGCGAATTCTTGGGCCACTTGGCATGAATGACACGTCGTTCTACGTAGACCCGGCGAAACAGTCACGTGTTGCCGCGTTGTACGCGTTCGACTCCTCACCTGCAAAGAAAGTTCGCTACACAGCACTTGAAAACCAAGTACTCACACCACGGTCATTCGATTCGGGCGGTGGCGGACTTGTGTCTACTGCAGCTGATTACTGGAAGTTTTTGCAGATGCTGGAAAATGGTGGCGAGTTGAATGGTGTGCGCATTGTTTCGCCAACCACAATCGACCTGATGACGTTGAACCACATTCCAGGCAACAAAGATATTTCCGACTGGGGTAGGCCAATGGGCGAAGAAGTGTTCTATGACGGTCTTGGATTCGGTCTTGGATTCGCTGTGGTGATTGATCAGGCGAAAACCAAAGTTGCCTGTTCAAACGGAACCTACAGCTGGGGCGGAATGGCCAGCACTGCGTTCTGGATTGATCCCGTTGAAGAAATCACTGCAATGTTCTTCACGCAGCTCATGCCATCAACTACGCACCCAATTCGCCCGTTCTTGCGCAGTTTGGTGTATCAGTCAATTACTGAGTAACGCGAATAAATGAGTTCGGTTCGTCAAGCACGAAACCGTGTTCATCAACAGTTACGTCAACTTCGCTGTCTGAAGAAAAGCTGAAATAACGCCAGGTGTGTTCATGTACACGCGTATACATCTGTGGTTTCACGACAACGGCAAGCGTTTCAATATCAATCGTGATCACGTTTTGTTGTGCACTGTGACCAACAAGAAGTGGCAAGCGGCGAATAGGGATCACGTTGGTGAACGGAGTTCCGCGTAAGTCGATATCGACGCAACCATCTAGTTCGGTGCGATGAGCGCCATT
>JBEGJW010000112.1:0-4492 GCA_041184445.1 Actinomycetota bacterium | reverse complement strand
GTGTGAATTTAGGAGACATGTGGCGGTGTATTGGCAGCCAGTCGCGCTGGCTGGTACTTCACTATGTGTGTGGTTTATTTGCTATTTACAGGGCGGACTAGCTGACAGGTATTTTGTTGCCCCAACGGTGCTCAGTTGGGTGGCTCTGATACTCGCTTTTGCGAATCGTGGCTCGCGCATTCCATCCCTTAACAAACTTGTTTTCGGAGGCACAACCTGCCTAATGGTGGCTGCGAGCATTGTCTGGTTTCCTGCCAGCAGTTACCTTCGTGCAGGTCCATCTTGGAAAGATGAAGTTGTTCGCACGAGTCAAATCTGCTCTGAGACCCCTTCTGTTGATCAAGAAGTAAATCTGTCTATCGGTTCAACATCAGTGCGCTGTTCGGATCTCAGCGGCTAATAATCATTGGTTGGTGCACCCGGCAGGAGTCGAACCTACAACCTTTTGATCCGTAGTCAAATGCTCTATCCATTGAGCTACGAGTGCAACTAACGCTTTCAGTGTATCCGCCTGATTTCGCTACAAACAACAGCAATTGGCTAGTTCCAGGGACCCCAACCGTTATTTCGTTGATACATGCGATACGCAGCCGCAGCGTTCAATCGTGGGTTGAAGAGATCACGAGCCGATTTAACTCCAACGTTTACTAGCCAGGCTTTATGCACTTGGTAGTAAATCTGAAACAACCCGTAGCAACATCCAGAACCGCTGACTGCACCCGGTCGCAATTTGCTTTCGCGCTGGGCAATGGCAAGTGCGCGTTCCTCTAACTCATCTGGCCATGCATCACGAATGAATTGAATAACTTCGGCCCGTGTGAAGTTTTGTGCCGGAGGCGCAACTTGTGCTGGCGCGGGTACGCATACCGTATTTCCGACCAGCAATTTCGTCGTCTTCTTCGCATTATTCAACGTCAATACTTTGCGCAAATTGGTGTTGTTCTTTTCCGCAATGCGCCACCAGGAGTCACCGCTCTTCACGGTGTACGTTGCGGCACAATTTGCCGCCTGCGCCGATGGCGCGACAGCACCGAGACTGCATGAAGCAATCACTGCGCAAACGAGGACACGCCTCATGCGATTAACCATGGCGGAGAGGGTGGGATTTGAACCCACGGTCCGGTTTACCCGGACAACGCCTTAGCAGGGCGCCCCATTCGGCCGCTCTGGCACCTCTCCTAGAAAAGCCTTACGAATGAGGTGTTGAGTGTACTGGCGGAACGGGAGGGATTCGAACCCCCGGGCCTATTAAGCCGTCCGCTTTCAAGGCGGATGCGTTTGTCCACTCTGCCACCGTTCCGTTCAGAAACGCTAGCGGGCAATTCGCTCTCTCAGCGCAGTAACCCAGTCATCTGCTTCTTTCCATCTGGCATCTGCGTGTTCGCGCGCCGAATGAGCATGTTCTCCACTTGCGGGGTACGAACCAAGGAATTTCACTGCACCTTGCTTGGCGCGAAGCTCGCGCAACACATCGGCCATTAATTCGTCTTTCACATGACCATCTGCATAAATGACGAAGCAGTAATCGCCAAGTCCGCCACGCTTTGTTGGTCGTGAAAGTAGTTGCGACAGGTTAATTCGGCGTGCTGCAAACTCTTGCAAAATGGAAATCAAACTGCCCGGTTCATCCGCGCGTTGAAACACCACAAGCGCAGTGCGGTCGTGGCCAGTTGGCGAAGGGATGGTGTTCTTGCCAACCAAAATGAATCGCGTTTGGTTTCCCGCATGATCGGCAACATTGTCTGCAATAACTTCAATGCCGTACACCTTTGCTGCATTGCGTGGAGCAATTGCAGCAGCGGTATTGCCGCCACTTTCGCTCACAATACGCGCGGCCTCTGCTGTTGAGTTTGCTGCGCGAACATCGGCTTTACCTAAATTTGATCGCACATACTCGTGACATTGCGCGGTTGCCACAGGAATGGAAAAAAGCGTTTCAATTCCTGCAAGCGTTGCGCCTTTTTTCGCCAGAATGCAGTGTTCGATATCGAGCACCACTTCTCGTTGAATTAATAAATCGTGGTCGAAGACCAACGCATCTTGCGTGAAGTTGACCGTGCCTTCAATGGAGTTTTCAATTGGTACAAAACCAAGATCAACTTCGCCAGACTCCACTGCATCAAGCACATCTGGAACCGTACGAAAAGGAACCGTTGTTGCCTTGGCTAAATCTGCTTGCGTGAGCAGAGCCTGTTCGGTGAACGTACCCGAAGGTCCAAAGAATCCAATGCGTAGTGCAGAAGTCACGTATTGAGGTTACGCCGTTCACACATTGGCTCCCGACCTATTTATTGCTTCAACCCAGCACTAGCCTGATATCCATGTTCGAATACGTGGCGTTTAATCCGTTCAATTCCAGCCCAGAGGCGCTCGCTGCAGAGCTCACGAAGAAGTCGGCTGAGGGTTGGGAAGTGGTCGACATTGTGACCACCTTTGATGGCCGGTACTGCGCATTTCTTCGCCGCCCCACACAAGCTGCGGCTTCAAGTTCAACCACAAGCACAACTGCCGTTGCTCCCGTTACTGCGCAAGTCACGGTTACTGAAACAACATCATCGAGTGCTGCTGCACCTGCAGCGTGGTACGCAGACCCATCAAACAGGTTTGAACTTCGCTACTGGGACGGCAGCGAGTGGACCGAACATGTTGCGCGCGGTGGCCAACAGTTCACCGACCCACCAATCGCCTAACTCGCAATGAAGGCCACATCCATCGGCCATGCTGGCATTCTGATTGAAACCGACTCGCGCACCATCGTGTGCGACCCGTGGTTTGTACCGGCATTTTGGGCTTCGTGGTTTGTGTTTCCACGCAATGATCAGTTGCCAAAGGATGTCATGGCAAAGCTTGAGCATCCCGACTACCTCTATATCTCACACCAGCATGGTGATCACTTAGACGAAGTCTGGCTTGCTAATCACATTGATAAGTCGACGCCGGTGTTGTTGCCAGACTTTGCAACTCGCGAATTAGAACGCCAACTGAACAGGCTTGGCTTCACCAACTTCATCCGCACTCGTAACGGTGAAATGACCGACTTGGGCGATGGGCTTCGCGTTGCCATTCATGTGGAAACTGCAATTGCCGACGGACCCGGTGGTGACTCGGCGATGGTGGTTGAAGATGGGACTTCTCGCCTCGTTAACCAAAACGATTGTCGCACAGGAGACCTCGCCGAATTGTTAAAACATGGCCCTGTGGACATGCATTGGCTGCAATTCAGCGGAGCTATTTGGTACCCCATGGTGTACGACCAGCCACGCGAAGAATTGATGGCGCTTGCGCGCAGCAAGGTTGAAAGTCAATTTGCTCGATCGATTCGCTATGTCGACGCGCTCGGTGCTCGAGTAGTAGTTCCATCGGCTGGCCCACCGTGTTTCCTTGACGAAGATTTGTTTTCCGTCAACATGATTGATGGCGACGAACTGTCTATTTTCCCCGACCAAACGGAATTCATTGCTCGTCTTGCCCGCAACGGCAACACCAACGCAATCATGAATATTCCGGGCACAGCAATTTCGGTTTCACCAACTGATGTTGAGGTGCAACATTGCGTCAGCGATGCTGAAGTGCGGCGACCATTTGTTCACAAGCGCGAATATTTGTTGGAGTACCAAGCCGACTGGGCCGAGTGGCTGCGCGATACCAAGGCTTCGTGGTTAGTAAGCAACACCAACCTGGTCAGTGAACTTCAAGCATGGTGGGAACCATTACTCGCGATGGCGCCATCGCTACGAGGTGCAATCGGTGGCAACTGCCTAGTGAAAACCGACAGCGAAAACATTTTGATCGATTTTCCGAATGGCAAAATCTCCGCTTACAACAACGAGCCAATTAAGTTCCGCATGGAAATTGCTCGCCCATTACTTGAAGGTGTTGTCAAGCAAAAAGCGGTTGACTGGTCGAATTCATTGTTCCTGTCTTGTCGATTCACCGCGTGGCGAGACGGCTCATACAACGAATACTTGTATAACTTTTTTAAGAGCTTGTCTGTAGAACGCATGCGCCGCGCCGAACAAGAAGTAGTCCGCAAAAATGGTGCACCAGGTGAAGTGTCGAGTGAAATCGAACTAGGCGACTATGTGATGCAGCGTTATTGTCCACATCGCAAAGCCGACCTTTCTGAATTTGGTGTCATTGAAGGCGACCACGTGGTGTGCACGTTGCACGGTTGGAAGTTTCAACTAAGCGACGGATCGTGCCTAAACGCTGATGATCACAAGCTTTCTGTACGCAAACGAACTAGTTAAGTTCTCCGTACACCACAACATCTGAGCCCAACGGCAACAAGCCCGAATCCCAAATCATGTCCATTGCGGCAGTGCTTACACGAACACAACCGTGACTTGCGGGGTAAGCCGGAACGGTTTGTGACCCATGAATCGCTACTCCACCAATGAAGTATTTCGGCCTATAGATCTGGCCCAAATCGCCTACCCACCAACCATCTGGACGTTCGCGATTCGTTTTGAATTTGCCTACTGGAGTGATC
>JBEGJW010000111.1:0-5711 GCA_041184445.1 Actinomycetota bacterium | reverse complement strand
GCAGTTGGTGCTCCATCGAATAACACTGCTGTTGCACCAGAAGCCAACACTGACACCAGCCAGTTCCACATCATCCAGCCTGTTGTCGTGAAGTACATAACGCGGTCGCCCGGTTTCACGTCGCAGTGCAATTGATGTTCCTTCATGTGTTGCAATAACACGCCACCCGTGCGATGCACGATGCACTTTGGAATACCTGTTGTGCCTGACGAATACAACACGTACCAAGGGTGATCAAACATGAAGCGTTGCGGGCTGACGGGAGTGTTAGATCCACTGGCGACAAAGTTGTCGTATGCAACCGCGCCATCTGGAATTGTGGTTCCAATGTTGCTCACCACAACATTTGCAACAACTGTTGGTAAGCCCTTCGAAATTTCCGCCAAGCGATCTAGGCAGTCGAATTGTTTTCCGTT
This sequence comes from Actinomycetota bacterium, assembly GCA_041184445.1. Classification (GTDB taxonomy): domain Bacteria; phylum Actinomycetota; class Acidimicrobiia; order Acidimicrobiales; family Ilumatobacteraceae; genus UBA3006. The sequence goes on along the minus strand of JBEGJW010000111.1, from coordinate 5,295 downwards.
ATACACATATCCATCAACGGCGAACAACACCTTTGGCTCAATTTGCCCGAAGCGATCGAGCACGCCATTTGCCCCGAAGTCTGGTGAAGATGATGAAAAGACTGCGCCGATTGATGTAGCACCAAGCATGACCTCGATGGCCTCAATGGAGTTTGGCAACCACGCAGCTACACGGTCTCCTGCAACTACTCCACGCGCCTGCAATGCAGAAGCGATCGAGGCAACTCGTTCACGCAATTCATCCCACGATCGCGTTCGCCTGTTTCCCGCTTCATCTATGGCGACCAATGCGTCGTGACTGCCGGTCGTTGCCAACATGTTTTCGACAACACTGATACGAGCATCTGGGAAAAACTGCGCAGTCGACATTGGCGCACCTGGTTGCGCAGGGACAAATGAACGCTCACCCTTGTCGCCTACAACCCCACACGAATCCCATACCAGCGACCAAAACTGTTCTGGCTGTGCAATTGACCATGCATGTAAATCGCCAGATTCATTGACCAACTCAGCAAAACGATTCATTCCAGATCTAGCGATGTTCTCGCCTGATGGCGTCCACAGGGCTTTGGCTACATCGGGCATCAGCACTAACCTAATGAAGCCGTTACAGGTATTGACAATTAGCGTTTTTGCAGACTGAGAATGAGGGGAATTTATGAACTGGGGAGCATTCATTACATGCGCTGTCACGGGCTCGGGAGAAACCGCGCACAAGAGTGACAAGGTTCCGGTCACACCGGAACAGATCGCAAACTCCTGCATCGAAGCTGCAAAAGCTGGCGCTGCAGTTGTGCATATTCACGTACGCGATCCACGCACTGGTCTTGGCTCGCGCGACACCGAACTGTATGCCGAAGTAGTAGACCGAGTTCGCTCTTCCGACACCGACGTCGTCATCAACCTCACCGCAGGAATGGGCGGAGACATTGTGCTTGGTGGCGACGAGAACGTGCTGCCGCTTGCAGCGGGAACTGACATGGTTGGATCAACCGAGCGCCTCGATCACGTAACACGCTTACGTCCAGAAATTTGCACGCTTGACTGCGGCACTATGAACTTCTCGAGCGGTGGCGACTACATCATGACCAATACACCAAGTGTGTTGCGCAAGATGGCAAAGATCGTGCAGGACCTTGGAGTTCGTCCAGAACTTGAAGTGTTTGACACCGGCCACTTGGTGATGGTGAAAGACTGCCTACTAGATGACCCAGTGATGATTCAGTTGTGCATGGGCATTGCCTATGGTGCACCAGACGATCCGAATACGTTCATGGCAATGGTGAACCAAATTCCTGAAGGCGCAGTGTTCTCCGCATTCTCCATTGGTCGCATGCAAATTCCTTTCGTTGCACAGTCGGTGCTTGCGGGCGGCAACGTGCGTGTTGGTCTTGAGGACAACTTGTACTTGAACCGTGGCGAACTTGCCACCAACGGCAAGCTCGTTGAACGCGCAGTCAACATTCTCGAGAACATGAACGTATCCATCTTGGGACCAAAAGAAGTTCGCGAAAAACTCAAGCTCACCAAGCACGCGTAAGGACTCAACATGAGCAACATTCCTGGTCTGAAAACTGTTGGCCTGCTCGGTGGCGGAGTTATTGGTGGTGCATGGGCTGCACGATTTGTACTCAATGGCGTCGACGTGAAGTTGTACGACATCGACCCACAAGCCACGCGCAAAATGAACGAGATCATGGTTAATGCTCGTCGGGCATATTCAAAATTGACGCTTGCTCCCCTTCCCAAAGAAGGCACCATCACGTTTGTAAACACGCCTGAAGAGGCAGTAACAGATGTTGACTACGTGCAGGAAAGCGCACCAGAACGCCTTGAGTTGAAGCAAGAACTGCTTGCTCGTGCAAGTAAAGCCGCATCACCAACCACAGTGTTTGGTTCGTCAACTTCTGGACTTTTGCCAACGCAGATCCAAAAAGACATGGTGAACCCAGAGCGTTTTGTAGTGGTGCACCCCTTTAACCCCGTGTATCTCATGCCGCTTGCAGAAATTTGTGGCGGAGATTTAACAAGTGAAGCAACAAAGTTGCGCGCGAAAGAAGTGGTGACGGCTGTTGGCATGAAGCCGCTCATGTTGAGCAAAGAAATTGATGGCTTCATCGCAGACCGCTTGATGGAAGCGCTATGGCGTGAGGCGTTGTGGTTAGTAAATGACGGTATTGCTACCGCAGAAGAAATTGACGACGCCATGCGCTTTGGTCCAGGCCTTCGCTGGTCATTTATGGGAACGTTCTTGGTGTATCGCATTGCTGGCGGCGAAGCCGGAATGCGTCACTTCATGGCACAGTTTGGACCTTCGCTGAAGTGGCCATGGACCAAGTTGATGGATGTTCCAGAGCTTGACGACGAACTGCTTGAAAAGATCGTTTCACAAAGCGATGATCAGGCGGGAACCGCAACCATTCGCGAACTTGAAGCACTCCGCGACGATTGCTTGGTGTCGGTGTTTCAAGCATTGCGTGGCAATAACTACGGAGCTGGCAAAGTGCTTGCCGATTACGAACGTGAGTTGTTCGGTCGCGGACCAGTACCTGTACTTGACCCGCTTGCTCCTTCGGTCTCACACGAGATGATCATTCCTGCGGACTGGACTGATTACAACGGACACACCAACGATTCGCGCTATTCACAACTTGCGAGCGAAGCAAGCGACACGTTTTTCCGCGCAATCGGTTTCACGCCTGAGTACTTGGCAACAGGGCGAACCTTCTACACAGTAGAAGGCCACACTCGTTACCTTGACCAAACCCATTCCGGCGACAAGATCAAGGTGCTTACCCGAGTCGCTTCATACGACGAGAAGCGAATTCACTTATGGTCTGAAGTAGTTCGCGATGACGGTGTCGTTGCATTCACCGCGGAGCACATCTTCCTGCACGTTGACACCAACACTGGCAAGTCATCGCCAATGGGTAACGAGATGATGTCGAAGCTGAAGCCAATTGGCGACGCGCATCTAAAACTTCCACAACCAGTTGGCATCGGCCGACGCGTTGGCGAAAAGCCCGCGAAGTAGGCAACCATGAGTGCAGTGGTGTGGACTCCAGGCACTGCGGTACCTGCCCCACTTAGCTTGTATACCTGCAAGGTTGAACAAGACTGGGTGGACTACAACGGCCACATGACCGAAGCCGCGTACCTCACTGCAATGGGCTGGGGTTCGGATGCATTGTTTACCTACATCGGCGACAACGATGAATACCGCGCTGCTGGTAATTCGTTTTACACCGTGGAAACTCACATTGTGTACGAGGACGAAGCGTTTCTTGACCAACCCCTGCATTGCACCACGCTGGTTCTGGACATGGACCCAAAGCGAATGCACATTTATCACGAGCTTTTCAATTCTGAAACTGGGAAGCGACTGTCAAACTGCGAGCAAATGCTGGTGCATGTTGACATGAAAGCAGGAAAATCGGCGCCAATTCTCCCCCATGTTTTTGAGGCGCTCACCGCGATTTACGAAGTACACAAGCATGTACCAACACCAGAAAGCGTTGGTCGTGTGATGAAAATTAAACACAAGTAAAGGACCGATATGAACTTTGACCTCACCGATGAACAACAAGCAATTGTTGACACCACTCGCACCTTCACTGAAAAAGAATTGATCCCGCATGAAGAACGCGTGGAAAAACTTGGAGATGTACCACCAGATTTGGTGAAACAGATTAAGGAGCGTTCAATCGCTGCCGGAATCTATGCATGCAACATGCCTGCCGAATACGGCGGTGGCGGACTTGACTCATTTGATTCAACTCTTGTAGACCGAGAATTTGGTGCAACGTCGTACGCATTGCATTACATCGTTGCTCGCCCATCGAACATTTTGCGTGCATGCAAAGACGAGCAAATTCAGGAATACCTCATTCCAACCATTACTGGCGAACGAGTTGACTGCCTAGCAATGAGCGAACCAGATGCTGGATCTGACGTTCGCGGCATGAAGTGCACTGCGGTGAAAGATGGGAAGGACTGGGTAATCAATGGAACAAAACACTTCATTTCGCATGCCGACCTTGCCGACTACACCATCTTGTTTGCAGCAACTGCCGAGGAGCAGACCTCAAAGGGACCGAAGAAAAAGATCACCGGCTTCCTCGTTGACTTCGACACACCTGGTTGCGAGAAGGTTGCTGGTTACAACTGCGTTTCAAACTCTGGCTATCACAACATGATTATCAACTTCGATAATTGCCGAGTTCCCGAAAGCAAAATTCTTGGCGAACTACACGGAGGCTTTGATGTTGCGAATGAATGGCTTGGCTCCACTCGCCTACAGGTTGCTGCTGTTTGTGTTGGCCGCGCACGACGAGCATTGAACCTCAGCATTGAGTGGGCTGCGAGCCGCGAGCAATTTGGACAACAGATTGGCAAGTTCCAAGGCGTGTCGTTCAAATTGGCAGACATGCAAACTCGCCTCGACGCTGCAGAGTTATTGACCTTGCGCGCTGCATGGAATGATGCGCACGGAAAGTTTGATGATGCAGAGATGGCAATGGCCAAGGTCTTCGCCAGCGAAATGTGCCAGTTCGTGACCGATGAAGCCATTCAAATATTTGGCGGCATGGGCTTGATGGATGAATTGCCGCTTGAGCGTATGTGGCGTGACACTCGTGTAGATCGCATTTGGGATGGCACCAGCGAAATTCAGCGTCACATCATTTCGCGTCAGCTTCTTCGCAAGTACGGCGGCTGATCTCCACTATGCCCGATCTCTCCCGTTTACTTAACCCACGCAGCATCGCCGTTATCGGTGGCTCTCCTGCTGCACGTGTGGTTGAGCAATGTCAGAAACTGGGTTTCACGGGAAAGATTTGGCCAGTTCACCCAACCAAAAAGGAAATGCATGGCGTTGCATGCTTTCCTTCGCTTGCAGACATTCCTGGTGTTCCAGACGCTGCATTCGTAGCGGTCAATCGCCATCTCACGCTTGATGCAATTTCCCAACTCAGCGCAATGGGCGCTGGCGGCGCAGTGTGTTACGCCTCGGGTTTCGCAGAATCTGGCGATGTCGAACTTCAAGCCGAACTCGTACGCCGTGCTGGAGACCTTCCTATCCTCGGTCCGAACTGTTACGGATACATCAATTCCCTAGACGGAATCGCACTGTGGCCAGATGAACATGGCTGCCGCCCCGTCAAGCAAGGCGTCGGAATCATTTCGCAAAGCGGCAATGTTGGCATCAATCTCACCATGCAGCAACGCGGACTGAATATGGCCTACATGGTGACTGTAGGCAATCAAGCAGGCGGTGGTGTCGAAGATGCACTGCAG
>JBEGJW010000110.1:0-4259 GCA_041184445.1 Actinomycetota bacterium | reverse complement strand
GGAGGCAAGAATCAGGTAACAACGCAGTATTCGGGCGGCCGCGTTCGTCGTCGTGCGTTAAAGAAGTCAAAGAATGGCGAAGTAAGTAAGCGCGCCGAAGTGATGGACGAAAAGATTCCAAAGCCAGAGCGCCTGCACGGTCGCCATGTTTTGAATCGTTACGAAGACGGCATGGAAAAGTGCATTGGTTGTGAACTGTGTGCAGCCGTGTGTCCTGCGAAGTGCATTCATGTTCGTGGTGCCGACAACAATCCAGAGAATCCGACGTCACCAGGTGAGCGTTTCGGTTGGATTTATGAGATCAACTACCTGCGTTGCATTCACTGCGACCTCTGCGTAGAGGCATGCCCAACTGAAGCCATTACAGAGTCGAAGTTGTTTGAGTTCTCGTTCACCAATCGTCAGGACGCCATCTATACCAAGGCCGAATTGTTGGTTGGCGATGATGGAATGCCACAGCACATGCCGTGGGAAGACTGGCGCCCAGGTGAAGACGTGAATACATCTGCGTGGATGCGTGCAACTGCACCTTCGGGAGATGCTTCATTTCAGGGAGTTGTTGGTTGGAGTGGCGAGCTTGGTTATGGCGTGCGCGCACCTGAAAAGAGCGACAACTAAATGGAACTCTTCGTATTTGTATGCGCATCGGTCATGGTGCTGGTCGGAGCGTTGGGCGTGATCTTTCGCAAGCACCCAGTACATGCCGCTCTCAGCCTTGTGCTTACGTTGTTTGGAATTGCTGTTCTGTTCGTTGCTCAAAGTGCCGAGTTCCTGGCTGCCGTACAAGTCATTGTGTACGCGGGTGCAATTGTCATTTTGTTCCTCTTCGTCATCATGTTGCTTGGTGTTGACAAGGCGGAAAATCTTCAGATCGAGCCCCTTACTGGCCAACGCTGGATTGCCGGAGTTGTCGGGCTGGGAATGGTCGGGCTCTTAACGACAGCAGTCGTGAGTGGTTCTGATGTGTTGCGACTTCGCGGACTAGGAATTGCAAATTCGGTTACTGGTGAAAATGCTGATGCGAATATTCAGCAGCTGGCTAATTCTATTTTTTCGGACTACGTGTTTGCTTTTGAAGTCACGTCGGTTCTGTTAGTTGTTGCAGTAGTAGGAACCGTTCTTCTTGCTCGCCGCCGCACTGGCAAGGGGATCGCGTGATGTTTGGATTAGTCGTGGTTCCAACACCAACGTGGTACTTGGTGCTTTCAGCTGTTCTGTTTTCAATCGGCGCAGTTGGAGTGCTTGTTCGTCGCAACCCACTCGTTATGTTCATGTGTATTGAGCTCATGCTTAACGCGGTAAACCTCACGTTCGTAACTGTCGGTCGTGCAATGTCGGATATCAACGGCCAAGCAATTGTCTTTTTTGTCATGGTGGTAGCTGCAGCAGAGGTTGTTGTTGGACTAGGCATCATTGTTTCCATCATGCGTCGTCGCTCTGGCGTCAACGTTGACGATCTCACGGAATTGAAGGGCTAATCATGACCAGTGCACTGTGGTTGCTGCCCGCATTCCCGTTGGTTGGAGCTCTTGTATTAATGGTGTTCGGTCGTCGTCTTGGAGAACCGCGCTCAGGCTGGTTTGCCGCTGCAATGCCAATCGCTTCGTTCCTCGTCACGCTCACCGTGTACTTCGACTTGCTCTCGCGTCACTCCGAAGATCGTCACGAGGTCGTCACACTGTTCTCCTGGATCCCTGTTGGAGCACTGCATATCGATGTTGCGCTACTTGCAGACCCGCTGTCCATCACCATGGCGCTATTCATTACCGGTATTGGTTCGCTGATTCACCTATATGCCATTGGGTACATGCACGGCGACCCGAAGTTCTCGAAGTTCTTTTTGTACCTCAACCTGTTCGTGTTCTCCATGCTTATGTTGGTGCTTGGCGAGAACCTGCTTGTTACCTTCCTTGGTTGGGAAGGCGTGGGCGCTTGCTCCTACTTCCTCATTTCGTTCTGGCACACACGCAATAGTGCCGCAGTAGCGGGCAAGAAGGCGTTTGTTACCAACCGCATTGGCGACTTTGGTGTGATGACTGCAATGTTCTTGGCATTCAGCACCATCGGTTCGGTTTCGTATTCATCGATTAACGAAGCGGCACACACTGGAGCACTGGCTCCGGTAACGGCAACCGCCATTGGTTTGTTGCTCTTCGTTGGTGCATGCGGAAAGAGCGCACAGCTTCCGTTGTACCTCTGGCTCCCAGATGCGATGGAAGGCCCAACACCAGTTTCTGCACTGATTCACGCAGCAACCATGGTGACTTCGGGAGTATTCCTGATGACGCGCATGAGCCCCGTGCTTCACGCTTCGTACGAATGGGCACCGATGATCATCGCTTGTGTTGGTGCTGCAACAGCCTTGTATGCGGCAACTATTGCGGTTGCACAAAATGACATTAAGAAAGTGCTCGCGTACAGCACGGTGTCGCAACTTGGTTACATGTTCTTGGCAGTTGGTTCGGGTGCATACGTTGCAGCCATCTTCCACATGGTGACCCACGCGTTTTTCAAAGCATTGTTGTTCTTGGGTTCGGGTTCAGTAATTCATGGCATGCATCACGAACAAGACATGCGTCGCATGGGTGCATTGCGCAAACTCATGCCAGTTACTGCAATCACCTTCATCATCGGCTGGTTGGCAATTGCTGGTGTTCCTCCGTTTGCAGGCTTCTGGTCGAAAGACGAAATTTTGCTCTACGTGTACGCAAACAACCGCGGCCTCTATGTCGTTGGTCTGATTACTGCATTGCTCACCGCGTACTACATGACACGCCAAGTGATCATGGTGTTTTACGGCGAAGCGAAGTGGAAAGATCATGCGCATGACCATGGCGCACATGGCGATTTCGAGCCACATGAGAGCCCAAAGATCATGTTGTTCCCGCTCATCGTGCTTTCCGTATTGTCGGTAATTGGCGGTGCAATGCAATTGCCATTCACAAAGAAGCTTCACTTCTTGGAACATTGGTTGGCTCCTGTTGTTGAAGAGTCGGAAGCCGACATTCATCACACGTGGGCATATGAAAACAAATATGTTTTATTAGTAGTTGCAGTACTCATTGCCGCAACGGGAATTGCTGCCGCATTCGCTGTGTATGCGAAGAAGAAGGCAAAAGCTATTGAGCCTCGCGTACTCGAGCAGGCATGGTTCTACGATGCTGGCGCCGCGAAACTTGTGGGCGGACCTGGTCGCGCAGCATTCAATGCAGTTGCTTGGGCAGATTCGCACATTGTTGACGGCGCAGTGAATGGCACAGCAACCTTGGTGCGAGGAATCGCGAGCCAAGTGCGCAAGTCGCAAAGCGGTTTCACACGCGTGTATGCCGCATTGATGGCGGTTGGTGCAGTCGCACTACTTGCGTGGTTCTTGTATAGGGGAGTTGCCTGATGTCGATCCCAATTCTTACGCTGCTCGTACTGGTGCCACTCGCTGGCGCGATTGTTGCTTCACTGATGGCAAAATCAAGCGAGTCAATGGTCAAAAACGTTGCATTGGTGAGCTCTATCGCCACTGGTTTGCTGAGTGTCTGGATGCTGATCAAGTTCCCGACCGGTTCGGCTGGCTTCGAGTTTGTCTCCAAGCATGCATGGGTCAGTGAGTGGGGAATCTCCTGGCACCTAGGCGTTGATGGAATTTCGCTCTTCCTTGTAGTGCTCACGGGAATTTTGTTCCCTCTGGTCATTGTTGGCATTGATCCGCATCACGATCACAAGCAGTACTTGGTGTGGATGTTGGTGCTTGAAGCAGGCGTCATGGGCAGTTTCCTCAGCCTTGACCTATTTCTGTTCTTCGTGTTTTTCGAAATCGTGCTCGTGCCGATGTATTTCCTTATCGGCAAGTGGGGTTACGACCAGCGCGTGTATGCCGCAACAAAGTTCTTTATTTACACCATGGCCGGTTCAGCGTTCATGTTGGTGGGAATTGTCGCTACCGCATTTCTTGCGCGACGCGATATTGGCCACCTGTCATTCGACCTCATTGAAATTGCAGAGAAGTCGAATTTCGCTGCCGGTACCGGACGTTGGCTATTCGTAGGTTTCGTCATTGCATTCGCCGTAAAGGTGCCGTTGTTCCCATTGCACACGTGGTTGCCAGACGCGCACACGCAAGCACCTACTGGCGGTTCGGTCATTCTTGCTGGCGTGTTGTTGAAGATGGGCACCTACGGCATGTTGCGCTTTGGTGTGTACCTATTCCCTGAAGCCGCAGTGTGGGCAAAGCCGGTTCTGTTGACCTTGGCTGTTATCGGAATCAT
>JBEGJW010000109.1:0-4284 GCA_041184445.1 Actinomycetota bacterium | reverse complement strand
GGCAGCACCGTGGTTGAAGGAAATTCTCGCGCTCTTGGCAGTCCTGGCGACTTGGCCGTATTGCTGGGTTTGCGCGCACTTGCCGACGTGATCATTGTGGGTTCAAGCACCGTGACCATTGATGATTACGGCCCGCCAAGCAAGCCTGGCTTACGTGTTGGGGTGGTTACTCGCAGCGCAAACATCGATGCAGCAAAACCATTGTTTACCAGTGGCTCTGGCTTCCTCATTACTACCGAAACTGCAACAACTCCTGCAGGTGTGGAATGCGTTCGCGCTGGCACCACCGAAGTGAATTTGGCGCAAGCTGTTACTCAGTTGCAGGGAAACTTCGCGCAGCTTGAAGGCGGACCAACGCTTAACGCAGCAATGCTCGCCGCCGACTTAGTGGACGAAATCAACGTAACGATTAGCGCCAACATGGTGGGTGGAAACGGCCCGCGTTTAACGAACGGTGCGCCCGATGTGTTGAAGCGATACACACTTGCACACGTGTGCGAAGAAGATGACTTTTTGTTTTTGCGCTACACGCGCTAACAACTACGCGCGAGCAGTGGAGTGCTTTTGCAACAACGCAAGTTCGCGTTTGAAGTCTGAAGCATCATCAAAGTTTTTGTACACGCTTGCAAAACGCATGTAGGCAACTTCATCGACAACACGAAGTTCATCGAGCACGGCGTGACCAACATCGCTGGAGGTGACGTCGCCACCTTTCAAGCGCAACTTGTCTTCAATGCGCTCGGCCATGTCGATAATGGCAAGGGCGTCCACTGGGCGGCCCTTCACGGCGGCCTGAATTCCGGCGATCATTTTGGCCCGATCGAAAGGCTCTTTGCCCCCACTGCGCTTCAGTACGTGCAGTGGTACTTCTTCCAAACGCTCGTAGGTGGTGAAGCGATATGCACATTGCGGGCAACTGCGGCGTCGGCGAATTGCACTTCCTTCTTCCGACATCCGTGAGTCAATGACTTTGGTGTCGTCGTGAGAACAACTCGGACAATGCACGTCCGAGACAGTACTACCTGTCATATATCAATGTGAGCGATTATGGAATAAGTACGCGTTGACCAACGCTGATGCTGTCACCATTCATGCGCACCAATTCGTCGACAAGGTCCGAAGTGTTGGCTTGTGGTGCTATGCGATTGGCAATGGCCCAGAGGGTGTCACCACTTTGTGCAACCACGAAATGTGGCTCTGTTTGCTGACCAGCCAAAGCTGGGTTTGCACTGGCCTTGGTGCCATTAAAACCGAAAGTGCCAATGGCCGCGATGGCCACAGCAATGGCCAACACGCCCACCCTGCGGCGGCGGTACACGGCCTGAGCCGGACGAGGCATGGCCCGAACGTATGCCGAGCGGACTGCTGGGTGATGTGGGGAGTTGAGGTAGTGGATTGTTGCGGCCATGGTGAGTTCCTTTGTTTGTAGGGGTTTTATGGGGGTTCCGAACTGGTACTTCCACCATAGCGAACGGGTGTTCGTAGTTGTTGGATTTAGGCGAACATTTGTTCTCCGAACAGGTGTTTGACTCTGGGGGCGAACACCCGTACGATTAAGCCATGACTTCAGCCCCTCAGCCAGCCCACACCCAGCTCACCGACCGCCAGCGCGGCATCCTCGATTTCATCGAATCCAACATGCGCGACCGCGGCTACCCACCTTCGGTTCGCGAAATTGGCGAGGCCGTTGGTCTGTCGTCTTCAGCCACCGTGCACAACCACTTGGCTACTTTGCAAAAGCTTGGCTACCTACACCGCGACCCAACGAAGCCGCGCGCAATTGAAGTTCGCTACGAAGCTTCGAGCGGTGTTGCCATGGAGCGCAGGCCGACGAAACACGTTCCTCTTGTTGGCGATGTTGCAGCAGGCGTAAACGTGCTTGCACAAGAAAACGTAGAAGAGCTCATTCCCCTACCTATGGACTTCACCGGTGACGGCGAATTGTTTATGTTGCGAGTGCGCGGAAACTCCATGATCGACGCCGGCATTTTGGATGGCGACTTCGTGGTGTGCCGTCAACAAGTAACTGCCGACAACGGCGACATTGTTGTTGCAGGAATTCCTGGCGACGAAGCCACCATTAAAACGTTTACGAAGAGCGGATCAAAAGTTACGCTCACGCCATCGAACTCCACCATGAAACCAATGGTGTTCGAAAAAGGTGAAGTTTCCATTTACGGAAAACTCGTCACCGTTATGCGTCGCTTATAAACCGTTTTCTTTTCTGAACACTGCCACAATCGCGTTCGCGTGACCGTGGCCCATTTCAAATTTGGTCTTCAAGTGCGCAACTTGCTCCATGTGCGTAAGTTTGGAAACCTTTTTCAATTCCTTCATCCAATGCGTAATGGGTTTGCCATACTTCTTTTCAATTGAGGGAAAGTACGACGCTGGTCCGGTGACTTTTGGTGCCATGCCTAAAGAATAATTAGGCAACGCCGAGGCGTTGAGCCATCAGCTCAATACGAGCATCGGGCTGCACCACTGCAACGCGCACGTTGTTCGAACCACCCGCGCCGTAGAAGTCGCCTGGGCTAACCAATGCCCCACCCTCATTGGCCAAACGCTCTGCAAATTCCCAACCGTCAGTGGCGTCGAACCACAAATAGAAACCGCCAGCAGGTAACTCAATGTTTCTGCCCGACCATTTGCTGAGCACTGTTGCAGTTCGCTCTAAACGTCGGCGATAAACGTCGGCTTGCTCTTTTACGCTGTCGTCATCGTTCAATGCAACAACGCCTGCAGCTTGCGCTGGGCCAGGCACCATCATGCCCACGTGCTTACGCACTTCTTTTAGGTAATGAACGATGTCGGCATCGCCTGCATAAAACGCAACACGCAAGCCTGCAAGGTTTGATCGCTTCGACAGTGAGTGCAAAGCAATGACGCCTTGTGTTCCATATTGCAACGCCGTAGTTGGCTTGCCCTGCCATGTGAATTCCACATAGCACTCATCGCTGAATACCGGAACGTCGTTTGCACGACCCCAATTCACTACCGCTTCCATGTCATCGAGCGCGCCGGTTGGATTACTTGGTGAATTCATCCAAATCATGAGCGCGCGCTTTGCATCGTCTGCACTGATCTTCGACAAGTCGAGGCCGCCAGTTGGCGTCATTGGCACAGCAACTGGCCTGCAACCCGAAAGTGTTGCGCCCATTGCATAACTTGGGTAGCTGACGGCTGGGAACAACACAGTGTCGCGCGAAGGCGTGCGCAGTTTCATCCACTGCGGTGTGGTGACGACGAACTCTTTACTGCCAACTGCGGCTGCAATTTGTGCAAGCGGAATGTCAATGTCGAACTTGCGTTGCATCCACGAGCGAACTGCTGCACGCAATGGTTCGATACCGATGCTTGGCGGATATCCGCGCTCGAGATTCGAAGAAGACAACGCTGCAATGACGGCTGCGCTTGGCGGGTCGCAAGGGTCGCCAACGGAAAGGTCAATTACTCCGCCATCAAACTTGCTGGCAACACCCTTGAACGCATCCAGGCGGTCGTATGGGTACGGAGGTGGAACAAAACCTTGTGTCACAAACTGCCCTTCTGCTGACTAATGACGTACTGAGCCAAACGACCAATAGAAGCATCGCCAAGCCGCGCGCGAATACGAATGCCCTCTTCTTCGTTCGACGTAGACACCACTTCTCCTTCTCGATGCACTGAAGCCACAATGTCGCCACGGTCGTAGGGAACCAACAGTTCCACCACCACCGAAATGGCGCGCATGCGATCTCCGATAGTACGCAATAACTCGTCAATTCCTTCGCCAGTTACCGCAGAAATGGCAACGGACCCTTCGTTCTGCGACAGCAAACGTTGCGCAGTCTCGGGCGCCAAGTCGGCTTTGTTAAACACCAACAGTTCGGGCACTGGGCCAGCACCAATTTCTTGCAGCACTTCATGCACTGCGTGAATTTGGCTCTCTGGGTCGACTGCAGTGCTGTCCACCACGTGAATGAGCAAGTCGCTGAGCACAGCAACTTCGAGCGTGCTCTTAAAGGACTCCACTAATCCGTGCGGAAGACGCTTCACGAAACCAACGGTGTCGCTGAGCAACACGGGCTCTCCACCAGGAAGCGCAAGCCTGCGCGTGGTTGGGTCGAGTGTTGCGAACAAACGGTTTTCTGCAAGCACGCCAGCATGCGTTAAATGATTCAACAACGTGGACTTACCTGCGTTCGTGTAACCAACAATGCTCACCGAACCCAGGCCACTGCGCGCGCGGCTCTTGCCCTGCTCTCTCCTGTTTTCATGCAGATGCTTTAGGTCGCGAGTGAG
>JBEGJW010000108.1:0-4288 GCA_041184445.1 Actinomycetota bacterium | reverse complement strand
GCGTGTTTGCGATCGCCCGTCGGCGCGGAATTCGACCTATCACTATTGGCCGCCAATTGGTTGCGACCATGGACGACATTGCGCTGAGCAATAACGGTCAGGTGCCTTCGACCTACAAAATTCTGGTGAGCCCAAGCAACCTTGAATTGCTAAATCCAACCTTAAAGCCGCTCGCTCACGAACTTCGTCAAGCAATTGCTCGTCACGCAACGTACGAGGGCTACTCACTTGCTGGGGAAGCAGTGGTTACGTTCGAGCACGACGAAAATCTTGGACCGCTTGAATGCGTGATCCAACCGTCGAAAGTATCTTCTGTTCGTTCTGCGCCAGTTGACACCATTGAGCCTGAACTTGCAACGCGCGAGATTCATGCATTGGTATTAGACAATGGAACTCGTTTTGAACTAGCCAATGACAAGTACTCCATTGGCCGCCAAACCACGTGCGACATTGTGATTGCTGATCACAACGTGAGCCGTGTTCATGCCGAAATAAAGTTCGTTCAGGGATCGTGGCGCATTGATGACCGCGGAAGCACAAACGGCACTCGCGTCAATGGCACCGTGATAGTTGAACCCACTCCGCTTGCTTCGGGCGATGTCATTGCCTTTGGCGCAGTGAACATTCATTTCGAGTGATTATTCACCTACCAACTGGCGAAGCCGCATGATGTTGCTCAAGCACGGTGTTGCAACCGACACGGGAAACGTTCGCCCTCAGAACGAAGATGCGTACGTTGCTTCTGAACACCTCTTTGCCGTTGCCGATGGCATGGGAGGACATAACGCAGGTGAAGTTGCCTCTGTGCTTGCCACCACGCTGCTTCTTGAGCGTGCGGTTGGACAATCGCTGACTCCGGAATGGTTTGTTGATGCAATTACGGCGATTAATCGCACCATTCACGAATCGGCTGCTGAAAGCACGGAGCGTCGGGGCATGGGAACCACGATTTGTGCTCTGGCGTTGGTGCAACAACACGGCGAGGCCGCAGAATCGCCGCAGGTTGCACTGGCAAATGTTGGCGATTCGCGAATCTATTTATTGCGTGCAGGCACCTTTCGCCAATTGAGCGTTGACCATTCATACGTACAGGAATTGGTGACCGAGGGACTGATTACTGAAGAAGAGGCCCGCGTTCACCCACGCCGCAACATTGTGACTCGCGCGCTCGGCATTGATGACAGAGTTTCCGTTGACTCGTGGTTGCTTCCAGTTTTCTCGGGTGATCGATTTGTTTTGTGCAGCGATGGACTGGTTGACGAAGTTCCAACAGCTGACATTGCTGCACTCGCTACTCAACAGCGTGAGCCGCAGATCATTGCTGACTCGCTTGTTGCGCTTGCTAAACGCAACGGTGGCCGAGACAACATCACGGTGATAGTGGTTGATGCGGTTGGTGATGTAGTTGACGATTCGCCGCAGTCATTTATTGGTGAACCAGTATTAGAAAAACACTTGCCGCGGTCTAAGAAGCAATGGATCGTTGGTGTTGGGGTTGCCCTCGTCTTGCTTGTTTCATTAGTGATCACAGGCCGAAACGCGAGATCAGGTTACTTTCTCACGTTCGAAAGTTCTGCCCAGAGTTCTTCGGTGTGTATTGACCATGGCTCAAGCAGTCGAGTGTTGTGGTTTATGCCAACCCGTGAACTGTGTTCCGACCTCGTGCGCAGCGACCTCATTCCTGCATTACAACGCCAGGTTGACAATCATTCGCGATTCACAACAATCATTGATGCTCAGCGTTACATCGCTGCCTTGAAAGAAGTGTCGGCCTTGAATGACTAATGAAAACATTCCGTTAGTTAACGACCGATATCGCGTTGAACGCAGCATTGGTCGAGGCGGCATGGCAGAGGTATTTCTTGCCCGCGACATTCTGCTCGACCGTCCTGTAGCGCTAAAGGTGTTGTTCCCTGAATACGCCATCGACCCTAATTTTGTTGAACGATTTCGCCGCGAAGCTCAATCGGCTGCTGCACTCACTCACCCAAATATCGTTGCTGTGTACGACTGGGGCAAAGTAAACGCCACCTATTTCATAGCCATGGAATATGTGGAGGGCAAAACCCTTGCGACATTGTTAAAGGAACGCGGGCCGCTTTCGCCAACACATGCCTGCGATGTCATTTCGGAAGTTGCCGCAGCGCTCAGTTTTGCTCACGAAAACGGAGTAATTCACCGCGACATCAAGCCAGGAAATATTTTGATTGGCCTTGGTGGTCAGGTAAAAGTAGCGGACTTCGGAATTGCTCGAGCTTTAGGCACAAATATCGACGAAGCGCTCACCGAAATTGGTTCGGTGATGGGTACCGCAACATATTTGTCCCCCGAACAAGCACAAGGCGCACAGCCAGACCCGCGCAGCGACATTTATTCACTTGGCGTCATGATGTACGAACTGGTTGCAGGGCGACCACCATTTGTTGGTGAGTCAGCAGTTGCGATTGCGTATCAACACGTACATAACTTCCCTCAACCGTTGCGTGAATTGATTGCCGATTTACCTCGCGGATTCGAATCGGTTGTTGCCAAATGTATGGCGAAGAATGAGCAGCGTCGCTACGAAAACGCCATGCTGGTGCGCGACGATGTTCGCCGCATTCTTGATGGCGCGGAAACACTTGCTCTTGCCGAAGCCCGAGGCAACGCTGCCACAACAAATTTGTCGGACACTGCAGAAATTCCTGTTGTGGTGTTGCCACCGTACGAAGACAGCACCGACATCGTTGATGTGAAGAAACCAGCAACCATGGTCTTTGGTGGCGCAGTAATTGCAATTGCGTTACTAGCCATCATCGTGTTCGCGGTTCGCTTCATTGGCGGTGGAAGCGATGCCACGCTTCCATCTGTCGTGAACATGTCTATCGATGCGGCACAGGAACAACTTGCAGCACTTGGTTTAACCGTGATTCCAAATGAGCTTCCCAAAGAAGGCATTGCACCTGGCATCGTGTACGACCAAAGCCCTGCAGCGGGAACAAGCTTTAAGACAGGTGACTCAGTCACCCTCACGTTTGCGCCTCGCACCGGAACGATCATGGTGCCGCCAATTCAAGGACTGTTGTACGACGCAGCCGTGAGTGAAGCTGCAGCAGTTGGTTTAACCATTGAAATTGTCGAAGAACGCGTTGACCCCACTACGCCTGCTGGACAAATTATTTCTCAAGACCCCGCTGCAACTGTGATGCTTCCAGCGGGAACCGCAATTCGGGTGGTGGTTTCGAAAGGCGGACCCGAGGTTGCCATTCCTAACGTTGAAGGCCAAACCTCAGAAGCTGCTCAACAAGTATTGGTTGGATCTCCGTTTTTACTCAACGTAACTCTCGCCGAAGAAACCAGTTCCACCATTACCAAGGGGCGCGTCATTCGCACCGACCCAGCAATTGGCACAACAGTTGCTGCTGGCAGCAACGTCACGCTCGTTATTTCTGGTGGCGGCAATCAATCCACAGTTCCCGATGTTGCGGGCCAATCTGAAGCCTCTGCAAAATCAGCGCTGAACGCAGCAGGCTTGGTGTGGGAAGTTCGCTATCAAAATGTGCCAGCCGGAGACGAAAACGACGGCTTGGTTATCTCACAAAGTTTGCAACCCGATACGCAGGTAAACCCTGGTTCAAAAGTGATGTTGATTGTGGGTCGCGCGTTATCTAATTAACGAGCAAACGCCGCAACGCGTTGCACGAAGTTTCCGATCATGTCATGACCAGAAGTGGTGAGAATGCTTTCTGGGTGAAACTGCACTCCCTCAACATCGAGTTCGCGATGGCGCACTCCCATGATCATTCCTGAATCCGTTTGCGCGGTCACGTTCAATACTTCGGGCAGAGTATCGCGCTCAATTATTAATGAGTGATACCTGGTTGCTGGCATGGGGTTTGGTAAACCAGTAAACACGCCGTCATTGAAGTGATGAATTGGCGAAGTTTTTCCATGCAATAACTCGGGTGCGCGCACAACATTTCCGCCGTATACCTGACCTATTGCTTGATGACCAAGACATACGCCAAACACAGGAACCTTGCCGGCAAACTCGCGAATGGCGTCGCACAAAATTCCAGCGTCTTCCGGGCGACCAGGACCAGGCGACAACAACACACCATCTGGTTGCAATGCAGCAGCTTCGTGTACCGACATTTCGTTGTTACGAATGACCACAGGTTCCGCACCAAGTTCGCCCAAATACTGCACCAGGTTGTACACAAAACTGTCGAAGTTATCGATTACCAGAATGCGCGCCACGCAGTAAGCCTGCCAGAACAATGGCCCGAGTGAAACCTCATTTTTGATC
>JBEGJW010000107.1:0-4355 GCA_041184445.1 Actinomycetota bacterium | reverse complement strand
TGAAGACATGGTGGTAGGTCTTGAAGTGGTGCTCGCTAACGGCGATGTTGTTCGCACCGGTGGTGCACCCGCATCTGCAATTGGACCGGACCTCACTTCCCTTTTCATTGGAAGCGAAGGAACTCTTGGAGTCATTACAAAGGTGTGGCTACGTGCTCACCCAGTGGCTCAGTTTCAAGCTCGAGCTTCATATGTCTTTCCTTCATTTATCGATGGCATTAACGCATGCCGAGATTCTGTACGAAATGGCGCGACACCAGCGGTGCTTCGCTTGTACGACGAAATTGAGAGCAAGCGATCACATGGTTTAGATGGTTCGCAATGCACACTGCTCGTACTTGACGAAGGCGACGAACGATTGGTGAAGGCAACACTTGACATCGTGCGCGAATCGGCAATTCGTAACCGTGGAATAGTTGGTGACATTGAATTAGTTGAGAAGTGGCTACATCACCGCAATGACACCAGTGGCTTACAGGCACTCACCCGCAAGGGATACATCGTGGACACCATGGAGGTTTCTGCACCGTGGTCGAAACTCGAATCCATTTTTAACGGCGTGCGCACCGCATTCATGTCGGCTCCTGGAGCACGCGCCGCATCATGCCATCTTTCGCACAGCTATTTAGATGGTGCATGCTTATATTTCACATTTGCAGGTGACAAAACCGACACGGTTGAAGATCACTACATCGCCATGTGGAACGCGGGTCAACGCGAAGCCATCAAACTTGGGGCAAGTGTTTCGCACCACCACGGCATTGGCATTAACCGCGCTCGCTTCATGCAGGAATCACTCGGCAATGCAATGCAACTACTTCAGGGACTGAAGAACACGCTGGATCCGAAAGACTTGTTGAATCCAGGAAAAATTGGCCTCACATCGAAACGCAATGACGGAAAGCCGGTGTGGCCATGAGCGTCCTCGTTATCGACGTTGGAACCACTGGTTTACGCGCAGCAGTTGTGCGCAGCGACGGAAGTGTCGCCCACCTGAACTACGAGCTGTGCTCGCCCACTTCTCCATTTGCTGGTCTAGTTGAATTTGATGCACTTGCCATGCGCGATGCCGTTCTACGAGTTGCAGGTAAAACACTTGCTCAAGTCGGCAAAGTTGACGCTGTTGGAATTACTACTCAGCGTGCGTCGACTGTGGTGTGGGACGCAAAAACCGGATTGCCACTTGGCCCGTCGCTTTCGTGGCAAGACTTGCGCACCGTCGGCGAATGCATCACCGCAAAAATCGAACACAACCTGACACTTGCACCAAACCAAACTGCAACTAAGGCTTCGTGGATGTTGAAAAACTACGCGATACCTGCTGGCGCAGATATTCGAATTGGCACCGTTGACACATGGGTCGCTTCTGTGTTGTCCAACGGCTCACTCCATGTAACTGATCATTCGAATGCAGCAGTTACTGGTTTGCTCGATCCACTTACACAAGCCTGGTCACAACGTTCACTTTCACTGATGGGCATCGAAGAGTCCATGCTTCCAACCGTGGTTACTTCAAGTGGAGTCATTGGAAACGCAACAGCACTTGACGGTGCGCCACCAATCGCCAGCATCGTTGGCGATCAACAAGGCTCACTCATCGGTCAAGGTTGCATAGAACCCGGAAAAACAAAAATTACATTCGGCACCGGTGGCATGCTCGACATTTTTACGGGCTCTGCAGCACCAACGTCTGCGCAGCGCAGTAAGGGTGGAACATTCCCGATCATTGCGTACAGCGATGCACAGTCCATGAATTGGGGTGCAGAGGCAATCATGCTTTCTGCTGGAACCAACATCGATTGGTTGTGCAACGACATGCACATGATTGACACTCCTGAACAAAGCCACGATGTTGCTGCGCAATGTGAAACCACCGAAGGCGTGGTGTACGTACCTGCGCTACTTGGTCTTGGCACTCCACGTTGGGACTATGGCGCTCGTGGTTCACTGTTTGGAATTACTCGCGGCACGTCGCGCAGCCACATCGTGCGTGCGGTACTTGAAGGCATCGCACACCGAGGAACCGACCTCATCGAATCTGCGGAAACCGATTCCGGACTCACCACCACTTCGGTACGAATCGATGGCGGCATGAGCAAGAACCCCACCTTCGTGCAGGCGCTCGCCGATGCATCCCAGCGCACCATCGAAGTGTCTCCCGTCACCGAGGCAACAACCCTCGGCGCCGCGTTTTTGGCAGGCGTGGCTGTGGGAACATGGAAATCGCTACCAGAAGCCGTCAGCACATGGACTCCCGCCTCAATTGTGGCTCCAGGCAAGGCTTTGGACCGCGCACAATGGAACGAGGCGCTGAATCGTGCCTCGGGTTGGATACCTGAGTTATCGGCTCTTGACTTCTAGATTGTTAGCGCCCCATTAGGGCAGAATTTGTCAGTACTTGGAAAGGAACATTCACGTGACCACCGCGCAAGCACGCTCACCGCGTAGCACGCCACCAGCGCAACCGACAGAAGCCGATAAGCAGCTGTTGCAGTTCGCGCAAGGTGTTGAGCTCGCAGCACGCGACCTCTACAAGAAGGCAACCGATTCAGGAAAATTTGCAGACGATGAATTGGCAATGTTGGTGTTATTTGGCGAACACCACAATTCATACGCTCAGGCAATCAATGGTCTCATTGGTAAGGCTGCGACAAATACTCGCAATGAGTCGCTGTACTCGTCGCATGTTGGACAACTCGCTTCTGCTCAATCGGCATATGCGTCATTGCAGTCGCTCGAGAACACACTTGCCGCAACCAACACCGACATTCTCGGACAGTTGGCAGGTTTAGATGCTGCGCGAATTCTTGCTTCAATCATCACTATTGAGGCCCGCATGGCTGCCGTGTTCGGAACGCTTCCATCGCTCAGTGTCACTTCAGCTATGAACGCTGGCGCAAATTCGCTTGCTCCAAAAATCGCACAGGCCAAAACGGCTTCAACCGAAACAACGGTGGCTCCATGAACAACATCTCACGTCGTGACGCACTCCGTGTAGGCGGACTTTCCGTATTTGGTGCAGCGTTTCTTGCCGCTTGTGGCAAGCAATCTGGAGTGGTACCAAGTGCAAACATTTTGAGCGAAGGCGTTGCCACCCCAACGACCGCACTCCCTGAAGGCGTTGTTACCGACACCGTGCTACTTCGTACCGCAGCATCACTTGAATACAACGCAATCGACTTGTACAACCTCATCCTTGATGAAGGAATGTTGACCGGCGATTATGCGAAGTTGACCGATGCGGTAAAGGGTTTCCGCGATGATCACCAGACTCATGCAAACACCGTAAATGCACTTGCTGTTTCGCTTGGCGGCAAAGCACATACGTGTGCAAATGCTCGAATGAACAGTTTGTACATTGATCCTGCACTGAAGTTGGTAACGGAAAAGGGCAACCCAGACTCCAGCCGTGACATCATTGCACTCGTTCATGCAATGGAAAACATCGGCGTTCAGACCTACCAAGGCTTTGTTGCAACACTCACCTCGCCTGCACTTCGTGCAGATGCGATGCGCATTGCAACCAACGAAGCTCGCCATGCGGTTGTGCTCGCACAAGTGTTAAACGGTGGTTATGCATCGGTTGGACCAACCAACAACGAAACCACTGGAAAGCCAAACATCGCTTCAGTACCTGCCGCGTTCGGCTCCCTTTCCACCGTGCTGTTGTCGGTTGGAACGCCAAATGCTGACAACTTGAAGCCAACGTTGACTTTTGAGACACCAAGCCTTAACGGCTTGATCTACGACTTCGTCGACTGCCAATAACTCGCCCGTACACTTACCTCGACGGTGAGTAGGTCGGATGATCGCGGGTAATGGTGCTTGCACCACTATCTGAGGAAAGTCGGGGCTTCACAGGACAGAGTGCCGGCGAGAGTCGGGTCGGGGCAACTTGACGCAAGGTTCAACAGAGAACAAACCGCCGATGAGCGCAGTCGCAAGATTGCGAAACAGGTAAGGGTGAAACGGTGCGGTAAGAGCGCACCAGCACGTGAGGCAACTTGCGTGGCTTGGGGCCACCATTCGAAGCAAGACCATGCAGTGGGCATGAGCTGTCCGTTCGTTTGTTGTTTACAACAAACAACCCACGGGTAGGTTGCATAGAGGGATGATCATCGATTACAGAACCCCGCTTACAGACCAACTCACCGTCACTTATTTTGAGTTGAGAAAGATTCCTAGCGAATCGAAGTAACTTTCCATTCCAGCCTTGGTCTTCGACACATCGCCTCCTGGCAATTCGCCAAATTGACTGAACTTCACCCAACTGGCGCTTCCCCGAGTTTCAAAATCAAGAACCACCAGATGTGAAGGCGTCGACATGTCTTTCAGATTGAAGGCGTCAATCGAAT
>JBEGJW010000106.1:0-4400 GCA_041184445.1 Actinomycetota bacterium | reverse complement strand
AGTTGGCTCTACGCCTAACACCACGTTTTCGGCAACCGTGAATACTGGAACCAACATGAAGTGCTGGTGAACCATTCCAATACCAGCGGCAATTGCTTCACCCGGTGAATTAAACACTTGCGGTACTTCGTCAATAAGAATTTCACCCTCATCGGGCCTGTACATCCCATACAACACGCTCATCAACGTTGACTTACCCGCACCATTTTCACCAATGAGGGAAAGAACTTCACCTGTGTTGAGTGCGAGATTGACGTTGTCGTTTGCAACTACTCCAGGAAAACGTTTTGTAATGCCACGTAACTCAAGCTTCATGAGCGGTTACTCCCCATGCATCACAGACTAACCAACCACCACACCTTGGTATCAATGCAAAATTTGTGCTCAAAAATGGAAATGGGGGCCGCTTTCGCGACCCCCACTCCTACTACTGAATCGCTCAATTGAGCGACGAATTACTTGGTGACGATTGAACCGTCAATGATGCCAGCAGTTACTGCATCAAGCTCTGCCTGAAGTTCAGGAGTGATGGTTGATGTGATTGCTACACCAACACCACCGTTTTCGAGGGTTCCGAGGTAATCGGTTCCGCCGCCTGTCTTAGCAAGAGCGTCCTTCACAGCCTGAAGTACTGCAGCGTCAATCTTCTTCAAAACTGATGCTACGTATACCTCTGCCTGAGTTGGGTTCGAGATTGACATGTCTACGTCAACACCGATGATCTTTACCTTGCCAGCTGAGTCCATCGCGAACTGCGATGCACCAAGGCCTACTGGGCCTGCTACTGGGAAGATGATGTCGGCGCCTTCGTCTGACATGCTCTTCGCAATGCTGGTTCCCTTGGTCTGGTCTT
Source organism: Actinomycetota bacterium (assembly GCA_041184445.1). GTDB lineage: Bacteria > Actinomycetota > Acidimicrobiia > Acidimicrobiales > Ilumatobacteraceae > UBA3006. The sequence continues at coordinate 3,547 of JBEGJW010000106.1, read as the reverse complement.
GGAAGTCACCAGAGAAGGTTCCGTCTTGCTTAGCAATGTCCCAACCGAGAACCTTCACTGAAGTTCCCTTTTGTGCGTTGTAGTACTCAACACCCTTAGCGAAACCTTGCATGAAGATTGCTACTGGTGGAATGTTGATACCACCGAAAGTACCGACGATGCCGGACTTGGTGGTTGCTGCTGCCATGTAACCAGCCAAGAATGATGGCTGATCGGTTGCGAAGGTAAGACCCTGAACGTTTGGTGCCGAAGTGTTGGAGTCAACAATTGCGAACTGAACGGTTGGGTTTGCTTCTGCAGCTGCCTTAGTTGCGTCTGCGAGCAAGAAGCCAACAGTAACGATGACGTTGCAACCCTTGTCAACGAATGACTGAAGGTTTGGTGCGTAGTCAGCATCTGTTGTTGACTCGAGAAGATCGGTGGCTACACCGAGTTCTGTCTCTGCCTGCAATAGACCTTCGTGTGCAATCTGGTTGAAGCCCTTGTCATCTACGCCACCGGTGTCGGTAACTTCGCATGCCAAGCCAGCTGAACCAGCCGCCACTGTTGTGTCTGATGAAGAGCTGGAACCGCAAGCGGCCAATCCAACTACTGCAACGAGACCAACAGCAAGACCTTTAATAGTCTGCTTTCTCATTTTTCTGTTTCTCCCTCTTACGTGCCTCTAGAAACACGTATGTTTGTTGGTCTTACGATCATAGTTCAACCGATTTGCGTGGTTTTACCATGTGTCGATCATTGGACGTTTTTTAGACGTTTTTCGTGGTGGCATTGGGCACGCCGCCAGAACGCCCAAAATACGGTGCCGAGTGAGTGCAGGGTCGATGACATCATCAATTTCAGTGTGACTAGCCATACTGAGGGCACTACCCCTTAAGTAAGCAGCGTTAATCAAGCGATTCTCCAAGTCCTGACGCTCTTCTGGGGTTTTTGCTGCGTCGAGTTCCTTTTTGAAGCCCAAACGCACCGCACCTTCAAGACCCATGCCACCGAATTCACCAGTTGGCCAGGCAACGATGAGGTCTCTTGCATGAAAACTTCCTCCCGCCATGGCTTGCGCGCCAAGTCCGTAGCCCTTCCGCAACACCACCGTGATCCAAGGAATAGTCACGCTTGCAGCGGTCACGAACAGTCGCGAGAAGTGTCGCACCTGCGCGGTCTCTTCGGCCTGTGGGCCAACCATGAAGCCCGGTGTATCGCACAATGAAATCAACGGAATATCAAAGGCGTCGCAGAGTTGCACGAACCGTGCCATCTTGTCGGCACTCGGTGTGTCAATAGCTCCACCAAGATGTGCGGGATTATTCGCAACGATGCCAACAGGCCTTCCTTCAATACGCGCGAACGCAGTAACGATGCCGATGCCAAAATCAGATCGAAGTTCAAGAACCGAATCAATATCGGCAAGCGTGTCGATCACTGTCCGCACGTCGTACACACGCGTGCGTTGCTCGGGAATAAGAGCACGCAATGCTTCGTCGCTATGACGACTGAACCATGTTGTTGCTCCTTGAAAATACGACAAATATTTCTTGGCAACTGCAACGGCTTCCGCTTCATCGGCAACTCGGATATCTACAACACCGTTAGCGACTTGAGTTTCAATTGGCCCGATATCAGTTGGCTTCACTACTCCGAGCCCGCCGCCTTCAATCATTGCTGGACCAGCCATACCAATGTTTGAGTTTTCTGTCGCGATCACTACATCACAGCAACCAAGTAATGCCGCGTTACCCGCAAAGCAATAACCCGATGCGATACCAACTAAAGGAACGAGTCCGGAGAGCTGCGCGAATGACGCGAACGACATCACATCAAGACCTGCAACTCCAGGCGCATCAGTGTCGCCCGGTCGACCACCACCACCTTCGGCGAACAACACCACTGGAGTCATGTTTCGTTTCGCAATTTCAAAGATGCGATCTTTCTTGCGATGATTAATGAACCCCTGCGTACCCGCAAGCACCGTGTAGTCATATGCAACTACCGCGCAGCTCGTATTCTCCCCACCAAACATTTGGGAGTTGATTGTTGCAAGTCCGGTAATCAACCCGTCTGCGGGAGTGTTGGCAATAAGGTCCTCTTCACTCCTACGACTGCGTTGGGCCGCGACACCGAAGCCCCCGTATTCAACAAAAGTTCCTTCGTCGATTAAGTCGGCAACATTTTCGCGCGCAGTGCGTTGACCTCGTGCATGACGTTTAGTCACTGCTTCGCTTCGGGCCGCATCAAGTAGTAGATCCTGACGCCTTCGCACTTGTTCCAAGTCGACACGCTGCCCTGAAACTGAAACTGAAGCGGCAACCGTATTTTGCGAAACACTCTCCGCGACATACTCAACAAGAACTTCGCCTTCATTCACTGTTTTTCCTACAGTCACGAACAGTGCAGAAATTCGGCACGATGTTTCGGCAAGTACCGGGTGCTCCATCTTCATGGATTCAATAACCACCAGTTCTGCACCAGCAGAAACCACGTCGCCAACTGCAACTTTCACTGCAACCACAGTTCCGACAAGTGGCGAGCGCAACGACAAAGTAGTCATGCGCAAACTGTAGACAACGAGGGCTTACGCCTTTGCACGGGTGCGACGCAGAAGCGGGTCTGCAATACGCAATGCATTATCAGCAAATCGCATTACACGGCCAGCCGCACCTGGTGTTGAAGAATCGATGAGATTGCCCATCACGGCAAGCGTGATGTCGGCTGCTGTCTGCGAACCAACAGCAACGCGCAAGCCTGGCTTCAAAAGCCATGGGTGACCAATGATGAAACTGAATCTGCGACCTGTACGTAAGAACGCATCGAACCTCTCGCCCACACGCTTGTCATATTCAACAGTTGCAGTATCAGGGTTTTCCACGAAGCACTGAATTGCCAACATGCCCGACTCCAATGAGTAGTCAATTCCCTCGCCATTCATTGGGTTCACAAAACCGGCTGCATCACCAACAGCCACCCAGCCTGGGCCATGTCGACGCACACAACTCATAGGCAAGCGCCAAGCACGCGGCTTATCTATATAGTCACCAAGTGACCACGGCTCACGAACGATTGACGCATACTGATCGAGCAATGTGTTGAGATTGAGTTTCTTGAAGCCCTTCATAGTGCTGAGTGCACCAACACCGATATTCACTGTTCCGTCGCCAGCAGGAAACATCCATCCGTAACCAGGAACCGGCGTGCCGTGCTCATCGCGCAAACTGAGACACGCTTCAAGATGACGCTCTGCATGACGTGGAGTTGGCGCATATGCGCGAATTGCCAAACCAAATGTTTCGTCGGGGTCGCGAACTGCGCCAAGCATTTTTGCAGCAGCACCTTGTGCACCAGTCGCCAAAACTACGAGTGACGCGCGAATCACTTCGCTACCAACCTGCACACCAACTGCTCGGTCCCCTTCAAGTACTGGCAATGCTTCAGACTCGAACCGAACTTCAGCGCCAGATGCAATAGCAACGTCAAGCAAATGATTGTCAAACTTTTGTCGCGGCCACACTGCGCCATGATTTGGAAAACGCGAAGTCGTTGGCCATGCGAGTTC
>JBEGJW010000105.1:0-5050 GCA_041184445.1 Actinomycetota bacterium | reverse complement strand
GCCATCATGATGGTGGAAGCAGGCGGAACCGAGAAGAGCTTCACGTACTACGAAGCAGGAGCACCAAAGGTTGACGAACTCGTCATCGCCGGTGGTCTTGATGCATCGAAGCAGTACATCAAGGAATCAATCAAGTTGCAGCGCCAGTTGGTTGCCAGCGTGATTGCAACCCGAGGACCAATTGAGCCATTGAAGTACACACCAGTACTTGACTACACCGATGAGTTGTTTGCAGCAGTAGAAGCAGCAGCAACCGCAACGTTGCAGCCAGCAATTCGCATTGCTCTGAAGAGCGAGCGCAACGCCGCGATCGACGATGCAACAGCGAAGACGCTTGTTGAACTTGCAGGAACACCAGATGCTCCAGGCAAGTTTGCTGGTCAGGAAAAGCAGATCAAGGAAGCCGTACGTTCACTCACCAAGAAGTTGGTGCGTAAGCGCGTTGTGAACGAAGGAATTCGTATCGACGGTCGTGGCCCTGCAGACTTGCGTCCAGTTTCAGCAGAAGTTGGACTCATTTCAACCGCACACGGAACAGGTTTGTTCCAACGCGGTGAAACACAAGTACTCAACGTGCTCACCATGGCAATGCCAAAGATGAACCAGATGATCGACTCGATCACACCAGAGACATCGAAGCGTTACATGCACGACTACAACATGGCTCCTTGGGCCAACGGAGAAACCGGTCGTGTAGGTAGTCCGAAGCGTCGCGAAATTGGACACGGTGCACTTGCAGAGCGCGCATTGTTCCCAGTAGTTCCAGACCAAGAGAAGTTCGCATACACATTGCGTCTCGTTTCAGAAGTGTTGTCGTCAAACGGCAGCACCTCGATGGCGTCGGTATGTGCATCGAGCCTTTCGCTCATGGACGCTGGTGTGCCAATTCTTGCTCCAGTAGCCGGTATTGCAATGGGACTGATCTTCGACGAAGGTAAGTACACCGCACTCACCGACATTCTTGGTGCAGAAGATGCATTCGGCGACATGGACTTCAAGGTGGCCGGAACTGCAGACGCAGTAACCGCGTTGCAACTTGACACCAAGATCGACGGAATTCCTAGCGACGTTCTTGCAGCTGCATTGCAGCAAGCAAAAGATGCTCGCTTGAAGATCCTCGACGTGATGAACGCAGCAATTGCAGCACCACGTTCAACCGTTGCTGAAAGCGCACCAAAGATCATCACCTTCACCATTCCATTGGACAAGGTGGGCGAAGTTATTGGGCCAAAGGGCAAAGTCATCAACACCATCCAGCAGGAGACTGGTGCCGAGATCAACGTCAGCGATGACGGTGCAACCGGCATCATCACCATTGGTTCACCAGACAACTCAAAGGTTGAAGACGCGAAGGCACGCATTCTTGCCATCGTCGATCCTCCAACTGCAGAGTTGGGCGCTACCTACACAGGTCGCGTTGTGAACATTGCTCAGTTCGGTGCATTCGTCAACATCCTTCCTGGACGTGACGGCCTCGTGCACATTTCGAAGTTGGGTAACGGTCAGCGTGTATCCAAGGTTGAAGACGTATTGAACATCGGTGATGAAGTTCAAGTTCGTGTAGACGACATTGACGACCGCGGCAAGGTGAGCCTCTCGCTCATCGGACCAGACGGTGAACCAATGAAGGGTTCAGGAAGCGCACCTTCAGAAGGTGGCGACCGTGGCCCACGTCAAGATCGCGGTGGTCGTGGAAACGATCGCGGCGGCCGAGGCAATGATCGTGGTGGTCGCGGAAACGATCGCGGAGGTCGCAGTGAAAACAGCAACCGTCGTGAACCAAACCGTGGATCAGCACCATCGGCTCCTGCTGCAGACAATGCAGTATCGGTCAGCTTCGAAGACGAATTCGACAGCGAATTTAACGGTAACTAATTAACCATGATCAGGGTCGGTGTCATCGGTGCCGCAGGGCGCATGGGTGCAACGGTATGCAATGCCGTTGTTGCTGATCCTGGTTTAGAACTCGTAGCAGTGGTTGATTCTGGAGCTCCAGGATCAACCACTCACGGGCTCACCATCTCGGGTGAATTGCGCGCACTCGCCGATGCAAAAGTAGATGTCGCAATCGATTTCACTGTTGCCGAAGCATCACGAGTGAACCTTCCGTGGCTCGCAATGCACAGCATTCACGCTGTTGTTGGCACCACTGGTTTTTCTCAAGATGATCTCGACAACTTCAAGAAGTCGTTTACCAATAGCAATTGTTTAATTGCGGCAAACTTCGCGATTGGCGCAGTGCTCATGATGCGCTTTGCAGAAATGGCATCGCCATTTTTTGATACCGCAGAAATTATTGAAATTCACCACGACGGCAAAGCCGATTCACCAAGTGGAACCGCAGTTGCTACTGCGCAACGCATGGCAGCGGCAAGTAACGAGTGGGCACAAGACCCAACGAAGCACGAAGCCATTAAGGGTGCGCGCGGAGCCAAGGGTCCTGGCGACATTCCAATTCATGCAGTGCGCATGCGCGGGGCAGTAGCAAACCAAGAAGTGATTTTCGGGGCACAGGGACAGACCCTCACTATTCGCCATGACACCACAGACCGCGCATCGTTTATGCCCGGTGTGGTGTTGGCATGCAAAAAAATTGCCGAGCACAAGGGCTTCACCCTTGGACTCGACAGTTTTCTTGGAATCTAATTACTTCAGCGAGTTGATCGCTGCTTCGTAATTTGGCTCGTTAGCAATTTCGCTCACCAATTCGCTGTGCAGCACTTTGCCTTTTTCGTCAAGCACAACAACTGCGCGAGCAAGAATTCCCTTGAGCACACCGTCGGTCAAGTTGACGCCGAATGCTTTACCAAAGTTTGAACGGAACGATGAAGCGGTCTTCACGTTTGCCAAACCTTCTGTGCCACAGAAGCGGCCTTGCGCGAATGGCAAGTCTGCCGACACGCAGTACACCTCGGTGTTGGTCAACGATGATGCAAGCGAGTTAAACGTACGTGTGCTGGTTGCACATGTTGGTGTGTCAATGCTTGGGAAAATGTTCAAGATCACACGCTTGCCACGCAAGTCTTTATTCGAAATTTCTTCCAGCGTTCCGGTAGTCAGTGTGAACGATGGAGCAGCAGCGCCCTTCTTTGGCAACTTGCCACTTGTTGAAACTGGGTTGCCGCCGAGCGTTACTTTTGAGCCGCCCTTGCTGGCAGTCTTCTTCACGATTTTCTTTGCAGTCTTCTTTACAGCTTTTTTCGTTGCCTTTTTAGCGGTCCTTTTGACAGCCTTCTTCACAACTTTTTTGACAGTCTTTTTCTTCGCGATTTTCTTTTTTGCAGCCATGGTGGCACTCCTTATTTGCGAGGTGAATGTGCCACGAATTTAGTCGGAACTTGGTCGACCTTTCCTCATGGACTGGAAGAAACTGATGCCAAAGAGGACAGCAACGAAATACCACTGGTATTGCTCGATGCCCGACAAGAACGAGCGAATTTGGTCCTCGAATTGGTCGCCGCCCAGGCGAAGCACCACCAGCTTGATGACGATTCCAATGGAAAGTAGTGGGATGAATCGCTTGGCACTCATGCGCTTATGTCCAAGAAGCAGGCAGACCACGTTGCTGCCAGGCATCAGCACAAGGGCAACTGAGCCGGCCTTGTCTACAGCCCTTTCAGTCCAGCGGTAAATGGCCGGCAGTTCGCCAAGGTTGCCCTCAACCCAGCCCAATGCTTTTTCGCCGTACCAACGACCCACGAAGTACAGCGCAACACCGGCAATCAAAATGCGCACGAATCCGATTGCGGCGTACGGGACTACATCAATGTAAGGAACAGAGCCAAACAGGTTACGGTTTCGCGAACTAAGGGCAAGAACTAACGATGGGTGATTGTCTACAAGCGCCGGGCCAATGTTGCTGCCAATAGTGCCAATGACAAACAACATGGTGGTGAAGGTGAGGACCGCCTTGCGCATTTAGAGCACGGTAGCCGACTTGGGTAACTTAGGTCTCGTCACGAGCACAAAAAGGGGAGTGCAATGCAAGGTTTGATGCAGCAGACACCGTTAACCATGGTGCATTTGTTTGAACGCGCTGAGAAGTATCACAGCGAAAAGACCATTACTACTGCCACTGCAACAGGCATTGAGCGCACCACGTATGGAGAATGGGCTGCGCGAACGCGTCAGCTTGGTGGAGTGCTGGACAAGTTGGGCATTTCAAAGAATGGTCGCGTTGCCACGTTTGCATGGAACACTGCGCGTCACCTCGAGTTGTACTTTGCGCCGCCGTGCACAGGTCGTGTTACGCACACATTGAATATTCGCTTGTTCCCCGAGCAACTTACTTACATTGTGAATCACGCCGAAGACGAAGTGATATTTATTGATCGTTCGCTCTTCGCACATATTTATTGATCGTTCGCTCTTCGCACTGATCGCTCCATTGCTGCCAACGTTTACAACCGTAAAGCACCTCGTCATCATGGATGACGGCAAGGGTGACATACCGAAGTCAGTTGATGGTTATCAAATGCACGACTACGAAGAGTTGTTGAAGGGAACACCAGGAGTTGAGTTCAACATCACCGATGAAAACTTGTGTTACACCAGCGGAACAACGGGTAACCCGAAAGGTGTGTTGTATTCGCATCGCTCCACCTACCTGCACACGTTCGGTGCAATGACAGTGGATTCACTTGGTGCACGCGAGAGCGACACCATTCTTCCGGTGGTGCCAATGTTTCATGCCAACGCATGGGGTCTTGCACACGCAGCAGTTGCGTGCGGCGCAAACTTGGTGATGCCTGGACCAGACTTGTCGGGCAAGGCAGTTGCCAACTTGATCGTTGACGAAAAAGTGACCGTTGCTGCGGGTGTGCCAACAATTTGGATGGCGGTACTTCCAGAGTTGAAGGGTCGTGACACGTCATCGTTACGTGCAATTCCGTGCGGTGGCTCTGCTGTTCCAAAAGCATTAAGCGAGGGTTACCGCGAACAAACCGGCTTACCAATTTTGCAAGCGTGGGGAATGACGGAGACCAGCCCTATTGCAGCAGTGTGCACATTGTCTGCTGCAGACCAAAAGTTACCGATGGATCAACAAGCA
>JBEGJW010000104.1:0-4537 GCA_041184445.1 Actinomycetota bacterium | reverse complement strand
CTATAAATCAGGGAAAACCCCTATTTCTTTGGATTATCCCCAAAAATCACAGCCATAATGCCCTCCAGTGAAATGTCATTCCATTTCTTCTGGGACACTGGGTTGTCGCCCATTTCAATCAGAACTCGGCCCAAAATCTGTCCCATGAACCAATAGACCGTCGCTGCGAGATCAATATCTTTACGGATCCAACCCTTTTGTTGAAATGGCTGCAGCATCTCGGCAATTCCCATCGCTCCCTGTTTTTGCGCTAGCGCCAAAGACGCGGACAAACCTGGTCTGGCATAGCCAGAGCCCAACGCATTTAATCGAACCTGACGAAGTTCCCACCGATCAGTGTCAAAATGCGAGAGCAATTCTTTACGAAGCGCCTTTCTTAAATCATCTCGGTTTTTGCACTTGGCAAGAGACGCCGCAAGTACTGAAGAATCGACAAACTGCGTTTTACGAAATCGATACGTTTGAGCTGCTTCCACCAAGCCATCGCGACTACCAAAATGCCGATACAGCGTTGGGACAGTTACACCGGCATCGGCGGCTATATCGTTTACGCGGATCGCCCCTTCACCACCACTATCGATGGCCTCAACAGCCAGTTCCAAGATTCGTTCACGAATATTCACAATTTTCGCCACGTGAGTACTGTACGACCTATTTCCAGACTCAACTCGTACCGAATGTCGTACCAAATACCGATTTGACCCAAAAGACAATTGAGGCGACGCCGGGAATCGAACCCGGTTACGGGGCTTTGCAGGCCCATGCCTAACCATTCGGCCACGTCGCCGTAGTGAAAACTACGAAGTCAGGCTACAGGCAAAGACAGCACCTACGATCATCCAGATGAAACTTCGCATCTTTACCGAGCCTCAACAAGGCGCTTCTTACACACAATTACTCGCGATTGCACAGCGCGCAGAACAACTTGGATTTGATGCATTTTTTCGCTCAGACCACTTCTTAAAAATGGGAGATATTGACGGAGCCCCGGGACCATCGGATGCGTGGACAACACTCGCAGGAATTGCACGCGAGACTTCAACAATTCGTCTTGGCACATTGGTGAACTCACTAACTTTTCGTCACCCTGCAATTACTGCAATCAGTGTTGCAAATGTTGATGCAATGTCGAATGGCAGAGTTGAGCTTGGCCTTGGAGCTGGTTGGTACGAAGCAGAACATAAGGCATACGGCTTCCGCTTCCCTGCACTAGGCGAACGCTTCGACATTCTTGGCGAGCAGCTGCACATCATTAATGGTTTGTGGAATACACCATTAGGCGAGACCTTCTGCTTCGAAGGCACCCACTACACCCTGGAGAATTCTCCAGGACTACCTAAACCTGTTCAGTCGCGAGTTCCAGTGATTGTCGGTGGTCGAGGTGCGAAGAAGACTCCAATGTTGGCTGCAAAATATGCAACCGAATTCAACATGCCATTTGTGAATAGCGATGCATTCGTTGAACAGTGTGCTCGAGTTCGCGAAGCATGCACATCAATCAGTCGTGACCCCAAGACATTGAAATACACCGTGGCTCAAACCACCGTGTGTGGAACTGATACTGCCGAAGTAGAGCGACGCACCAAGAAAATTGGTCGAGACGTTACTGAGCTGAGCGCCAATGGCTTATGCGGAACACCAAGTGAGATACTGGCCAAAATCGGCGAATGGAAAAAGGCTGGAGCAGAGACCATCTATATGCAGATTCTGGATCTTGATGACCTCGATCACCTAGACCTCATTGGCAAAGAAGTACTGCCCCACATCTAAATAGCCTTCGCAAGGGCACCCCATTTCATTACGCTGTTGAGGTGCAAGAACAGCAACCAGAGACCACTGCAATCACCGCAGGGCGCGACGCTTCGGGCGCATTGTCTCCCACTATTTGGACAAGCACTACTTGGCAGTCAAGCGGAATGGACGAAACCAGCAAAGCTGCAACCTCAATTCATAAGACAGGCAATTATGCCCGCTACTCAAATCCATCGGTCCGCGATTTTGAACGCGCCATTGCAGAACTTGAAGGCGCTGAAGATGCGCTTGCATTTGGTTCGGGAATGGGCGCGATTACGTCAATCATTCTTGCGCTGTGTTCAACTGGCGATCACATTGTTGCGCAAAGCCAGCTGTATGGCGGAACAGTTTCCTTCCTTAATGGCCCATGCAAGCGACTTGGAATTGATGTCACTTTTGTAGATGGTTCGAAACCTGGAGCATTTGCAGCCGCAGTGAAACCCGGTAAGACCATGTTGGTACTCGCTGAATCTCCTTCTAACCCACAGATGGGCGTTGTCGATTTCAGTGAACTAGCAAGCATTAAGGGCCCGTACACCGTTGTGGACTCCACGCTTGCAACCCCTCTCGGACAAAGCCCGCTTGCCCATGGTGTTTCACTTGTTGTGCACTCTGCAACCAAAGGCATTGCTGGACACAACGACGCAACACTTGGTGTTGTTGCAGGCGAAAAAGATTTGATTGATGCCATTTGGTCTTACGCAGTTCTTCACGGTGCTACTGCATCGCCATACGACGCGGTGAACGGCTTACGCGGAATTCGCACTCTTGGAGTTCGTCTTGCACAACAGTGCACAACCGCAATGGAGCTTGCTTCGCGTTTAGTTTCGAACACATCGGTATCGGCAGTGCACTACCCAGGTCTTTCCACTCACCCGCAACACGCTCTCGCCGCAAAGCAGATGCGCCAATTTGGTTCGCTGCTTAGCTTTGAAGTTGCTGGCGGAAAAGATGCAGCACGCAAAATTGTTGACGGATTGAAACTGGTTCGACCAGCTGTGTCACTCGGTGGACCAGAGACGCTTATTTGTCACCCAGCAAGCAGTACACATGTTGGTGTAACTCCAGAAGACCAGGTGGCGTCAGGAATTACACAAGGATTGTTGCGCGTGTCTGTAGGACTGGAATCGGCAACTGACGTAATTGCAGACTTTCAACAAGTCCTTGCTTCGTTGTAACAGCGCCTTAAGCGCTGAACGGTTTAACGCTCTTCTTTGAAGATGACGTGCTTGCGTACGACTGGGTCGTACTTCTTCAACTCAAGACGCTCGCGTGAGTTCACCTTGTTCTTACGGGTGACGTACACATAGCCAGTGTCGGCAGTGCTACGAAGCTTGATGATTGGACGCTTGTCTTTACTCTTTGCAGCCATGATTCGTTCTCAGACTTTCTGACCCGTTGCACGGATGTCGGCGACTACGCGCTCAATGCCGCGCTTGTCGATGGTACGAAGGCCCTTTGCACTGATGTGCAAGGTGATCCAGCGCTTCTCTGAAGGCAACCAGAAACGCTTCTTCTGGGAGTTGACCTTCCACCAGCGCTTGCTCTTGATATTGGAGTGGGATACAGAGTGACCCGTTGAAGGGCGCTTCCCGAGGACGTCACAGCGATTTGGCATTGGACAAGTATAGACAGGGACTTAGCCCCGCTACACTGGCAAACCTATGAAGAAGGACACCCACCCGGAGTACAACTTTGTTGTCCTCGAAGACAGCTCAGCCAACTACCGCTTTTTGACCCGCAGCACCATGAAGGTGGATGCCACCAAGACCACGGTCTGGGAAGACGGCGAGACGTACCCAGTGGTGCAGCTTGAAATTTCGAACGCAAGCCACCCTTTCTTCACCGGTCAGATGAAGATCATCGACTCCGCTGGTCGCGTTGAGCGCTTCAACAAGCGTTACGGCACCCGCAAAAAGGCAGTCGCCAAGAAAGAGCCAGCTCCTAAATAGCAGGCCTTCTTCGCTGACTATTTCAGCGATTCAATAATTGTTTGAATTCCCGCAACTGTTGTTCGTGGATTCACGATGCACAAACGCAAAACGGTTTCACCGTTCCAACTACTTGGAACAACAAATGCGAGCCCGCGTTCCAAAATTCTGTCGCTCCACTGCTGATACTGCTGCGCGTTCCAACCAAGTCGCTTGAACACGATGACCGAAAGCTCTGGCTCAAGCACCAAGTCAACGTGTGTTGCGTTTCGAATGATGTCTGCTGATTCACGCGTGACCTGAAGCGTTGCCTCCATGGCATCGCGGTACGCATCGGTGCCATGCATGGCCAAGCTGAACCACACAGGTAAGCCGCGTGCGCGACGCGACAAGTGATGCGCGAGGTCGGCTGGGTTCATTGCTTCGTCTTTAAGTTTGTCTGCCTCTTGCTGCAGTACATCCAGATACTCAGCGTGTTGCGTGTGCGCCTGGCGAGCAATTTCTGGGTTGCGATACAACAGAGCACACGAGTCGTACGGACCAAACAACCATTTATGCGGATCGACAATGAGGCTGTCACACTGTTCGATTCCGGCGAAGAGATGTCGAACACTTGGTGCGCACAACGCTGCTGCACCATACGCACCGTCAACGTGGAACCACGCGCCAAGCCTGCGAGCCTGCTCGCCTATTCCCTGCAAGTCGTCGACCACGCCAACATTCGTGGTTCCTGAAGTTGCTACCACTGCACATACACGCGACTTGTCAATTTCACTGAGTGAGTCGATGAGTTGTTTCATGGCTGCGCCAGA
>JBEGJW010000103.1:0-4666 GCA_041184445.1 Actinomycetota bacterium | reverse complement strand
GCGCTGCTGGTCGCTCATCCAGAACCAGGGCACCAAGCATGGTTGCAACAACTGGTTCGGCGAGGGTGATCATGGTGGTTTCACGCGGTTCTAGGTGCGCGAGCCCGCTTGCGTATGCCCAGTACGCAAATGCAACAGTGACGATTCCGAGCCACAACCCGAGTGAAATTCCGCTTGCTGTGAATACCCAATCGGTGTTCACGAAAAACAGAGACGGGGCCAACATGACTGCCGCAATACCGAAAACGCGTGACATGGCAATATCGCTCGTTACGCCCGACTCAACAATGCGTTTACTAGCTAATGCGAAGAGCGCATAACCCAAACCCGCGCCAAGTGCATACATGATTCCCGCAACGGAAACGTTCGCGTCGCTTCCCGACAACACAATGAGTGACATTCCGACAATTGCTGCGTTGGTTGCCATCATCCACTTACGAGTTGGAAGCGAGCGAAACAAAACCGCCGATAACACCCCGGTCAGAATTGGGGCAGAACCAAGCGCCACCACAGTGCCAACGGCAACTCCGGTTTCATGAACGGCAGCGAAAAATGTTGCTCCGTACATTGCCTGGCCAAATCCGGCAATGATCCATATATATAGGGGCTGTGATGAGGTGGTGACTTGTGGCTTGCGGACAAACGAAGTGATGGCAATTAATGCAATCGCGCCAACAATGAACCTGATGGCAGCAACTCCAAGTGAGGTGGCGCTGTCTGGCCCAAGTGCGCGGGATGTGCCAGTTGTGGCAAAACAGATTGCCGCAAATAGCACCAGCAGTCGTGAACGCACGTCTAAACGGTAGTTGGACGGGCGGTAGATTTGAGCAAGCAGATTGCTCCCGTAGCTCAGATGGATAGAGCGGCGGACTTCTAATCCGTAGGTCGTAGGTTCGATTCCTACCGGGGGCGCAATTGCAAAAACAGGCGTAAATATCGCGCGCATTGTGGGTTAGGGGCACTGAACGCCTATCATTTCGGGGTCAGTCTGTAGAGAGGTCGCTTCTGTGAAATTCAATAAAGGTGACACCGTCATTTACCCCCAGCACGGTGCATGCATTGTCCATGGCATTAAGCGCATGAAGGCATTTGGCTCCGTGCAGGAGTACCTCATTTTGAAGACCGTCATCAACGAGATGACCCTTTCAGTGCCAACCGCAATGGCGAACCAAGTTGGTGTGCGCCCGCCGGTATCGAAGTCTGAACTTGAAGACTTGCGTTCAGTGCTGTCGAAAGCCGACCCACGCGTACCTGCTAACTGGTCACGTCGATTCAAGAACCACCAAGAGAAGTTGAAGAGCGGTGACGTCTATCAGGTCGCCGAAGTGGTGCGTAACTTGGCAGCTCGTGACCGCGACAGTGCGTTGTCGGCTGCAGAAAAAACAATGTACGACCGCGCGCGCATCAACTTGATCTCAGAAATTTCCCCAGCGCTAAAAGTTTCAACTGATGCTGCAGAAGTATGGCTGGATGCAGCTCTTGAGCAAGGTGTGCTGAAGCCTTCAAAGGGCGCAAAGATCGTGAAGCAGATTCCGAAAGATGATGCCAAGCCAGTGGCGAAAGCAGCCGCGAAGGAAGTGGCTAAACCTGCTGCGAAAGCAGCCAAGGTTGCCAAAGTTGCAAAAGCTCCCGCTAAGGCCGTAGCGAAAAAGAAATAGTCGTGGCAAACGTTGGCTACGTCGGTTTAGGAATTATGGGTGGGCCAATGGCTCGCCATCTTGCAAAAGCCGGACACAACGTTGTGGTGTACAACCGCACAACTGAAAAATCTGATGCATGGGTTGCCGAACATGGTGGTTCGCGAGCACTGACTCCACGCGAAGTTGCTCAACAAAGCGACATCGTGTTCATGTGTGTCGGTAACGACAACGATGTGCGCTCGGTGGTATTTGGTGATGACGGTGTGCTCGCCGGCTTGAAGCCGGGTTCAGTGCTGGTTGATCACACCACAGCTTCGGCAACACTTGCACGGGAACTTGCAGATGCATGCGCTGCCATTGGTGCAGGGTTTGTTGATGCTCCGGTTTCTGGTGGCCAAGCAGGCGCCGAAAACGGCCAGCTCACCGTCATGTGTGGAAGTAATGATCAATCATCATTCGACCGCGTGAACCCAATTATTGATGCGTATGCAAAGCGTTGCCAGTTGTTGGGCAATGCAGGCTCTGGCCAATTGGCAAAGATGGTAAATCAAATTTGCATCGCTGGCATTGCACAAGGATTGTCTGAGGCATTGAACTTTGCCATGCGTGCTGGGTTAAACCCAGACGATGTTGTTGATGTCATTTCTAAAGGTGCTGCACAGTCGTGGCAGATGGAAAACCGCGCAAAGACCATGGTTCGTGACGAATTTGAATTTGGTTTTGCTGTGGAATGGATGCGCAAAGACTTGGCAATTTGTTTCGACGAAGCCAAGCGCAATGGCGCACAATTGCCGATGACTGAAATGGTCGACAAGTTTTACGAAGAAGTAGTTGCTATGGGCGGCAAACGCTGGGACACCAGCAGTTTGATTGCTCGTCTTACGAAAGACTGAGCTGCAGCTGGTTTACGCCTCGAATGGTGAGGCGATCGCGCCACGAAGGCGTACCGACAATTTCCATGTTCGGGAAGCGTTTAAACAGGGTTCCCACCGCAACTTCGGTTTCCAGCTTCGCCAACGCCGAACCCAAGCAATAGTGAATGCCCGACGCAAAGGCCATATGGCGATGCGAATTCGTGCGGTCAAGACGTAACTCGTGCGGTGCATCAAACACCGCTGGGTCGTGGTTCGCAGCGCCAAGTGAAGTGAGCACCACGGTTCCAGGTTCGACAGTGAAGGTGTTGCCCTGTGCTTCATAGTGCACTGGCTTGAGCGGAATACGCACAGTGTGTTGCACCGGACCGTCGTAGCGCAGCAACTCATCAATAGCTTGCGAGTTGAGCCCATGCTGATGAACGAACGCTGCTTGGTCTGGGTGGCGAAGCAGGGCAAGGGTTGAATTACCAATGAGGTTCACGGTGGTTTCGTGTCCTGCGATATACAACAACACCAGAAATGCCATCAGTTCGTCGGTGGTCATTTTGTCGCCTGCTTCTTCGGCGCTGATGAGGCTTGACAACATGTCGTCGC
Organism: Actinomycetota bacterium; assembly: GCA_041184445.1. Classification (GTDB taxonomy): domain Bacteria; phylum Actinomycetota; class Acidimicrobiia; order Acidimicrobiales; family Ilumatobacteraceae; genus UBA3006. The sequence goes on along the minus strand of JBEGJW010000103.1, from coordinate 1,557 downwards.
CCAAATTTTTGCGACGATCTTCGATGATGGAAGTGAGATAGGGGACAAGTTGTGCAACTGCCGCATCAGATTGCGCAAGTTCTTCATCGGTTGCTGTTGGTTCTAGCGAATTCGTAATGATCTGCGACCATTCGCGCATTTCCTCGGCGCGCTCGGTAGGCATGGCGAGCAAATCTGAAATCACCTGGAATGGAACGGGGAATGCAAGGTCGTCAATCAGATCAATGGACCCGCGTTCTTGCGCCGCATCGAGAACGGTATTGACAAGTTGTTCAATTCGTCCGCGGAGTTTTTCCATTGCACTTGGCGTGAATGACTTCGAGACAATTCGACGCAGGCGAGTGTGGTCTGGCGGGTCAAGGTTCAAAATAGACTTCGTGCGTTCACGCTGCATTTCACGCCTGCGTTGACGCGACTCAGAGGTTGCCTGTGTCGAATATTTTTCAACGTCGCGACTGAAGTCAGCGCTCTTGAGCGTTGTTGACACATCGTCGTATCGCGTGAGTACCACCATGCCGAACTCGGTGGTGTGAACAGGCTCGTGGGTGCGTAGCGAGTCGTAAAACGGGTACGGGTGAGCTCGAAACTCTGGGTTAAACGGATTGAATTCCGGTTTGCTCACGCGCTTAGCCTGCGAATGGATCTTTGTGCTCGTACCGAGAAATTGGTTGACCAGATGAAACCACCCACTGGGAGCCATTAATGCGCTCGGTGAGTGCACGCATTGCCAAGTCGCCAGCAATTTCTACTGGCATCACGCCAAGACTGAAGACCGCAGCAAACTCGCGAGCTTGTGCGCTAACAAGCGGAGTGTCGAGGAAGCCAGGGCACAGCGCACTGATGCATACGCCGTGCGGTTCGAGTGCTTGGCCCATGCTCTTCACGAAACCAACCATTGCATGCTTGGTGAGACCATAAATAGGATCTGGCGCAATAGGAATAATTCCCGCGAGCGATGCCGTGACCAAAATATGTCCGCTCTTGCGGGCAACCATGTGCGGCACAATCCCACGCGCACCGAACACCACGCCATCTACGTTGATGCTCATAATGCGGTAATACGCATCGTTGTCCACTCGTTCGAGCGGGTAGGTGGCAGGGTCACCGATCACGTTTTGATGAGTAGAAACACCTGCGTTTAGGCACACAATGTCGAAGTTGTTGTCCTTTTTGTACAGCTCTTCCCAGGCCTGCGAATTCGTGACATCCAGGTGAACGTATTCGCCGCCAACTTCGGCTGCTACTTGCTTGCCGAGCGTGTCGTTTACGTCGGCAAGTACAACCGTTGCACCTTCTTTGGTGAAGCGGCGTGCCATTTCGGCACCAATACCGCTAGCGCCGCCGGTAATGAATGCGCGTTGTCCTGTGAGTTGACTCATGATGTTCTACTTTCCTTGTGCTGCTGCGGCAAAGATGTCGAGCAGAGTGTCTATTTGTTGATCGGTAATGACGAATGGGGGGCAAAATGCGTTGGTGTCAGCATTGATTGAGCGCGCAATGACTCCTCGCCTAATCATGGTGTCGCGAATAGTGACACAGTTCTGATCTGGCTTTAAA
>JBEGJW010000102.1:0-4689 GCA_041184445.1 Actinomycetota bacterium | reverse complement strand
CTTGATCTGCTTTTCCTGACCAGCAAACTTGCCTGGAGCATCTGGTGTTCCTGCAAGTTCGACAAGTGTCTTTGCGGTTGCATCGTCAATTGCGGCATTGCGCTCGCTCTTCAATGCAATGCGAATCGCTGGCTGCAACGTTGCGGTTGCTGCTGCTTCTACTGCTGCAAACAACTCATCGGTGTAGTCAAGTACTGGTGTGTATTTCAATGGCTCAATTGGTCCACGGGTTGCAATCACGCTGGCAACCAACTGGCGCTGCAACTTGATTGATTCCTTGATGTACTGCTTCGATGCATCAAGACCACCGGCAATGACGAGTTCGTCAACCTTTGGTGCTCCTGCTTCGTAGTACGTGAAGCTCTTCTCGGTTCCGCCTGCTTCCACCATCATGATGGCAACGTCGCCGTTGTCGAGTTCGCGACCTGCAACAACGATTTCGAAAGTTGCTTCTTCGCCCTCTTCAAATGTTGGGTGAGCAATCCATGAACCGTCTTGGCTGTATGCCAATCGAACCGCACCGATTGGGCCGTCAAATGGAATGCCGCTGATCATGAACGATGCAGACGCTGCATTTATTGCAAGCACGTCGTGCGGGTTCACTTGGTCGGCACCAATAACGGTGATCACAATTTGTGTTTCATTGCGGTAGCCATCTGGGAAGGCTGGGCGCAATGGACGATCGGTCAAACGGCAAGTAAGAATTGCTGCTTGGCTTGGGCGTCCTTCACGACGGAAGAATGAGCCAGGAATTTTTCCTGCTGCATATGCGCGCTCTTCTACGTCGACGGTGAGTGGGAAAAAGTCGATGCCATCGCGAACACCCTTTGCGGCGTTTGCTGTTGCAAGAACTTGCGTCTTGCCAATTTTGGCAATGACTGCACCTTGTGACTGCAAGGCGAACTTGCCCGTCTCGAAGGTGAGGGTTTTATCGGTACCTGAAATAGGTGCTGATACGGAAATGGCGTCAGCCATGTGTATGTCCTTTCGTCCCTTAAGTCGTCTCGTGACGATTCATGAGGGGTTGAGGAACAACCGGTCGATTCCCAGTCGGCAATGTCGCAACGTGAGTCCGTATTGACTCGTTGCGCAATCAGCGACTGACAACCGACTACGAGTTGTTCGTTATGTGTTTGCCTACGGCGTGCGTTAGCGACGCAGACCGAGATCTTCAAGAAGTTTTCTGTACTTCTCGATGTCACGATCCTTTACATAGTCAAGCATGCGTCGACGGCGACCAACCATCATTAAGAGGCCACGGCGACTGTGATGGTCTTTGTGGTGGCTCTTCAAGTGGTCAGTGAGGCTGTTGATGCGCTCTGTAAGAAGTGCAATTTGCACTTCAGGAGAACCGGTGTCAGTTGAGTGAGCCCGGTGCTTGGCGATGGTTTCGCTTTTTGGAGCAGTTGCCATAGGTATGCCTTTCGTGTGCCCGCCGAATTGCGGGACCGTTTGGTCGCAGTGGGCCTGTTGACCCCTTGCATCTCACCAGCGCTAAAAGCCCTCGTGGACCCCTTCAATCTATCGGGAGGGTTGTCGGGTTAGGCGGGGTAAACCCCTGCCCGATCTGCGCCTATATAAGTAGTGTGAACTGCTGTGTTCACAGGCATCGTCGAAGAACTAGGCAAAGTCGGCTCGCGCAATGGCAGTCGCCTGCGCATCAATAGCACCACAGTGCTGGAAGGCTCCGACCTCGGCGCTTCTATTGCCGTGAACGGCTGCTGTCTCACGGTGGTGGCCACAGATGGTTCGTCCTACTGGGATGCCGATGTGAGTGAGGAAACCTATTCGCGCACCAACCTCGGTTCGCTACAAACCGGCGACGTGGTGAACCTTGAGCGACCAATGGCGCTTGGCGAACGACTTGGCGGGCACATGGTGCTTGGTCACGTTGATGCAGTTGGACATGTTGTCTCCCCTGCTCCCGATTTGGTCATTCGTATTCCGCGCGACCTGATGCACTTGATTGTTGAAAAAGGTTCAGTCACGGTTGATGGCATTTCGCTGACTGCATTCGATCTCACCGCTGACACATTTCGTGTTGCGGTTATTCCTCACACCACCGCTGTCACCACACTTGGCGTGCGCAAAGCTGGCGACGCAGTGAACATTGAAATGGACGTGCTTGCAAAACACGTTCAACGTTTGGTCGAGCCACACACGAAACGCAAGTGGTGGCGTAAATAGCTATGGCACGCGACCTTTCACAACTTCGCGAAAAGATCGATCAGATCGATGCAGCAATTGTTGCACTGCTCGCTCAGCGAATGGAAGTGTGTCGCGAAGTTGCAGAAGTGAAGGCAGGTTCGTCAACTGCAGTCATTCAGCCGCAACGCGTGCGTGAAGTGTTAACCACTCGCAGGCAGTGGGCAATTAACAGTGGCGTAGATGCCGACTTTGCAGAACAAATTTTCCGCACGCTGCTTGCTGAAACTCATCGCATTGAAGTTGCGCACGAACGCGGCGGGGTTGCACCAACAAAAGTTGCCGACACGTTGTTGTCGGCACTCGACACGGTTGCAGTGCGTATTGATCACGTGGTGGTTGCTGTTGTTGATCTTGCATTGGCTTCTTCGTTTTTAAAAACTCTTGGCTTCGCGTTAGAGCCAACCGAAGACACCGACATCGTGACTGCGACTGCTGGTGGAGTAACCGTTGTGTTAGTTGGTCCTGGAAACGACCCAGCCGTGCGTGCACATTTGGAAGCCAATGGTTCTGGAGTGCAACACATTGCCATTGAAGTGCTGAATGCCGGGTTCGTGCAGCAGGCACTTGCCGAAGCTGGCGTTCCCCTACTGACCGATGTTGTTGTGGATGCTGCTGGTCACGAGCAGTTGTTTACGGTGGTCGACCCAGCAACTGGCGTGCAACTTGGGTTCATTAGTCGCACCGGTCATCGTGAGCCAATGAGCGGCCACAACGTGCGCGCGCTGTTCACTGCCCTCGGCAATCTCTAAGAATCTTTTGCCAGTTTGGCAATAACTGCCATTGCTTCATCGACTCGAGCAATTGGCACAAGCACATGATCGTGGAATAAGCCGGCAATGACATTGCAGCTAATTCCTTCTTTCGTAAATGCCGCACTCACCGCTGCAGTCAGGCCAACAGCTTCAAGTGCTGAATGCACCGTGAGTGAAATCCAGCCCGCAACAAAGTCGTACGAAAGCCCCAAGCGATCGGCATCGTTGCGCTCTAATACGTAGGAAACCCCTTCTGATTCGCGAATCGAAGCGTGAACCTCGGCGTTAGGGACTGCATCGGCAAGGACATAGACAAATTCCCCAGGCCTGCGAACACAATCCAACGAGCGCAAAAGCACAGAGAGGTCTCGTTCGCCAGCCACAATGCCAAATTAGTAGCAAACAAGCGCTATCTTGGTGGTCGCACGGCATACGCAAGAACGCCCACTTCTCTAACACTGTGGGAAAACTTGGTCGAGCACTGACAATCCAATTTCACTAGCACCCACGGAGGGTTTAGTTGTCTGAGCGTCAGCGCGTCCTTGCCACCCCACTCGATCAGTTATTGGCTGATGCGCGCGCTATTCGCGATGCGCAATTTGGAAGTCGAGTCACCTATTCACCAAAAGTATTCATTCCACTCACCATGCTGTGCCGCGACAAGTGCGGTTATTGCACGTTTGCGCAGCCACCTGCACGACTTGAGAACCCCTACCTCAGCGCCGAGCAAGTGTTGGCAATTGCCAAACAAGGCGCACGCATGGGTTGCCACGAAGCATTGTTCACACTTGGCGAACGTCCAGAACTTCGTTACGACGTGGCAAAAGATTGGTTGAAAGCAAACGGTTTTGATTCAACTGTTCACTACTTGCACGACATGGCTGCATTGGTATTAAAAGAAACTGGACTTCTTCCACACGCCAACGCAGGTGCGTTGTACAAGGACGAACTTGCACTGTTGCGCAAGGTGTCGCCTTCGCAAGGAATGATGATTGAGTCGTTGCGCGACGACTTGGAATGCCACCGCGGTGCACCAGACAAAGAACCACAGCGTCGCCTCGACACATTGCAGTGGGCCGGCGAGCTAAACATTCCGTTCACTACGGGAATTTTGGTGGGCATTGGTGAAACTCGCGAAGACCGCATTGATGCGCTTGAAGCAATTGCTGCAGCACATGAAAAATACGGACACGTGCAAGAAGTAATCGTGCAGAACTTTTTGCCCAAGCCACGTACAGGCATGCAACATGAAGCGCCATGCCCAGAAGATGAATACCTCTGGTCAATTGCTGCTGCACGAATTATTTTGCCATCGAGCATCCACTTGCAAGCCCCGCCGAACCTAAGCGACGACTTCAGCATCTTGCTCGACGCGGGCATCGACGATTGGGGCGGCGTCTCGCCGGTTACTGCAGACCACGTAAACCCAGAGCGTCCGTGGCCAGCACTCGACAAGTTGCGCACGGTTACCGAAGCCAAAGGCAAGTCACTTGCTCCACGTCTCACGGTATATCCAGAGTTCGTTATCAACCCCGAGAAATGGTTTGACCCTTCACTCGACTTCGCACTGCTCGACAGAAGTGACGCCGAAGGTTTGGCGCGCGACGACAGCGGACAAATGTGGCCAGAAAAAGTAACGGCAGCCGATGTCGTGCACGACGGTGCCGAAGTGGTGTTGGTTGGCCACCGTTCAACACAGTGGTACTCGGGTGCAAACAATGCTCCCCCA
>JBEGJW010000101.1:0-6447 GCA_041184445.1 Actinomycetota bacterium | reverse complement strand
CCAACCATTTCATGGGTTGGAAGGTGAAGCAGAAAAGCAACTGCTCGCACAACTTCGCCCTGCAGAGTTAGAAAAGGCCGCGCAAGTTATTGGATTTCATCATGTGGAAATGCTTGGCTATCGCGATTCGGGAATGTTGGACAGCCCGGCGAATAATCACCCCGATTGTTTTCACAAGGCCGACATCGATGAAGCAGTGGGCAGGCTGGTGCGCATCATTCGCCGCGAGCGTCCGCATGTGTTGGTCACCTACAACGACGATCAACGTGGCTATCCGCACCCCGACCACGTGAAGGTGCATGACATCAGCATTATTGCTTTCGATCGTGCAGCAGACGACGAGTGGTATCCAGAAGCAGGCGAGCCGTGGCAACCACTGAAGATGTATTACTCGGCGTGGTCGCGCATGCGACTGACCGCAATTCATGAAGCGTTGTTGCGCTTACGCGGTTCTTCACCATTTGACGATTCGTGGTTCGAGCGTCCCGACCTCGACAGCCGAATTACTACTCGTTTGCAAATTGGCGATTATTTGTACGCGCGTTCTGGTGCATTGCGCGCACATCGCACGCAAATAGATGAAAACGAACCGTTTTGGTTTGGTCTCAGCGATGCCGAACTTGCCGAAACGTATCCGTATGAAGATTGGGTGTTGGCAAAATCGCTGGTGCCAACGCCGCCGCTTGCAGCTGGACAGTACGAAGACGATATGTTTCGCGGAGTGCGTTAACTAATTCGCACGCATGGCGTCGCGAAGTGCGCGATAGCCAATCATCGTTGCGCCGCTGTCAACAATTGCTTGTTTCAACGAAGCGTCATTCACCACGAAGTTGTAATCGTCAATCCAACCATTTGCCACGTCGCCAAGTGCACGAATTTCTGGCGTGTCAATGCATGGCTGCACATGAATTTCGGTAACGCCTGGTTGCAGGTTGCGCAACGAATTCAATACCCGCTCGCGGCTGCCTTCGCGCCAGTCGTGATCGAAGTGGTCGGGGAAGAGTACGCCTTCTTCGGCGGCAAGCTTGCGGAATGGAAATCCGGCTTGTGCTTCGGTGAGCGTTGAAGGCAAGCGCACCGGCAATTGAAATTCAACTGCGAGTTCGATGTACACGTCAAAAAATTGTGGACGCAAAGTAATAGCAGTGAGGTGTGGTGCAAGGTGCGTTACATCGATGCCCCATTCAAGAGCGCGTGCAATTTGTGCGCGGCACTCGCGCAGAACTTCTGCTGGGTCTGCGTGTTCCCATAAGTCGTCAATGGTGCGTGGAAATCCGCCTTCACCAGATTGCAGCGATGGTGCGTAGGTGAGTGGTCCCCAGCGGTACATCTCGTGTTCGCTGTTTACGGTCAGGTGCACGCCAAGGTCTTCACCGTTGTAGTTCATGACTGCGTGTTTTGCCCAGGGTGCAGGAACCATCAGTGATGCACATGTTGCCGAACCTTTGCGCAGTGCGTCGTACACACCAACGTTGGCTGCATGAAATGCACCAAGGTCGTCGCAACTTAAAATCACTAACTTCGCGTCGGCGCTATGGCCAAGGCGTTCGGCAAGTGAAGGTGTGCTCACCGCATAAACGCTACTAGCGACAGGCCTGCCATAAACCCACGTTGTGCAACTCTGCTTGCGTGGCGGCTTGTGCGAAGTCGGCTTTGTGTGCGGTGTTGGGCTCGAACACCATGGGCCGCGCATAGCCCTTCAACACCAAGTCCAGGTTCACAAAAACGTTGCTCTTTGCGATGTACACGTACAACAGCAGTCGGCCGTATTTGTCGCGCGCCTCGACATCTCGCTCTACGCGAAGTTTCGTTCCTACAGGAAGCAAATTCTCGGTGTAGGAACTGGCCTCTGGCCCGAAACACTCCACACCCTTCGTGGGATGTTTAGTTTCGGGAGTGTTTATGCCAATCAATCGAACACGTTCAGTGTTTCCACCAATTGCAATGTCAATGGTGTCGCCGTCTACAACATGTTTCACCGTTGCCGAGTTTGGTGAAGTAATAGTCGAGCTATTGCTGCAACCCGACAGCAGTAATGCGTACGTAAACAGAAACAAAGCGAGAAGCTGGCTCGAGCGGTGCATATGAAGTGATGTGTGAATTACAGTGATCACATGACCACACCGTTAGAACTTGGAAAAATTGGCATTTGGACATGGACACTGGACGGCCAGCCAATGGCCAAGTCATGTGAAGCCGTGCAAGAACTTGAAGAGTTGGGTTTTAAAACGGTGTGGATTCCCGAAGCCGTTGGCCGCGAACCATTTGCACATGCCGGAATTTTGTTGTCGGCAACAAAGAAGCTCATTGTGGGAACGGGCATTGCATCCATGTATGCGCGCACTGCTTCCACCATGCAGGCTGGTCAGAAAACACTCACGTCGGCTTTTCCCGATCGTTTCCTCTTGGGCATTGGCGCAAGCCACGGCAACATGGTGAAGTCGTTGCACAAAACTGCTTACGTGAAGCCATATTCCGCAATGGTCGAATATTTAGACGTAATGGACAAGGGAATGTTTGTGGCTGCAGAGCCAACCACTCCGTTGCATCGCGTGTTGGCCGCCCTTGGTCCAAAAATGTTGAAGTTGGCAGGCGAGCGTGCCGATGGTGCGCACCCGTATTTCACTACTCCGAAACACACTGCAGTTGCTCGCGAAATTTTGGGTAGCGGCCCAACGCTTGCTCCAGAGCAGGCAGTCATTTTGGAAACCGATCCAACGAAGGCGCGCGCAATTGCTCGCAGCTACATGGGCACGTACACCCGTTTGCCGAACTACGCCAACAACTTGTTGCGCGAAGGTTTCACCGAAGATGACATTAAGAACCAAAGCGACAAGTTGGTCGATGCCATTTGTGCGTGGGGAACACTCGACGCAGTTCGCAGTCGCATTAAGGAACATCTCGACGCAGGTGCGTCACACGTTTCGGTGCAAGTGCTGACTGAAGGGTTAGTTGAATTGCCATCAACGCAGTGGCGCGAACTCGCCACGTTGTTGCCAGAGTTTCGCTAAACGCCAAGTACGCGCTTTTGTAGCTTGCGCATTCCGGCAAGCCAGCGATCACGCTCGGTTGCCTTAAGCGCCATGTATTGCGCAACCTCTGGGTGAGGCAACACTAAAAACGTTTCTGCACGAATGGTGTCGACGCAAGCCTGTGCAACTTCTTCAGGCTCCAACACGCCGCCAGCAACGCGAACTACGTTGCCTGAAGGGCCGTCGTTGCTGTTGTCTGCACCTTTCAACATGTTGGTGTTTACGCCTTGTGGACACAGGCAACTGACCAAAATGCCGCGGCCGCCATAGGTAATTGACATCCATTCGGCAAACGCAACTGCAGCGTGTTTCGTCACGGTGTACGGGGCAGAACCAATTTGTGAAAGTAGTCCAGCAGCAGAAGCCGTGCTGCAGAAATATCCTTCGCCACGTGCAAGCCAATCGGGCAACAAATATTTTGCGGCCCAACGATGAGCGTTGAAGTTGATGTCGAACGCAGTGTCCCAATCTTGTTCGCTTGTCGACAAATCGCTTCCGAGTCCAACTCCGGCGTTGGCGAAAAACAAATCAATTTGTCCAAACTTTTCAATTGACGCACGAACTAATTCAGCATTTGCTTGTTCGGTACCCAGGTTTGCGGCAACTGCAAATGCGCTATTTGGGCGAGCGGCGTTCAGCTGTGCAACAGTTGCGTCTAGGGGCGCAGATTCGCGATCTGCCAGCACCACGCTGGCGCCCTCTTCATGAAAGCGCTCAGCAAGCGCCTTCCCAATTCCGCCTGCGGCACCTGTGACGACTGTTACTTTTCCCCGTAATTCCATGGCTGTGATGTTATGCACAGAGTCATGTCTTCGTAGCACCGGTCGGGTATGGTCAAGGACATGACCGAAGCCCGCGAAGCAGCAGTAATCACCGAAGCACTCTCCGTCATCGACGAGGCGCTCGCCAAAATGCTCAACCGTGAATTGGTATCAACCGACGAAGTAGCAGACCTTCTGCTCGACGTTCGTGTGTTGCTTACAACTAACGCTTCTTCCACCACGCAAGCCTGAAGCGTCGTCGCTTCGTAGGCGCATTGTCGCCGCGTGATGTTGCCGAATTCTTCGGCGCGTAACTTGCCAGCTGTTGCATCGATTGTTCGATGCACTGTTTTAATAGCACGGGGTATGCAACCGCTTCGCTATCAACATTGAGTCCCATGTCCAGGCTGCCGTTGTAGCTGAGCATGGTCAGGTTGAACGCAACGCCTCCTAGTGGCCCAAGCGGATAGTTTTCCAGCACTAAAGCGCCGCTGATGTACAGCGGTATTCCGGCTCCGCGAACATTTGATGTTGCGAAGTCAACCGTTTGGCTTTGCGTGCGCGCAATGCGCGTCAGCACCGAAGTCGGTAACAGGCTTGACGCAGTTGCCAACGTGTCCAGTTGTGCGTTCTTCGAACCCTCGCGCGCCGAATTGATTAATTCACTGATGGTGGCGAATCGTTCGGTAATTGGCATTTCGCCAGTTGGCACCAACATGCGCACCAACGTGAATGCGTTTCCACCCGAGTCTTCATTGCGTGTACTAATGGCCATGCTGGTACGAAGTGATTCCACTGGCATGCCAAGTTTGCGGTGGTAACTGCCAGCAGCGTCGGCAGCAGCGGTAAGAAACGCAGTGTTCAACTTGCCGCCAAGTGCACGCGAGGCATGGTGCGGTACGGCGCACGCAGTGTTTCGGTTTGACGTTGCAACGAACGTTGTGTCCACAATGGTGAACGCGCAGGGTCAACGCTGCTCAGTTCGTTCATTAGTCCGCGCACCGTTGCAGCGGCTTGCGTGCCAAGAGCTGGCAATTGCGTTGGGTCTTGCAATAACTCGCGCACTTGTCGCAATGCACCGAGCGGTGCGCGCATCACGTCTTGGAATGACGAGTTCAGTAGGTCGGAAGCAGATGTCGTGCTTGGCTCTGGCTCGCTAAACATTGATGGGTCAAGTGGCGGCGGTGGGTTTGCATCGCGCTCAAGGTCGAGAAACTGCATCGACAGCGCAACGCCACCTTGGCCATCGGTAATGGTGTGGTGCAACTTTTGAATGATCGCCGACTTTCCACCTTCAAGGCCGTCGATCACCGTGAACTGCCACAGTGGGCGAGTGCGGTCGAATGCGTCGGCAACAAGCAGTGTTGCAAGATCGAGTAGTTGGCGCATAGTGCCAGGCGCAGGCAACGCCATGCGACGCACATGATGTGCAATGTTGAATTCGGTATCGGCAACCCAACGTGGTGGGCCTAGCGAAGCTGGCGCGGGTTGCACGCGTTGGCGTAGTCGCGGAATGAATCGAGTGGCGCGGTCCATTCGTGCAACAAATGCGTCAAAGTTTGGCGCACGATCAAGAATGGTGATGTTCGCAAACGTGGAAGTAAGGAACGGGTCTTTTTCTGCTCTCCACATCAATGCCTCGGCATCGCTCATGCGATCTTCAAAGCGAGGCATGTCGTGGTTCATCGAGGTACCGAAGTGTGCTTGAACTCGTTCAGTGCATCCCAGGCGATGTTTTCGAGAATGCGATCAACCGTTGTTGTTGCAAGTTTTGCGTCTCCCATTGGGCGATCCAACAAACGAACGAACACTGCTTTGCTACCAACAATGAACGTTGGTACACCCCACACCGAATGCGTGCGGCCATAAGCAGTGTGTTCTTCTTTAATGGTGGCAAGCGGGCGACCGCTGTCGACTTCTGTCCACATTGCGTCAACATCCACTCCGTGTTCACCAATCACTTCGCTCAGCGGTGCGCGTTCACGCAAATTTCCGTTTTGTGTGTGGCGGTATTCGTACAACGCATGATGCATGTTTAAAAACTTGTCGGGTTGCGTGTCGCGCACGGCAATGGATGCCTGCAGTGCAAGAATGCCGGTGTCGTCTTGCGGACGATCCCAAATGTCGGTTTCGCCTTCTTCAACATGTGCCTGACCCAAGCAAAACGGAGTGAACTTCACATTCCACGTTGCGCCTGCTTTCAGTGCGGTTGACACATGGTCGTGAACAATGCGGCCATATGGGCAGCGGTAGTCGTAGGTAAGGGCGAACGTTGGGGTTGAGGTCATATGAGATGTATAGCGTTTAAAAACACCAAGCCCACAACACCCATCAGGCTTCCCACAATTGCGCCACCCGCCACATCGCTGGCATGGTGAATACGCACTCCAACTCGGCTAGTGGCAATGATCAGCGCAAACACGTAAAACAGCACAATAAATGGCCAGGTGAAGAAATAGGTGAGGACGAGCGCCGAGAAAAATGCCGAAGACGAGTGTCCGCTTGGGAAACTTGACGTTCGCGGTGTGCGCAGCGCAAACCGTTCGTCGCCACTGGTGGTTGGTCGGTTACGGCGAAACAATCGCTTAATGCCTTGGTTCAGCAACAAACTTTCAATACCGATCATGGTGGAAAACACCAGAGCTTGTTGAAAG
>JBEGJW010000100.1:1927-6805 GCA_041184445.1 Actinomycetota bacterium | reverse complement strand
TCTTGTGTAAACGCGTGCAAGTCGAGAGACCAATTGGAGGAAACCTGGCCGTACTGCCACATCCAATCAATGACGTACTGGTCAATTGTTGGCGCACGATGCTGATCAACCGAAACCATATTCATCAAGGCTGTTCCAAGCACTGGACCAAGCCCTTGCAGTGGAGACGAAGCGAACATCGAATACCCATGTTCTGGTCCACGATCAAGTGCTGATTTCAATTTCAGCACTTCTTCGCCAATTGCCACCCCAGGTACTGCAACCTGCTTAACAAGGAATGGTGCATTTGCCACACGCTCGCCTGCCCACACCATGGCAGCGCACGTAGCGCGATACATGTCATCGGCTTGCGTTGACCATTCGAACATGGACTTCACCATGCCTCGCGAAATGCGATCAGGAAATGACCAGTCTTCCGAAATGTCAAGGCCACTTTTTTCAGTTGACCAATTCTCTGCTTTCCATGATGGACCAGAATGCGAAAACGCATTACCGCCTTCAGAAACATACGCGTTCAGCAACGCAACAAGCCTCGACCACGCAGCGCGTGAAACTGGCTCAGCCATGATTGGTGCGAATTTCTCTGAGCGAGTTCAGTAACTCTGGCGTTGCAGCGACTATTGGTGTGCGCTTGGATGAATATTCAGTCACTGCAAGATCACGATCTTCATTCTCTGCAAACGACACACCTGCTTCTTCGCAAATCATGATGCTCGCCATGTAGTCCCACACGCCATGACTGTGAAAATCGATCCAGCCGTCCAGAACACCTTGCGCAACCAAACAAATGTCAAGCGCTGCTGCTCCAAGCGCGCGAAACTGCGCCCACTTCGGACGAAACGATGCCAATCCAGAAACGCCAACAACCGCTTGCTTCACTTCGGTGCATCCAGAGTGCGACATGCGCTTGCCATTGTGAAAGGCACCGTCACCTCGAGTTGCCCAGTAGCGGTCTTTTCCTGAAGCCTGGTTCACGACAAGTGCTGCACGCGGACCATCTTGATCAATTGCGCACAGTGCTGTGGCATACCACTGCACTCCCCTGCTTGCATTTGTAGAACCATCGAGAGGGTCCATTATGACCATGATGGTGTCTGCACCAAATTCGCCTGTGCGTTCGCTTTCTTCTGACAACACCGCACAACCGGCTGCGTGCAAAATTGCCAAGGCAGCATTGTCGGCTGCAACATCTACCGAATACTGCGTGTGACGAACACCGGAAAGTCCCCAATCGGTATTTGACTCGAGCACCACTGCAACCGCATCGGCAACCTGCTGCAATACGCCGAGAATGTCGGCATTAGAACTTGCGCGCGAAAGCAACATGGCGAATTATCGCTCGTCGCGAACGAATGGTTGCCCAAGCATTTTTGGCGCACCAAGCAACTTGCGAGCCCGCGGTGTTGACAGAGCAACAAGCACAAACAATGTGGCAACGAATGGCAACATCTGCACGATTTCAGGAGGCAATATATTGATCTGCTGGCCTTGCAATGTGTACGGCACCTGCAGGGTAAAGCCGAACAGCACAGCGCCTGCAATGGCTCGTAGCGGCCTCCAGGCTGCAAATACCACGAGTGAAAGTGCAATCCAGCCGATGCCATTTGTCGTTGCGGCCTGACTCCATGCCGTTCCGCGCGCAAGCATGAACCAGCCACCAGCAAGGCCCATGAGCGCTCCGCCCAAAATGGTGTGTATAAACCGAACCATCGCCACCGAAACACCCTGTGCATCTACCGTTGCCGGTGCATCGCCAGTTGCGCGCAGAACCAGCCCTGGTCGCGTGCGATTGAGATACAACGAACAAACCAAAGCGCCCACCCACGTGAGATAGGTGAAGATGTCGTGACCAAACAGAATTGGTCCGATCACTGGAATGTCGGACAACTTGCCAAGATGCATTGGCTCAATGGTCACTGGGCGCGACTTGCCTTCTACAGGCTTGCCAATGTACTGAGATAGTCCCGTGCCAAAAATAACGAGCGCTAAACCAGCAACGATCTGATTAGCTCGCAATGTGATGGTGAGGATTGCGTGAACCGCAGCCATTGCCACGCCAACCAAAATTGACATGAACAACGCGAACCACAAATTGTGGGTTCCATCGCCCACCAAGAACGCTGTCACAGCGCCCATGAGCAAAATTCCTTCAACTCCAAGATTGATCACACCAGAGCGCTCGGTGAGAATTGCGCCAATGGTGGCAAGGATCAACGTTGTTGCAATGCTGATCGCATCTGCAAAGGTAAGGATCCAGACGTTTGAGTTCACGATGCCACACTCACTTGCTGCACGCGTCGAATGCGCAATCGGTTGCGCCTAAAAATTTCTCCACCGAGCGCAAACAACAACACTGAACCTTGCAGCACTACGGCAATTGCAATTGGTACAGGGTTTGAAGAAATCTGCAACGACGCACCACCAACGCGCAATCCTGCAAACAAGATTGCCGTCAGCACCACCGCAACGAAGTTGTATCGAGCAAGTGCCGCCACCACGATGCCTGCGTAACCAAGACCAATCTGCAACAAGCCTGGGTCAACTTTGCCTGCAGGCCCAACCACGTACATGGCACCTGCAAGCCCAGCAAGTGCACCCGAGAACAGCAACACCGACAACGTGAGTTTTGTGGAATTCATGCCGGCATAACGAGCAGTGTTTGGTGAGTCTGCGAATACCGAAGTTTCATAACCAAAATTCGAACGCTTCATGAACCAATACAGCGCCACCGCCAAAAGCACTGCAATGATCACGGTTGGATAGGTATTCGATGTTCCAAAACTATGGAAGCGAGCAGTCTCGTCTACCCCACGGCCCTGCGGGAAAGAAGTTGTTGGATCTCTGAAGAATCCACGACTTCCAAAAATGAAATAGTTCACCAAGTTCAGCGCCACATAATTCAGCAACAAGGTGCTCACAATTTCGCTCGTACCCAACTTTGCGCGCAACACAGCTGGCAACAAAACCCACAACGCACCAGCAGCGGCTCCAACAATTAGCACGGTTGGTACAGCAAGCACATGCGGCAAGTGCCCAGCAAGTGCAATACCTGCCCATGCCGAGCCGATCATGCCCAGGTACATCTGGCCTTCTTCACCGATATTGAACAAATTCATGCGGAATGCAAAGGCAGCAGCAAGACCGGTGCAAATGAGCGGCGTTGCCAGACCCAGCGTGTTGGTAATGCCTTTAGAAGATGTGTAACCGTGGCTGATGAGCGAGCTATAGGTGCTGATTGGCGAATGACCAGTGAGCGCCAAAAACACTCCGCCCACGATGAATGCAAAAACAAGTGAGCCCGCAGGAACTGCTGCATACAGCCACTTGGGCGAAGTCAAACGGGGCTCAAGCTCGATACGAATGTTGCCAATAATCACGACAAACCAGCCATTGCAAGCCCAACTGCTTCAACGTCTACTTCTGAACCAGCAACTTCGTGCACCACCGATCCTCGATACAACACCAGCACCTTGTCGGCGAGCGTCAGTACTTCATCGAGATCTTCGCTTATGAGCAAAACAGCTTTACCAGCGCTTCTCGCCTCATCGAGCAATTTGTGTACTGCTTCTACAGCGCCAACGTCCAACCCGCGCGTAGGTGAACACACCACCAGAACACGCGAATGATCACCTGCGGCGAAAATCTCACGAGCGAGCAATACCTTTTGGGAGTTACCGCCTGAAAGTTTGCGAGTTGCCGTGTGCGCATGAGGCGTTTTGATTTCAAGCTGTTTAATAAATGCTTCCGCTTCAGCAAGTGCCGATTTGCGATCAACCAGGAAGCCACGATCGCGCGTGAGCACCAAGTTGTCAACAATGGATAACGATGGAGCCAAGCCAGTTCCGAGACGGTCTTCAGGAACATATGCAAGACCAGCTTTGCGAACATGGCGCGTGCCCATGCCGTTTACTCGAACGCTATTGATCAAAATCTCTCCGCTAGTGGGAGCCTGCAAGCCAGCCACAATCTCTGCAAGTTCGCGTTGACCATTGCCCGATACGCCAGCAATTCCGACAATCTCACCTGCGCGAACACTTAATGAAACATTTGCAATTCGCTCAATGCCGTCTTTTGTTAATCCAACTTTGTCGAGCTGCAGCAACGTCTCTTGAGCAGCAGCACGCGACCTACGAGGCGAAAGGTCAATGTCGCGACCAACCATGAGTTCGGCAAGTTTTCGGGTGTCAGCCTCACCTCGTGCAACCGAACCCGTTACTCGTCCATCGCGCATCACCGTTACTCGATCGGAAATGTCAACGACTTCGCCAAGCTTGTGGCTCACGAAGACCACGGACTTGCCCGCTTGGGTCATTGCGCGAACAGTCTCAAACAACTTCTCAACTTCTGGTGGAGCCAACAAAGCAGTCGGCTCATCAAGCAACAGAATTTCAGCTCCTTGGTACAGCGCCTTCACAATCTCCACTCGCTGACGCTGACCAGCCGACAAGTCTCCAACAGTTGCTCGTGGGTCAAGTGGCAATCCAAATCGCTCTGCAACTTCAGCGACCTGTTCTTCTAAATCGGAATTACGCAGACGGAATGGAAGGCTGCGATGTCCGAGAACAACATTTTCTGCAACCGTGAATCGATCCACCAAACGGAAATGCTGATGCACCATTGCAATGCCGTTTTGCAAACCGTGACGCGGACTCGTGAGACGAACTTGAGTGCCATTTCGCAACACAGCACCCTCATCGGGCTTGTACAAACCACACAGCACCGACGCAAGGGTGCTCTTCCCCGCTCCGTTTTCGCCAAGCAGGGTGTGTACTTCTCCGGGCAGTAAATCAAAGTCCACATGGTCGTTGGCAAGAACACCAGGGAAACGTTTCGTTACTTGTCGGGCAGACAATGCAAAGAGGGTCGCACCGCCTAAGC
>JBEGJW010000100.1:0-1906 GCA_041184445.1 Actinomycetota bacterium | reverse complement strand
GAAGAGGCACTACTCATAGAGAACTAGCTCTTTGGAATTTCGCCAATAACACCTTCAACAAGGTACTGCATACCGAGCAGGTCGCCCAAAGGCGCAACTACTCCAGCGGCAATAACTTCCTTACCTGTGTTGTCTTTGATTGGTCCAGTGAAAGGAGCAAATGATCCGTCGATGATTGCAGCAGTCTTCTCAGCAATGAGAGCCTGTGTTTCTGCGCTTACCGAAGAACCAAAGGTTCCGAGCTTGACCGTTCCGTCTGCCATGTTGCCGTAGTACTGGCCTGAGTCGCCTGCGAGGCAGGTTCCTGCAGCCAATGACTTAGCAGCCTTGATGTAGTACGGGCCCCAGTCCCAAATTGGAGCGGTGAGCCAGGTGTCTGGGAAGTCGCCAGCCTTGGTGTCGGAGTTGTAACCAACCCACTTCGCACCAGCTTCCATTGCTGCTTCACCAGTTGCAGTTGAGTCCTGGTGCATACCAAGTACGTCTGCGCCTGCTTGCAACAATGACTGAGCTGCTTCCTTTTCCTTAGCTGGGTCAAACCAGGTTGAAGTCCATGCAACTTGAACAGTTGCTTTTGGATTCACCGAACGAGCACCCAAGGTGAAGGCGTTCAAACCGCGAACAACTTCTGGAATTGGGAATGCTGCTACGTAACCAAGCTTGCCACTCTTTGATGCTGCGCCTGCTGCGATACCGGAAAGGTAACGAGCTTCTTCTGCTGCACCAAAGTATGTGCCCATGTTTGGAGCAGTCTTGTAACCAGTTGCGTGCTCGAAGCACACGTTTGGATACTTGGCTGCTGTCTCAATCATTGGGTCCATGTAACCGAATGAGGTTCCGAAAATCAGGTTGTAACCCTCGCTCGCGAGCTGATCGAATGTTGCTGCGGATTCCGCACCTTCTGGAATGTTCTCCAAACGGGTGACAGTGATTCCGAGCTCTGCTTCGAGTTCTGCAATTCCCTGATCATGCTGATAGGTGTATCCAGCATCTCCAGGAACGCCGATGTACACAACGGCAACCTTCAAGTTGCTGTAGTCGCCACCTGCGGCTGCTGTGGTGTCTGTGGATGAACTGCTTCCGCCGCATGCTGCAAGTCCTACGACCGCAGCTGCTGCAAGGGCAATCCCCTTGAGGTGTTTCATTTTCATCTACTTGCTCTCCCCCTATGCGAAACGCATAGCCATTGTTGGTTCTCCGCGCCGGCTGGCACGCCCCGAGAATAACACGCACCGGACAAAAAATAACGAAGGCTCGTGAACTAACCTAAAGCCGTATGAAAACCTCGCTTGATGGCCTCATTGACGAGTCCGTCACCATCATTCGCGAAGTGGCCGCCGAGTTCGAGCGCCCGGTGTTGTTGTTCTCGGGTGGAAAAGATTCAGTCGTCATGTTGCACCTTGCCATGCGTGCATTTGCACCAGCGCGAATCCCATTTCCAGTCATGCACATCGATACAGGACACAACTTCCCTGAAGTCATTGAGTTTCGCGATCGCTGCGTAGTCGACACTGGAGTGCAGCTGATTGTCGGATCGGTGCAGGCTTCCATTGACTCAGGCAAAGTTGCCGATGTCAGCGGACCGCGCGCCAGCCGTAACCCGCTGCAAACCGTAACCCTGCTCGACTCCATTGCTGAACACCGCTTTGATGCTGTTTTTGGCGGAGCGCGGCGCGACGAAGAACGCGCTCGCGCAAAAGAACGCGTGTACTCACATCGCGATTCGTTTGGCCAGTGGGATCCAAAGAATCAACGCCCTGAACTATGGGGCATTTACAACGGTCGCCATCGCCAAGGCGAACACTTCAGAATCTTTCCGTTGTCCAACTGGACCGAGCTTGACATTTGGACCTTCATCGGCGAATACAACATTGACCTGCCAAGCATTTATTACGCGCACACGCGA
>JBEGJW010000099.1:0-4922 GCA_041184445.1 Actinomycetota bacterium | reverse complement strand
ACGAGTTTCTCGACGCCATCAATAGTGGCGAACCATGGACCACCCGAGTCTCCCGGGCACAGCGATTCCGTTGCGGTGTCGTGGGTAGAGAGTGTGTTCACTTCCGATGCGTGGTGATGTACTCCGTATCGGCTTGCACCGGTGGTGTTGGCAACGAGACGAAGCGAGTGTGGGTTGCCATCGATGGCGTGTGCACTTTGCAACCCGTATCCCAGATGAGTGATGGGCTGTCGACTCACTTTTAATTGTGCAATTTCGTCAATGTTTGCAATGGGAAATGACAGGTTTGAAATAGCTCGGTCAAGAATAAGGAATGCAATGTCATCCTGCTCCGACGACATGTCTCCGTCTGCCGGATTCCACGTATTCGAGTATCCAATGGGCATGATTACCTGCACCACGCGCGCACGTGTTGCAATCACATCGGTATTGATAGAGACGCCTGGTTTGCTGATAGCGAGCTGCGATGGTGTGAATTCAAGAGCGTTAGCTGCACCGTTTTCTGCGGCAACGCAGTGTGCCGCGGTTGCAACAACTTTTGGTTTAATCACTACAGCAGAGCAACGTGGCATACGAGGGTTTTGACGGACAATCAGTGCAACAACTCGTTTATCTCCAAGTGCATTGTCGCCACCGAAAACCGCGTGGGAGGAAGTAGCGGGGAAGGCGAGTGCAGTGACGGCAGTGACTGCACATACTTGTGAAATGACTCGAAGTCGTGAAACCAAGGGATCGCCAAACTGATCAAACCCCGCTTAACTTCGACCGTAGTGCGTTACCCCCTACGTAAGGGTGGATACTTGGTTATTGAATTGCAATAACTGAGTTAGACGCTGCGGACAACACGCTACTTCCGTAAGCGTTTCTCGCTTGCACTTTAAATGTGTATGAACCACCAGCAGTAAGTCCGGTAACTGATGCGCTTACCGTTGTAGCACCGTTAACAGTTACGGTCTTTGCAGCCGTTCCTGAACCGTTCAGATATGCAGTGACAACATGACTGGTAATTGCGCTGCCGCCATTAGACCCAAGCGTCCATCTGACCGTTGCGGTCCTGCCAGCATTTGCCGTAGCTGTGCCAATTGTTGGTGCTGCTGGGGCGGTCGGGAGGGTCACACTTACTGGCGTTGAAGCTGCTCCATCACCAACCGCGCTGACTGCGCGAAGTGAAACAGAGTAAGTAGTTCCGTTCACTAGGCCAGTGATGACAACAGGTGAAGCAGTCGTACCTGTTTGGCGAGTTGCCCAGGTGGTGCCACCGTTCAGCGAGTACTTGTAAGTAGTAATTGGCGATGTTCCAGAAGCACCTGCAGTGAAATTTACGGAAAGCGATCCAGTACTCGGCGTAATGGTGATTCCCGTCGGTGCACTTGGGGCAACAGGTGTTGGTGGCGGTGGCGCAACAATTGGTCCACCAAGAGGATCAAGGTAGAGCAAATAATTTGGCGAACCAGTTCCAGCCGATAACACCACGTTTGGTGTTGCCGAGTTTCGCAGCATCGCGGCAATTTGTGCTGGTGTAGAAGTTGGGTACCGACCAAACAACACTGCAGCAACTCCGGCAACGTGTGGGGTTGCCATGGAAGTTCCCGAAATGGTGTTGGTGGCAGTTGTGCTACCCTTCCACGAAGAAACGATGTTTGAGCCAGGCGCAAAGATGTCTAGGCACGTTCCATAATTGGAATATCCCGAGCGAGAATCAGTGGTTTCGCCTGCGTAATAAGTGCCAGTTGCTCCAACAGTGATGGCGTTTGGAGCGCGGGAAGGCGAGCTATTGCACGCATTGGCATTGCTATTTCCAGCGGCAACGGCCATAACAACTCCATCGTTAATCACGTTTTGAACAGCAGTATCAAGCGCCGTGCTGGCACCGCCACCAAGACTCATGTTGGCAACGGCTGCTTTGCCGGCAACGTGGTTGGCAACGATCCAGTCAAGGCCGGCAATAACACCTGTTGTGCTTCCAGAGCCCAAACAATCCAGAACGCGCACCGGAATCAAAGTCGCTGCTTTGGCGATTCCGTATGTAGTTCCCGCTGTAGTTCCCGCCACATGAGTGCCGTGACCATTGCAGTCGTTGGTGCCGTTTCCATCAGCTATTGCGGTAAATCCGCTAGCCAGGCGGCCGGTGAATTCGGAGTGTGTGGCATATATTCCGGTATCCACGATGTATGCATCTACACCAACACCCTTGGCAGTTGCAGTAAAGGTTGAATTCAGTGGAAGTGCGGTTTGATCAATGCGATCAAGACCCCACGATGGCGTTGGGCTTTGTGTATCAAGCGCGTACATCGGTTGGTCGAGTTCAACCGACAACACGTTTGGGTCATTGCGTAGGCGAGACGCATCAGAGTGCTTCACTCGAACGCTCAGTGCATTGATGGCATGCGAGAAACGCTGTTCGGTTCGACCACCCGAACGTGAAATGGCAACTTCTTCACCTGCGAGGTCGCCTGTCGACCGCATCACCACGATGTATGAGCCTTCAGATTCGTCTTGGTCTGCGCGAGCCATGTTCGCTACGGGTAGCGACATGAACAGAGCTGCAGTAGCGGCAGTTACAAGAAGGCGTTTCACTTCGCTCACGCTAATGAGCACTGTGTTTATTCATCAAAAATATTTACAAGGGATGTCCCTCAATTATTTTGACAGGCCTCGGAAAATGAGCGTTGCACGCACCCGAGGGTTCTCAATCTTTGATGTACCAACGAGTCCGTACTTCGAATAGATGGCGCTTAACACTCGTTCTACAGTTTTTTCTGAAGCAAAAATTTCACCTGCAATGACTGCATTCGATTTACCCTCGGCAACACGCTCCATCACCGTTCGCTCTTGATCGGTGAGCGACAAATTTTGTCCATCGCGCGTGAACATGGTTTTTAGGTTTGGGTCAACCATGACCAAGCCGCTTTGCACTGCAGAAATAGCCTGACGAAGATTTGCTAATCCGTTTGAGTTCTTCAACAAAAATGCCCAGCCGCCGTTCAACCGTGAAGACAAACGGTCGAAGAGGTCTGAAGTTGGACGACCTGAAATAACCACTAAACCTTGGCCAGAATCGTTGTTTTCGAGCGCCTTGAAGGCCGCATCTAGGCCGTCGCCGTCGGGTAGCACGATGTCGGCGATGATCACATTTGCGCTCTTGACCGACGAGTTGCTTCCAGCATTGAATGCCTGGACTGAGCGGAAGCTGTCAAGCACTTCAATGTCTGGTTGAGCATTCAACCACTCCGAAAGCAAGCCACGAAGCAAGTCTTCGTCTTCAAGGAGAACGGTTTTAATCACATCAGTTGTTGTTGTTGGCATGACTTTTGTCCTTTGTAAGAGCAGCTATTGCAGTACTGATCTCGAATGGTTTCTTTAAAACAGTGTCTGACGAACTTGCGGTAATCGTAGGAAGTAAAGAAGAGTATCCAGTCATGTAGACAATATTGATGTCGGGGAACTTTTCGCGTAATTCTCGTGCCACATCTGTGCCATCTTCATTGCCAAGACGGATATCAATCAACGCTGCGTGTGGTTTAAAAAGTTCCGATTTTCGTAAAGCCTCTAGCTTTGAATGAGCCATTTCGGTCCAAAAACTCTTCATCTCCAAAATGGTGCAAAGTCCTGCAGCCAAGTCGGGTTCATCGTCGATGACCAGGATGCGTTTTAGGCCGACTAGGCGCGCTAGTGGCTTAGACGGGTCGGGCATTAGCAGAGAGTGCACCTCGTCGGTATTTACTTCTCGCAGCGAATTGCTTATAGAAGCTAAACGGCGCATATCAAGGCCAATATTTCTTAAGCGATGGAACGAGCTTGAAAGAACTTCTCTTACATTGAGACCGTGTACTAATGACAGAGATTCAATTTCGGTTTCTAAAATTGCTAGTGCGTTATTTATGTCGTGAGCCACTCGTCCAGCAAGTTCTCGTTCCACTATTTGGGCTTTTGCATTAATGAATGACTCGTAATGGTATTGATCAATATTCACGTCGTAATTGGTGAACACAAGAGCAGCGCGATGTTTGGTTGTCCCGTCTACGTCTACAATGTCTCTGGCGCGGTACCACCCTGAAAAGAGCTCGCCATTGTCTTGTCTTTTGAATGTTGCGAAAGCTTCGTCCGGCAGGTGAATGTCGGGGCCGCCGTGTGGCGAAGATCGAATTGACTCGGCGAGAATGAGGTTGGTATCAAGCGGACCGATGATGTCCCACAATGTTGCTACACCAATGAACTCTGGTCCAGCGCCAAATGCTTCGAGTGCATGCCTGTTGGCATAAACAATGGTCTGATCGGTGATGCGCCAGATAGCAAATGCAACTGGAAACTGATCCAGGCTTTGCTCAGCGATGTTCACAAGATTGAGAGTAATGAACTCTTGGATTAATAAGAACTGTCCCTTAGATAAAAATGAGAAGAAGGACCTCAAAATAGGGATAACCCTTGTCACGGTGTTTATACACCCCAAAGATGTCTACATTCCCTTAGGGTGATGGCTAGAAAAATGTTTACCTGACTCACTTATGGACAATTCCCTCAAATCCAGTGTCATGGTCATTGAAAATGACGGTGACTTTCGTGAATTGCTCAATGGCATCTTTGAACGATCTGAGTTATTTGAATTGGTCGGATCGTATGAGTCACTGGAAGAGTTTGGAATTGCGCTAACGCAGAACAGATCCAATTCAGCATGGATTCCCCAGTTAATGGTG
The DNA here is from genome assembly GCA_041184445.1 of Actinomycetota bacterium. Lineage (GTDB taxonomy): Bacteria > Actinomycetota > Acidimicrobiia > Acidimicrobiales > Ilumatobacteraceae > UBA3006. Next base: position 228 of record JBEGJW010000099.1, on the reverse strand, counting down.
GTGGACGTGTTGTCCAGTAGCGACCCTCGAATTGAGGGGGCGTCATTAATGAGTGCTCTCCGCGCTGAGGGTTTAAATTTCGCAACACTTTTAGTGTCATCAATGGATTTTGGGTCACTGCTTCGTGTGCTCCGCAAGTCACATCCAAAAGGTTGGGCCGCCCTGCAGAAAACTTCGCGGCTCAATGAGGAGCAAATTATTGAAGCAGCAAAAGACGTCATTGGTGAA
>JBEGJW010000098.1:0-4933 GCA_041184445.1 Actinomycetota bacterium | reverse complement strand
ATACTGTTATTGCTTCCGCAAACAGCGAAGCGATGCCAAGCGGCTCACCCCAGTTTCCGATGTCTCCGGTTGCACCTGGCATGCCGACGGTCCTGTTCACGATGAAGCCGGCGAGAACAGCCACTGAGAGAGCAGCGGCTGCGTACATAGCCCGCGTATCTCGTCTTGTTGAAATGACTTCGGCAAGGAGGAGCGATATTGCTATGACCGCGATATATCCATATGCCATGTACCTAGTCTCTGCCCACTTGCCAGGTAGATCGAGCAAGTGGATAAGGGCAATTGCTAACAAACCAACGATTGTTGCACCACGACGAAGCGCGTGATTTTCAGGTATTTCGAATGTTGTTTGTTCTTGGAAAGTAATGGGGGTGGAATTCATAAGAGCAAACTAGGTACTATCAACACGCTGCGTCGTGTCCTTTACAGAATCCTTATCAACTTCTTACCGCGTTCTTACTTTCGGCCTTGCTATTCCCCAGTCTCGCCATCAATTGCTTCACGAATGAAGTCAGCATGTCCGTTATGTCGTGCGTATTCTTCAATCATGTGCACCATGATCCAACGCAAGCTCGGTGACTCACCATTTGGCCACTTGCGCTGTGCAAGTTGATCCAATCCCCCAGATTGCAGACACCCTTCAAGGATCGACTCCGAGAGATCTATAGACGCCTGCCAATTGCTCATGAGCGTTGCTACTGATTCGTCAGAGGCCGAAGTGAATTCCCAGTCAGGTTCCTTCGCAAAGTCTGCAGATAGCCAAGGCTCCAATCGGTCGTTATCGCCTATCCAGCGCCAGAACCATTCGTTCTCAACAAATGTCATGTGCTTCAACAATCCACCAAGCGTGATAGACGACTTAGCCACGTTGACGTTTAACTGATCCTTCGATAGACCTTCGCACTTCCACTTCAGGGTTGCACGTTGATAATTCAGAAATCCCCGAAGAGTTTCAACTTCGTTTCCTGCTGGTTCTGGTTCTGGTCTGCCGACATCATCAATATTTGCCACTCGCAGAATCTACATGCTCCCGAATTAGTCTTTGCACATGAGAAAACCGGTGAAATTCGGATGGTTGTCGCCAGTCATTGGCAACAAATGGAGCGACTTTGAGCCCATCGTGATGTTTCAAGAACAGCACATCCTGCCAACAGCGCTCAAACATTTTGATTCACTTTGGGTCGCAGATCATTTCTACGGATTCGATTCACCAACCGATCCATTCATGGAAGCGTGGACCACACTTACTTGGCTTGCCGCGAAATTTCCGAATGTAATGCTGTGCCATCACGTACTCGGTCAGGGATATCGAAACCCTGCGCTCACTGCAAAGATGGCTGCCACGCTGCAAGTGCTGTCGGGTAATCGTTTCATGCTCGGTATTGGGGCTGGCTGGCGCGAAGAGGAATACCGTGCTTATGGCTACGACTTCCCGCGCCCCGCGGAACGTTTTGCCCAATTGGAAGATCTCATACATATTTGTCGCAAAATGTGGACGGAAGACTCCCCTTCATTCACTGGCAAGCACTTCAGCATCGAGAACGCTGCTGCACCTCCTCGTCCGACAGTCATCCCCCCGGTTTGCATTGGTGCCTATGGAGAACAAATTGGTCTTCCAATGGTTGGCCGCCTTGCTGATGTTTGGAATGCATCACTTCAAGGCAATGAAGAGCGTTGGTTGCGTAAACGAGACATTATGCGTGCATCAGCAGAACAAGCAGGACGTGATCCACTATCCATTGAGATCTCAGTAACTATAGAACGAGCGCTTCCCGAAACTGATTCTGAATCGGAGCAATTCCTTACAGATCTCATGCATCTAAGCGAACTTGACGTACGTCACTTCGTAATGGACTTCGGGCATCCAAAATCCACCGAACCAGTACTTCGATTCATTGAGCAGGTAATTGAACCGATAAACGCCAAGTAGAGTTTGCAGAGCACATGCTGAAGACGCTGCTTTCTACTGTTCTTGCGAAATACAAGAAACTCATTTGGATCGTCGTCGTATTTCAAGCCTTTCAATCAGTAGCCGGTCTGTACCTACCGACACTCAATGCAGACATTATTAATGAAGGCGTTGTAAAGCACGACATTGGTTACATCTGGACATATGGCGGCATCATGCTGATCGTCACCTTCCTCCAAGTGATTTTTTCAGTTTCATCGGTATACGTCGGATCAAAGTTGGCCATGGGTTTTGGCCGCGATGTTCGACGCAGTCTTTTTCATCAGGTGATCGATTTTTCTTCACGCGAAGTTGCGCAATTTGGAGCACCATCGCTAATCACTCGTATCACCAATGACGTACAGCAGGTTCAGATGCTGGTGCTCATGACCTGCACACTGATACTTGGTGCACCATTCACTGCAATCGGTGGAATCATCCTCGCAATGCGCCAAGACCTTGGCTTGTCGCGGATATTGATGGTGTCAATACCACTACTTACTGTTTCGCTCTCTCTCATTATTGGAAGCATGGTGCCAACATTCAGACGCATGCAAGAGCGCATTGACAGAATCAACGAAATTCTGCGTGAGCAACTCACGGGAATCAGAATCGTTCGCGCCTTCGTCCGTGAGCCAATGGAGAAAGATCGATTCAGCGTGGCGAATGCGGCAGTAACGGAAACTGCACTTACTGGTGGTCGCCTGCAGGCACTCATGTTCCCGACCGCGATTCTGGTCATTAACTTTTCAAGCGTTGCTGTGGTGTGGTTTGGATCGGATCGCATTAGTCAGCACCTCATGAAGCCTGGCGCGATGATTGCGTTCCTTACATATCTCACCCAAATTCTGATGTCCGTGATGATGACCACTTGGATGGCCGCGTTGCTCCCACGCGCAGCTGTCAGTGCGGAGCGCATTCAGGAAGTGCTTAATACCCCAACCAGTGTTGTCATTTCCGCAAATCCGGTCTCCAAGGTTTCACAGACCGCGGTGCTCGAATTCAAAAATGTCGGTTTTCACTACCCAGGCGCCGAGTCCCCAGTACTGCAAAATATTTCCTTCACTGTTCGCGCTGGTCAGACACTGGCCATAATCGGAAGCACTGGTTCGGGCAAGACCACGCTCGTCAATTTGGTTCCCCGACTATTCGATGCCACAAGCGGATCTGTTTCATTGGACGGAATTGATGTACGCGAGTTAGCGCCGGAAGCCTTGTGGTCACGAGTAGGAATTGTGCCCCAAAAGCCGTACCTATTTTCGGGCACAGTTGCCAGCAATCTCACTTACGGTAAAGAAAACGCAACCGAAGACGAAATGTGGGCCGCATTACGCATTGCCCAAGCCGAAGACTTCGTTCGCGCCATGCCTGGCGGCCTAGACGCGGCCATTGCACAAGGTGGGTCGAATGTCTCGGGTGGCCAAAGGCAAAGAATCGCAATCGCTCGAGCTCTTATCCGCCAACCAGAGATCTACTTGTTTGATGACTCTTTTTCGGCTCTTGACCTTGCAACCGATGCACGTTTACGCGCCGCACTTGCTCCAAACACTCGCGATTCAGTTGTGGTTGTAGTTGCACAACGTGTTTCCACCATTCGAGAAGCTGATCAAATTTTGGTGCTTGAAGGCGGAGAATGCGTGGGGTTGGGAACGCACGAGGAACTTCTCGTCGCCTGCCCCACCTACATGGAAATTGTCGATTCACAGGCTTCAGTGAATGGAGAAGTGTCATGAACGACAAAGCTTCGACAACTGCTGCAAAGCCGGCAGGACTTCCAGGTTCAGAAATTCGTAATACGCGCATGCACAGCGTTGGCATGCCGGTTGAAAAATCGGAGAACTTCAGCGAGGTCTCTAAGCGCCTTATTCGCTTGATGTCTGGCGAGAAATTCTTAGTCGGCGTCATTATCGCCATGGCTGTTGCAAGCGTCGCACTCGTGGTGGCTGGTCCAAAGATTCTCGGTCACGCAACCGACATTCTGTTCAACGGATTAATGAAGCGCGATGGCGCGACTGGTGTTGACTTCACCGCGCTGCATCACACGCTGGAATTTGCACTTGGTTTGTATGCAGTCTCCTTTCTGCTTTCCTACAGCCAAACTTTCATGCTTGCCGGTGTTGTGCAGCGGACCATGTTCACGTTGCGAGCAGACGTAGAAGCCAAGATTCACAAACTTCCCCTCAGTTACATTGACAAACAGTCCCGCGGCGATTTACTCAGTCGCGTTACGAACGATATTGACAACATCTCGCAGAGCTTGCAACAGTCCCTCAGCCAACTCATCACTTCGCTGCTCACCATTGTTGGTGTACTCGGAATGATGATCTGGGTTTCGCCAATCCTTGCTCTAATTGCAGTGATAACTGTGCCAATTTCAGTACTGGCTATGAAGCAAATTGCCAATCGTTCCAAGGCGAAGTTCATCGCTCAGTGGTCCCACACGGGTGCACTGAATGGACTCATTGAGGAGACGTTCACCGGTCACGCCATTGTGAAGACTTTCGGTCGTCAGCGCGAAGTAGAGGAACGATTTGCCACCACCAACGAGAAGCTGTACGACGCGGGTTTCGGCGCACAGTTCATGTCTGGCTCAATTCAGCCAGCGATGATGTTTGTTGGCAACCTGAATTACTTGATGATTGCCGTTGTCGGAGGTTTAAAAGTTGCTTCAGGAACCATGGGTCTCGGCGACGTACAAGCGTTTATCCAATATTCGCGTCAGTTCACCATGCCACTCACCCAAACCGCTTCCATGATGAACGTTCTGCAATCTGGTGTCGCTTCTGCCGAGCGTGTATTCCAAGTTCTTGATGCCGAGGAAGAAAGTGTTGAGCCTGCATCCGAAACTTATACAGAAGTTCAAGGACGAATTGCGTTTGAGAACGTTTCGTTTTCTTACAACCCCGACCGGCCACTTATCGAAAACCTTTCGTTGGTAGCCGAACCGGGCACGACGGTAGCCATTGTTGGTCCTACTGGAGCAGG
>JBEGJW010000097.1:1020-5955 GCA_041184445.1 Actinomycetota bacterium | reverse complement strand
ATGCGCACCAACTCGTCGTTTACTCCGCTGTCGCCGCGTGCGCTCAGTTGCGCTTCGGCTGCCATAACGGTGGTGTCGAGGCCCGAAAGTTTTGCGCGAATGCCACGTTCGGCCTCTTCACCCGCAAGTTTGTCGGCAGCCAAATTCGTTAAGCGCGACTGGAAGCTTTGAATTTCGCGACCAGCCAAGAACAACTGCAGCGCGCGCAATTCAGAAATAAGCGCGCCATGTCGACGTGCACTTTCTGCTTGACGTTCAAGCGGCTTCAAATTGCGACGAACTTCGCGCAACAAGTCTTGTGCGCGCATTAAGTCGGCTTCAGTGCCTTCTAAGCGACGCTCCGACTTTTCTTTGCGCTTGCGATACTTCAATACACCGGCGGCTTCTTCAATAATCGCGCGACGGTCTTCAGGTCGCGCGTTCAACACCGCGTCAATTTGTCCTTGACTGATGATGACGTGTTGCTGACGACCAACGCCTGCGTCCGACAACAGTTCTTGCACGTCGAGCAAACGGCACTCAACACCGTTGATGGCGTATTCACTTTCGCCACTGCGGAACAAAATACGACTGACGGTTACTTCGGTGAACTCAATTGGCAAGAGGCCAGCGGAGTTGTCGATGGTGAGCATTACTTCTGCGCGGCCAAGTGCTGGGCGCTTTGCCGTTCCCGCGAAAATGACGTCGTCCATCTTTTGCGAACGCACCGACGATGGTGCTTGGGCGCCAAGCACCCACGCAATGGCATCCACCACGTTGGATTTACCCGAACCGTTTGGCCCCACCACAACGGTGACACCTGGTTCGAGTTCCATCACCGTGGTGTCTGCGAAGGACTTAAATCCTTTGAGGGTCAGCGATTTGAGGAACACGTCAGTCGCCGAGAATAGTTGAGAAAGCCCAATTGCAAAGATTCGCCAACCCCCGCTTGGGGATAACTAGTACTGGCAGTTGGCGCAATAACAGGTGGTTCGGCCTGCCACCACAGTGCGAGAAATACGGGCTTTTTTGCACGTTAGGCACACTTCGCCCGCCCGGCCATACACCCGGTGCTCGGTCTGAAACCAGCCTTGTTCGCCATCTATGTCTACATATTGTGTGTCGTCCAGCGTGCTGCCACCTGCTTCCACTGCTTTGGTGAGCACATGAACAATGGCTTCGTGTAGCCGCACCAACGTGCGCATGGAAAGTGTTGACGGCACGCGACTCCATCGCAGTTTTGCACGATGCATAATTTCGTCGGCATAAATGTTTCCTATGCCAGCAATCACGTGTTGATCAAGCAGCGTTGCTTTCAAGTTGCCGCGCTTACGAGCAAACTGCTCGCGCAAAATTTCGGGAGTGAACTCATCGACTAATGGGTCAACACCAAGCTTTGCAAGGTCGGGCATGTCAACATCTAGCCGCGCGGGGTCGAACACCACCACTTCGCCAAACGTGCGCGGGTCTACAAACCACATTTCATTCGCAACTTCTCCAGCACGTGGTTGCAAGTGCAACACCACATGTGTGTGCGGTGGTCGCTCGCTTCCTGCAGGTGCAACGAGTACTCGCCCACTCATGCGCAGGTGAATCATCATCTCTTCGCCGCTATCGAGCGGACACAACAAATACTTTCCTCTGCGGTTGGCGGCCACAACCGTTGTGCCCGACAAACCGTCAATCAACGCTTCGCGACTAGTGCGTCGCACTGTGCGTTCGCGTCCAACTTCAACACGCATAATGCGCCTGCCAACAACATGACTTTCAATGCCGCGTCGAACGGTTTCCACTTCGGGAAGTTCAGGCATTGCTTACCAGCAGCTACGCAGGAAGTTCGCTGTTCAACACATCGCACGCAATTTCTGCGGCAATCTGTTCTGCAGCTTTCTTCGACTTGCCTTCGCCGTATCCAAGTTCGCGGTCGCCAACAAACACGGTGGCAAAAAACATTTTCTCGTGGTCTGGGCCTTCGTCTTCCACTTTGTAGTGAATGTGCGCTTCAAGTTTCGAAGCCAGTTCTTGCAATCGCGTTTTCGCATCTAAACGGTCAAGCCCACCAACGGCATCAACAATGCGCTTGCCCATCAATGCACTCACCACGTCATGTGTTGCTTGTGGGCCGGCGTCTATATATACGGCACCAATTACGGCTTCAAGTGCGTCGGAAAGAATGCTTGTCTTCTCGCGGCCACCAGCAGTGTCTTCGCCTTTGCCCAACATCAAATATTCGCCAATGCCTAAATCAACAGCAACTTCGGCAAGTGCATTCGCGTTCACCACGCTCTTGCGCAAGTCGGTCAGTTTTCCTTCAGGCAAGTCGCTGTGTTGCGTGTACACAATGTCGGCAACTACCCAACCAAGTACGGCGTCGCCCAAAAATTCCAAGCGTTCATTGCTTTCGCCACCTTCGTTTTCGGCGTTCCACGAACGGTGGTGCATGGCCGTTTCGAGCAATGAAATATCGGTAAACGCGTAGCCCAACCGGGCGCTCAACTGCGAAAGATCAGGCATCAGACTTCAGCGCTGAGGCAATGAGCCCAACCATGTCGCATTCCACCATGTCTTTGGCAACTTTGATGCCGTTCAACATTGCGCGAGCACTTGACGATCCGTGCGAAATAATGCACACGCCATCTACGCCCAACAAAATTGCGCCGCCCGTTGAGTCGGGGTCGAACTTGGAATACAAATCCAACAACGCAGGCATTAACGCATCGGCATGTTCTTTGTACTGCGGTTGGCCAATGCTGGCAAACAGCTCCTTCACGATGGTGCGCATAGTGCCTTCAAGAGTTTTCAACGCAACGTTGCCGGTGAAACCGTCGGTCACCACTACGTCTACATCTGGCGTCATAATGTCGCGGCCTTCAACGTTGCCAATGAAGTTGATATTGCTCATTGCACTCAGCAATTCATAACTCTTCTTGCGCAGCGTGTCGCCTTTGCCTGGCTCTTCACCAATGGATAACAAACCAACGCGTGGGCGTTCAATGCCGTAACGAGCATTGGCATACACCGAACCCATTACCGCGAACTGTGTCATCCATTCGGCTTCAACCTCTGCGTTTGCACCGGCGTCCAACATGACGGTTGGCGTGCTGCCAGGAACAGGAATTGGTGTGGCAATGGCTGGGCGCTTCACGCCTTTAATGCGGCCCATGCGCAACAGTGCGCTGGCCATGGTTGCGCCGGTATTGCCAGCCGAAATCATTGCGCTTGCAATGCCGTCGCGAACTAAGTCTGCAGAAACGACAAGCGTTGAATCTTTTTTGTTGCGCACCGAACTTGCAGGGTCTTCATGCATGTCGATGAATTCGGTTGCAACATGCAACGGCAAGTCACCACGATTGGCTAAGTCGGCAGGGCCAACTAGTAATACGGGAATGCCAGCAGCTACGGCTTGCTTGGCTCCTTCAACAATTTCGGCGGGAGCTTTGTCTCCGCCTAATGCATCTACTGCAACGGGCAACATGTGCGGGCCCGAAGAGTTATCAGCCAACGTCTACAGCGACGCGACCCTTGTACCAACCGCAGTTTCCACAAACAGTGTGTGGCAACTTCGAGTTGCTGCAACGTGGGCAAACACTGCGTGCTGGTGCACCAAGTTTCCAGGCGCCTGCCATGTGGCTGCGGCCCTTCATCTTCGATTTCTTTTTCTTTGGTACTGGCATCGCGTGCTCGGCTTTCGCTTAAAAAACTTGGTCTTCGGGTGTCAAAGGTTATCGGCTCAGTCGCCGAGTTGACCCCGTAATTGGTCAAGTACCGACCAGCGCTCATCGGTGCGCTGGGCTTGGCATTTGCAGGGGTCACTTTGCATATCTGCGCCACATTGTGGGCATAAACCGGGGCAATCTGGCTTGCACAAAGGCGCATCGGGAAGCCCAAGCAACACGGTCTCACGAACCATGGGCATTAAATCCAGCTGCTCCCCTTCCAAAACGTATGCGTCTGGGTTGTCGGGCACGCTTCGATAAATCTCATCAATTGGCACTTGTATGTCGGCCGAAACTTCTCGCAAACAACGGCGACACAACATGGTGGTACTGCACGCAGTTTCACCGTGCACCACAAGTCCGCCTTGCACGCTTTCAATATGCAACTCAACATCTATGTCGCGTGTTGCAACAATGCGATCGTCACCAAACAAAAAATCAGCAACAGGCAAACTAACCGCAATATCTTTTAACGTGCCTGCACGACGCGTCAGTTCAAGAACGTTGATCGTGAGCGGCGCCGACATGTGAAATGTTTTAGTACAGGTCGGTTGATTCGTGATCGAAGAACGTTGCACCCGTGGCATCACGTGCTGGTGCAATTGCTTCTTCTTCAACAACTGGTGCAATGCGCATGCGCTCGCGGCCTTGACTTACTTGGCGCGTAATGCGATCGAGCAAAATTTCAAAGCTTGCAAGGCGTTGATCCAAGAAGTCTTCAAGTTCGTTCTTAATACGACGTGCATCTGCTTCGCCTGCTTCAAGTACTTGGCGTGAACGTGCTTCGGCTGCGCGAACCACTTCTGTGCGTTGCACCATGCGCTCGGCTTGAGCGCGGGCTGCTTCAACAATTTCATCGGCTTCGCGTTGTGTCTTTTGCACAAACTCGGTGCGCTCTTTCAGCATCCAACGTGCTTGGCGAATTTCTTCAGGAAGAATTGCAAGTGCGTCTTGCAACAAACCAACAACATGGTCGCGATCAATGCGTGGTGTGCTGGACAGCGGCACGTTCGGTGCGCTGGCAATCATGTGAATCACTTCTTCAAGCATCGACTCGGTGTCGCCGAGCTCTACCTGTACAGGTTCTTCAATTGCGCCGTCAAAATCGTCGTAACTCATTACTTCGCTCCCTTGCTTTGCTTGGCAACTAATGCCTTCAACACCGGTGCTGGAACCATTGGGGTCTTAATTGGGCCCGTGTAGTTCGCAAACTGACGTATATATGTGCTGGAAATGAACG
>JBEGJW010000097.1:0-1010 GCA_041184445.1 Actinomycetota bacterium | reverse complement strand
CGTATATATGTGCTGGAAATGAAGGCACGCTCGGCGCGGCTAAACAACAGCACGGTTTCAATGCCAGTGGCTGCGTTGTTGGTTTGCGCCATTTGCTGCTCAATTTCGAAGTCGGCTCCGGTGCGGGCGCTCTTCACAATCATGCTGGCGTTTATACGGGCTGCCACTTCAACCGTAAGGCCTTCATACGTAGCCACGCATACGGCGTTGCCCAGGTGAACGGTGCTTTCGCGAATCAGTTCGGCGCGCTCTTCAGGGTTAAACATGCCCGATGGCTTGGCGGGGTTGTGCATCACGCCAATGACCAATTCGCCGAACAGCGAAACAGCTTGTTCGACGACATCCAGGTGACCCAAATGGAATGGGTCAAAACTGCCGGGGTAAAACGCAACGGCCATAACGACTCTTACGCTAACCGCTGCAGGAACGACACGTACGCCCTGCCGTAACGCTTTACGCGGGTTACTTCCCAGCCTGTAATTGCAGGGTTTTCCAGTGTCATGTCGCGATCGCTCTCGGCCACCACAAAATCTGCTTGCACTAAGTCGAGTAATTCATGCCATTTTGCAAAGTCATACGGCGGGTCGGCAACGATCAATGTTGCACCCTTCACGGCGGCAAGTTGCGACATCGCATCACCACGAACAATGGTTGCGCGGTCGGTTAAACCCAAAGTTTCAATGTTGCGTTTCAACACTTCAAGCGCGTCACGATCGCGCTCGATAAATGTGCAATGCGCAGCACCACGCGACAACGCTTCAATGCCAAGTGCGCCACTGCCGGCAAATGCGTCCACTACATGTGCGTCAAGAATGACGCCAGCACTGCCCAGCGCATTAAACGTTGCTTCGCGTGCTTTGTCGGTGGTTGGCCTGGTGGTTTTGCCCTCTGGTGCCTCAATTTTCCTTCCGCGCAGTTCGCCTGCCACCACTCTCATGATTTCACGCTATTACGCATATCTGTCGATACCGATGTGTGGTTGAATTAGCCAGTGAATTACGAGCCAAACG
>JBEGJW010000096.1:0-4963 GCA_041184445.1 Actinomycetota bacterium | reverse complement strand
CATTTATAACTTTGCAGAATGCGATGTTGTTATTCCGTTAACCGTGATTGAAGAACTTGATGGTTTGAAAACTCGCATGGATGACGTTGGTCGTTCAGCGCGAACTGCACTTCGCAGCATTGAAGACTTGCGCAAGAAAGCCGGCGGTTCACTCGCCTCTCCAACGCGCGTTCATGACGGCCCAGACAGCGGAACGGTGCAAATAGAAGTCAATGGCGTACAGCGCAATTTGCTCGTTGAACACGGTCTTGACCCAGATGTTCCAGACAACAGGATCATTGGTGCGGCACTCGGACAAGCTCGCATTTCGCCAACGCGCATGATTTCAAACGATGCCGCATTGCGTATTAAAGCTGCGCACATGGGACTCATTGCTGAAGAACATCAACCTGTCGGCGCAAGTGCAGATTCCCGCCCAATGGGTTGGACAACGTTTGACACAACGAATGCGCAAATTGATTCGCTATATCGCAGCGGCGGAATAGAAGTCAGCGAAGTTGCTGGCGCCACACATTTAGTTGACAATAATTTTGCAGTGCTCCGAAGTGGTTCGCAATCTGCGCTCGCCCGTTGCAATGACAACGAACTGAAGTTGTTGGCGCAAACTGCTCCTGAAGCGTGGGGCTTGCGTTCACGCAGCAAAGAACAGCGTTTCGCCCTCGACTTGCTGTTGGACCCAGAAATCAACGTGATCGCGCTCGACGGTCGCGCAGGAACCGGTAAGACATTGCTGGCCATCGCATCAGGACTCGAACAAGTTGTTGAACAGCGTCGCTATGAACGTCTCGCCGTGTATCGCCCACTTGTTCCCGTTGGTCGCGCAGACGTTGGCTTCTTGCCTGGCGACTTGGACGAAAAACTTGATCCATGGATGTCGGCGATTCACGACGCGATCGTTGCCCTCACCGATGAGCGCTCGAGCCGCGACGCACGCGGGTTGATTGACGAACTCACCGATCGCGGACAACTCACGCTTGAGTCCGTCACGTTCTTGCGAGGTCGTTCGCTGCAACAGCAATTCGTCGTGGTGGACGAAGCACAGAACTTGGAACCCACCACTTTGAAGACCATCCTCACTCGCATTGGCGAAGGCACCAAAGTGGTATTCACAGGCGACACCAGCCAGATCGATGCCCCGTATATGGGCGAATCAAACAACGCCCTCGCTGTGCTCATTCACGCTTTTTCTGGTCAGCGCTGCTTTGGCCACATCACGCTGGCAGCCTGCGAGCGCAGTGCCGTGGCCAGCCTGGCCGCCGAGCTGCTGTAACAGCCCCACAGCGCCTTTTTGGCGTGTGACAAACGACTAACCGACATATTGATACCCAAGCCTTAGCGTGTGATTAGTATTTAGTACTAAATAGAACCCCACCGTGAAAGGCACCCGTCATGTCACTGAAGGAATCACCAGCAACAGAGTCATACCTCGACGACCTAGTCGATCCGGCCATGCCAATTGGCTCGCTTATTGACTGGACACAATTTGCCAACTGCAAGGGCAAAACCAAATTGTTCTTCGCACCTAAAGCAGAACGCCCGCAAGCGCGCGAGCGTCGCGAAGCAAAAGCAAAATCGTTATGCGCGGGATGCACTGTTCAAACGCCATGCAAAGAGTTCGCGCGCAACAATCACGAGTACGGACTATGGGGCGGCGAGAACGAAGAAGAGCGTCACCTTGCTGGTTACACCATGGCTGCTCCAATTGGAGTTCGAAGCAGAGCGCTGAAGTCGGCGTAACTCCCTATCGCTCATGCATCTGCATGAGCCTGACAAACTGTCTGCATGGCAATTGCAACAGACAACATCACAGATCCAGGCGAATACGTCACTCGGTTTATTGAAAACATTGAACAGAGTCACTTCACCGCAGCTATGGAAATGGTGTCTGAAGACTGTGAATACGACAATGTGCCCATCACCAAGGTGTTTGGACGCGAAGCAATGATTCAAATTCTTTCCGACTTCCTTGCAGCGGCAACAAAAGTCGAATGGCTCATTCACCATCAAGTGTCGAATGGCGACATGGAACACGGTGTGGTCATGAACGAGCGCACCGACCGCTTCGAAATGGACGGCCGCTGGATAGAACTTGATATTGCTGGGTTATTCGTGGTGAGCAACGGAAAGATCGCTTTGTGGCGCGACTATTTTGACCGCGAGTCCTTCACCAAGGCGCTCGCCTCGAAATAGAACACCCCTCGCTTACTGTGCCGAACATGAGCGAATCGTTAGCGAACACAAGGTTCGCAGTTGTTGATACTGAAACGACCGGATTATCCCCTGCTACATGTTCGATGCTGCAACTAGGCATTGTTGTGGTGCGCGGTGACGGCACCATTGAAAGCCAATTCTCTACCTACATCAAGCGTCGCTTCTGGAAACCGGGAAGGCTTGGCGCTCACCATATTCACGGCATTACGCGCCGAAAGCTCCGCAAGGGCATTTCCATTCATGAAGCTCTCGATCGTTTGTCAGACGAGCTAAAAACTGCAACCTTTGTTGCCCACAATGCCAAATTCGACTTGGGTTTTCTTCAAGCAGAGGCTCAACGTTGTGGACATCCACTTGTTGTCGAGCATCCCATCTGCACGCTTACACTTTCGCGATCACTCGACCCAAACAAAGCGCACCCGCATAACTTGCGCCAACTTGCCATTCGTTACGGAATAACCGATGTTCCGAATCATGATGCACTTGCCGATGCAATTGTTACTGCACGGTTGTTGCCAATATTGCTAACCAAAGCAAACATCGCCGAGGCCAGCCAGCTGGTAACCATCGCGCTGAAATAACTCAGCTGTAACGTTTCAATACTGCCTGCGCAGTGTGCTTTCCCAGGTTCACCCATTTGGTTGGTTCGAGCACCTCGATGGCATCACCTCCGCGCAACAACAACCGACCCAGCCACTGCTGTGAACCCACAGCCATTTCAATTTTTACGCTGCCATCGCCTTGCGGTTCACGCGAAATATAGGGATACGTTTCGACCAAACGCAATGCCGCTGGACGCACGAGCAGCGTTGCGGTTTCCAAATCGGTTCCAAAGAAATCAACTTCTGCTTCAATGCCTTCAATGATCGGTTCTGAGGTGTTGCCCGTAGGTGCGAACTTCTGAATGCGGTCGATTCGGAAGTTGCGAATTTCGCCGGACTGATCGTCGTCGGCACGCACGTACCAATGCCCCATTTGTTCAAATACCGCGCGCGGAAAAATAGTGCGCGACGAATGCGTGCCAGAGATTGGCGAGAAGTAGTCAATGGCAACAAACTGCCCAGCAGAAACTGCGTGTTGAGCTTCGGCCAAATACTTCACAGCCCGCACATCAACTTCGACTACGGCATCACCCTTTGGCAAAAGCGGCTGCAGCTTTTTCAGGGCAGACGCAAGCGGACCCTTTTTGTCAGCTCCGGGCATCGACAACGCTGCGCTGCCCATTGCTTGCAGAGCGAACAGCTCGGCGGAGTTCAACTGCAATGGTCGAGAAAACATCAGTGGAACTTCGGCAACCACTTCGCCTTCGTCGACGAACACATCAATCAATGCATCTGGCGTATACGGAGGCACTCCGCACATTGCAGCCATCATCAAATCGTTCATCAGTTCTTTTTCGCTCAGCTTGAACTGCTTTGCCATATCGGCAAGCTTCACGCGCTTACGGCTAATGAGCCACGGCAACATAACCAACAAGCCTTCAACGCGTTCGGCGGCACCGCGCGGACCTCGACGGGATTTACGCACGGCCATTAGCGACCACCTGCCAGCTCGGTAAGCCAATTCACAACTTGTGCGCGAACTCGCGGTGGTCCGATGACCGTTGCATGTTCGACCATGGCAAACAGCCACACGCGAAATGCGGTGAGATTCGCACACGGAATTGCGAACTCCACACCTCCATCTGCATGTTCTTTCAACACAGATTGCTTACCGAATTGGTTGCGAACCCCATTTGCCAAACTTGCATCCACCAACACGGTTGCTACCGCATCTTCTCCGTGACCTTCCGCGAGCAATTCGGCTTCTGTCGGCACTGCTTTTTGTAAATCAAAATCTTTTGGTCGATTAAACGACCTGCGATCACCAACGGAAATCTCGCCGTCAATCCGGTCGATGCGAAATGTGCGGCGATCAGCACGCAAATGGTCATAGCCAACGAGATACCAAAATCCGGCGCGCGCCAACAAGCCGTATGGATCTACATTGCGCGTTTCGCCCTTATACGAAAAAGTAAGTGTTCGGTGCTCCACAACTCCATCGGCGAGCGTGGTCATCAGCTCGTCATCTAATTGGATGTTCAAACTGGTGGATTGCGCATTGAGCGCCCGTTCTCCACCCAGCTTCCACAACGCTTCGTCGCCATGGCTTGCACCAACGCGAACGGTCGCCATGGCAAGTTGCAGTGCCGATCGTTCTTCGTCTGTCAAACCTAAATCGCCGAGTTCGAAACTCTTGCGATCTACTCGGTATGCACCTTCGCCTGCCTGATCGCCACCGAGTGTGATGAGTTCGATGGGAATTCCCAATGCGCGCAAGTCACCCTTATCACGCTCAAATGCAGCACGCGCAGCGGTATCAGATTCCGGATATTGACCAACAAGATCTTGGCGAATTTGCTTCAGCGTCATTGGCTTGGTGCGTTGCACCAGCAGTGCAAGCAAATTGATCATGCGCTCTGCTTGTGAATACCTCTCCGCCACAGCGCACAGACTAGGTGTTTAAGCGGTGCTTTTTGTACCACTGCACTAATTGCGCAGTAGATGCGTCTGTATTGCCCATTTGGCTTGTTGCCGATAACTGAGAAGAAACTTCGGTTGCCAACTTCTTGCCTAATTCAACGCCCCACTGATCAAAACTATTAATTCCGAACACACAACCCTGCACAAACACGGAGTGTTCGTACAGGGCAATGAGTGCCCCAAGCGCGTGCGGCGTGAGTGCCGACAGCATCAAGGTGGTGCTGGGTCGA
>JBEGJW010000095.1:0-5764 GCA_041184445.1 Actinomycetota bacterium | reverse complement strand
GAACTAGTCGACAAACTGCGTAGGGAACAGGGCCTCACCGTTGTTTCTGCCATGCACGACCTCACACTTGCTGGCATGTATGCCGACCGATTGGTATTGATGCATCAGGGTGCTCGGGTGGCAGAAGGCTCGGCAAAAGAAGTGTTGAAGCCAAACATTCTCTCCGAGTTTTATGGTGTTTCTGCGCGCGTGCACCACGAAGACGATGGCACCGTTGTCGTTATTCCTCAGCGCACGACTACTCGCTAACCAAACCGCTACCTTTGTCGTTGATGGACGATTTTGGCCGCACTCTTAATATTCACGTTGCGGGTTGTGCAGAGTCGCACCAGAAACTCTTGCAGTCGCTTGAATCGCTTACCGACGAGCAGTGCCGTGAGCCCTCTGCACTTCCAGGTTGGACCCGTGGTCACGTGCTTTCGCACCTGGCTCGCAACGCTGAAAGCCATGTGCATGTGTTGCAGTGTGCAGCACGTGGAGAAGTAGGCGAGCAATACGTTGGCGGAGCAAAGGCACGTAAACAGGGGATTGAAACGCACGCTGCAGATTCAGCTGAAGAACTCGTAGCAAGTGTTCGCAAAAGCATTTATGCACTTGAAGGCCAATGGGCTGCCACGAATAGCGAAGGTTGGCAGGGGCATGGAATAAACAGCGCAGGCGCTTCCATTGCTATGAGCGACATTGTGTTCTTACGTTGTTCGCAAATTGGAATTCCACCTACGTTCGCTACGAACTCGATCGACAAGTCATGATGTGGCGTGCAAGTAAGCCCATGGGGTTAACCCCTGTGCCAAATATTGCATTACAGCTTTCACCCAATGAACGCCTTGCTTGGTTTTTGGGTAGAACCGAAGTTGAAGGTCTGCCAAAGCCACCTAGTTACTAGTATTTTGGTGTGAACTGGCGCGCAAGAGGCACATGGCTTATCGCGCTGTTTGCAGTCTGTTTCTCAGTTTTCATCCCTGCGAGTTCAGCAAGCGCACATGCCGGGTTGGAAGGCAGTGATCCAAAGCCAAGTTCGTGGCTCGCTACATCTCCCACCGAAGTAGTGCTGCATTTTGACGAATCTGTTGGCGTGGTATTTGCACGCATCAAAATTTTGGATCAAGACGGAAAAGAAGTGTTCGAAGCGCGACCGACTCGCGATGCAAACGATCACACGACGGTTCGTGCCAATATCGACAAGCTTGGCGATGGCACATGGGTAGTGGTGTGGCGTGTTGCTTCTGCTGACTCGCACCCTGTTCAAGGGTCATTTGCCTTTTCGGTAGGAACAAGTTCTTCAGATGTGACGAGCATCTTGAATTCAAACGAAAGTCATAAACACGGCTTGAACAATCTGTTCAACATCATTCGGTTTGTGATGTTTGCAGGCGTCTTGGCACTTATCGGCGGCATTGCCCTAGTGATGTTTGGTGCAAAAAAGCCTCTGTCTATTCGCACCCGCATGAGTTTGTGGGGTGCATGGACGTTTGCGATTGTGGCAAGCATCGAGGCACTCTTTGCCTATGGCCCGCATGCATCTGGCGTGAAGGTCTACAACGTCACTGACCTATCGCTACTCGGCGACACCATGTCCACATTGTTTGGTCAGGCCACGTTGCTCAGGATTTCATTGCTCTTAGGTTTCTCCATGTTGCTGATGACGCTTGATAAACGTGACAAACGATCGTGGAGAATCTGTGCTTTTGGCGCTTCAGTCGCAATTGCCGCAACGTTTTCAGCTGTTGGTCATCCAAGCGGGCAGTCTCCGGTTGCACTCAGCTTTTCCCTCGACGTAGTGCACCTGCTTGCGGTATCGCTGTGGATTGGCGCATTGTTCCTCATCACCATCGATCGAAAGTTTTGGTTGCGTTCAACACAATCAATGTTGTGGTTTTCACGCATGGCTGGATATTCGGTTGCAGTTATTGCATTTACAGGAGTTGTCCAGTCGCTGTTGCTCATGGGCGGAATACGCAATGTATTTGCTCTTGAATTCGGACAAAAGCTGGTCATTAAAGTAGGCCTTGTACTTGTACTTGTTTCAATTGGCGCGCTCTCACGTTCAACGTTGCGCAAGAGTGGCCCTGCCAAGTTGCATCAGTCAGTAGTGGTGGAAGCCTTGGTTGCACTCATTGTGGTGGGTATTACGGCAGTGCTTGTAGCGCTGCCACCACGTGTGCAGTCATCAAATGCGCCAGTTGTGTTTTCGCTGAAGCAATCTGGACTCATTGCAGACATCACGGTTACTCCTGCGCGAGTGGGAGCAGCGGAAATTCATGTATCCATGGGATCGCTGGTTGGCTCGTTTGCCCAAATGACTTCGGTAAGCGCTCGAATGGCGTTGCCAAGTCAGAACATTCCAAATGGGCCAATAGAACTAGAGCGAACTGGGCCAAATCACTACACCGCAATTGTGAATTTTGCATTTTCTGGAACATGGCATATCGAGTTTCTGGTGAAACCAGACCCGTCGCGCACGGTGTTGTTCACCGCCGATGTCAAGGTTGGCGAGTAGTTACCTTCATCACCAAGTGGTGGCCCATGCCGGTTGCTTCGTCAACAAATTGCTCTCCAAAAACGGTAAAACCATTTTGTGTATAAAACTTGATCGCGCTGTCGCGTGCCCTGGCCCAGATGTAATGCGCGCCGTCGTCTTCGGCACGCTTTACTCCAGCGCTCAGCAGTTCTGCACCAACTCCACTTCCCTGAAGGTGCTTGGCCACTGCCATTCCTTTTAGCTGTACAGCCGGAAGGTGTTCGTCCAACGGCCACTCTTGTGGAATCCACGACGAACAGGCAATCAGCTCTTGGTTCTCATAGATACCTAAATGAACGCAACCAGGGTATTCATCTTGTTTATACCGAGGGTCTTGTGATGGTGTTCCATCACGAAGTACTGCCATGCGCAATGGAAGGAGATCTTCGGTAGAGATTTGTGTAACTCTGCTTGGTCGATGCAGCGAACGAATATCAACAATGCGATCCGCAAACAAACTGGCCTCGTTGCGATCGTGGGTCACATGCACAACGGTGGTGTTGCGCTCGGCGAGCAGGGTAGAAAGGTCGCGCAATAAGCGATCGTGCAGTTCGCCGTCAAGACCGCTGAGTGGTTCGTCGAGCAGAAGTACCTTTGGGTTCGCGGCGAGTGATCGCGCAACTGCAACACGCTTTGCTTCGCCACCTGAAATAACGGTGACATCGCGATCTGCCAAACCATCCAAACCAACGAGTGCGAGTAATTCGTTCACGCGTTGAAATTGTTCGTGTTTGCTCAACCCGCGCAGTGCATATGCAATGTTTTCGCCAATGGATAGGTGAGGGAAGAGTTGGTTGTCCTGAAATACCAAGCCAATGCCGCGCTTATGAGTTGGAAGGTGCGTGACATCGGTTCCATCAACACTGACCGTTCCAGATTCTGCGCGTTCGATTCCTGCGATAACACGAAGCAGGGTGGTCTTTCCTTCTCCGCTTGGTCCAACGAGCGACACCACTTCACCCGTGGCAACTTCCAGGCATACGCCGTCAAGAATCACTTCGTTCTCGTAGTGAATGGTGAGGTCGTTGATCTTGAGCATTAGTGAGTCTTTGTTCGTGTAGCACGCGCAGTTTCGGCGATGTATACGGCACCAATGCTAAACACGAAAAACAGCGTTGAGAGCGCAAAAGCTTCGGCGTGTTGGGTATCGCCAGGGCGAGAAAGCAGGCGAGCAATAGATACAGGAAGTGTTTCGCTAGTGCGGCGAGTGAGGAAGCTTGTGGCACCAAATTCGCCAAGCGAAACAGCTGCCGAAAGCGCGAATGCAGTCGCTAAACACCTTCTCAGTAATGGCAAATCAATTCGTATCCACTGGTCTTTCAAGTTTGAGCCAAGTGTTGCTGCAGCATCACGAAGATCTTGAGGAATTGCCCGGGCTACTGGTAAAACCGTGCGAATAACCAGTGGAATTGCAATCAGTGAATGTGCAATAGGCGTTATCCACCATGTGGATCGAAATTCAATTGGACTGTGGTCAAACGTGATCAGGATTCCAAGACCAACGGTGACCGCAGAAATCATGAGAGGTAATGAAGTGATGGTTTCGAGCAGTTGAGACGAAGTTGACTCGTAGGCAATTGCAAGAGCAATCATCGTTCCCAGAACGGTGGCAATGAGCGAAGCAACAATTGCAAACCTCGTGCTAATAAATAATGCGTTCATAGTGTCGCGCGACAACACATGTGACCAACCGGAAGTCGACCTCCAAGCAACTGCAATGAGTGGAAGTAGTGCGATCACTCCAGTGATAAAGGTAATACTGGCAACTAACGCAATCTGCGTTGTTCCTTTCGGCCGTGCAGCTTGAACACTGACGGTGAGAGGTGATGTGTGGTGGCGACCAAATTTTGTCCAGGCATACAGCACGCCAATGAGAAAAATTGTTTGGATGATGCTAATTGCGACAGCGCCGTTTAGGTCGCCAAGTTGTACTGATCGAACATAGATTTCGGTTTCTAATGTTGAGTACGCGGGTCCGCCCAATATTCGAACTGCGCCAAACGATGTAAAACAAAACAATGCCACTGCGGTGCTGGCAAAACTGAGAGCCGGCCGAATGAGTGGGAATGTAATGGTGCGAAATGTGCGAAAGGTAGAAGCACCAAGTGTGTGTGCCGCATGAATGAGCTCCGGATCGATTTGTGACCAACGCGGCATTACGAGACGTACGACTACTGCCATATTGAAAAAGACGTGAGCAACGATGATGGCGAATGCGGTGTAGTGCAACTGGCTGGGAAGTAACGCAAATAACGCAGTTCCCACAACAACGGTCGGCAACAGGAATGGCGCAGTAACGAGAGCAAGTAGCAGTCGTTTACCACCAAAAGAGAAGCGCGAAAGTACAAATGTCACGGGAAGAGCACATGCGATGGTAAGCACTGTGCTCAGCGCGGTTTGCCACAAGGTGAACCATGCAATTCGTCTGAATCCAGAGCTGGAAATGATGTTTGAAAAAGCATCGGCACTCGCGCCACGCTGGACTATTACTGCAGTTGGAATGGCCAAGAAAACCAATAAAAACAATGCTGGAGCGATGATTAGCCACCGTGTGCTCTTGGGGTACGGCGAGGCAATCATGTGGTTGGTCTATTTAAAAACGATGGTTGACCACTCATCGAGCCACGTTGCACGGTTCTTGGCGATCACGTCGTACTCAATAGTGAGCGGACTTTCTGGTCGCGAAATGTAACGCGTAAACGTTTCTGGAACCGCTGCGTTTGCATTTACTGGAAAGACAAACTGTGTGAGAGGAAGGTCGCTTTGAAAAGCGATATCAGTGAGGTAATCAATAAGCATTTGTGCTTCAAACTTGTGCTTGGTTCCGCGCAGCACACCTGCGTACTCAATCTGTCCAAAGCAAGTAAGGGGAGCAACACCAGTTGGTGCAACATCGGTTGGTGGGTTCGAATACAGCACCTCTGCGGCAGGGCTACTGCTGTAGCTCACCACAATTGGGCGCTCACCTTTTCCTGTAGAGCCAGAGAATTCTGTGCTGTATGCCTGCGTCCAACCATCAACGACGAGCACTCCGTTTTCTCGCAATGCTTTCCAATAGTCCTGCCAGCCGTTTTCTCCGAATTCTGCAACCGTGGCTAGGAAGAATGCAAGGCCTGGCGAGGAAGTAATTGCACTTGGCACCACGAGCAGGTTTGCGTAGGTGCTGCTGGTGAGCGCATCGAGAGTCATCGGTGGAGCAATGTTGTTGTTCTTAAACCATGCAATGTCGTAATTAATGCACAC
>JBEGJW010000094.1:0-5111 GCA_041184445.1 Actinomycetota bacterium | reverse complement strand
TTTCGCTGCTTTCAATGTCGAGCACGCCAGCCAACACCATTGGCTGGTTGCCAACAACACCAACTGCTTGGCCATTCAAGCGCGAAAAACCACACACAATGCTCTTTGCCCAATGTGGGAAGTACTCAAAGAACTCGCCATCGTCCATGACTTCGGCAATGACCTTCTTCATGTCGTATGGCTGGTTGGCCGAAGCAGGAAGAATGGTGCGCAACGATTCACACAACCGTGTTGGGTCATCAGTTGCATCACCTGCAGGAACTTCAGACAAATTGTTTTGTGGCAAGAAGCTGAGCAAGTAGCGCACGTCTTGCAAGCACGACTGTTCGTCGGCGCTTACAAATGTTGCAACACCGCTCTTCGAAGCGTGGCTCATTGCGCCACCAAGTTCTTCAAGCGTTACTTCTTCGCCGGTCACGGTTTTTACAACGTCTGGACCAGTAATAAACATGTGGCTGGTTTCGCGCACCATGAAAATAAAGTCGGTCATGGCTGGCGAGTACACGGCGCCACCTGCGCATGGTCCAAGGATTACCGAAATTTGTGGGATCACACCCGATGCCTGCACATTGCGATGGAAGATGCCGCCGTAACTGGCAAGCGACACCACGCCTTCTTGAATGCGCGCACCTGCACCGTCGTTCAAACCAATAATTGGAGCGCCAACTTTCAGCGCTAAGTCCATCAGTTTGTGAATTTTTTCGGCGAACACTTCGCCGAGCGCTCCACCAAACACGGTGAAGTCTTGGCTGTACACAAACACTTTGCGACCGTCGATGGTTCCCCAACCAGTAATGACACCGTCGGTATACGGGCGCTCTTCAAGGCCGGCTGCATGTGCGCGGTGACGCGCAAGCAAGTCGAGTTCGTGAAAGCTTTCAGGGTCGAGCAGGGTAGTAATGCGCTCACGTGCGAGCAGCTTGCCCTTTTCGTGTTGACGCTCTACCGAGCGTGGCGAACCAGCGTTGTACGCCTGTTCTTTGCGGGCTTGAAGGTCTTGCAGTTTGGCGTCCATGGCGTTGCTACTCACGCGCTAGACGCTAGTGCCCAAGCGGGGTTCAGCCGCCGACGGTGGTGGGTACTGCGGGAACAGTTGTCTCGGGAACTGTGGTTTCTGGGGTGGTCGACTGCACCACGGTAAGCGTGGTGGCAAGTGGAACCATTTCACCCGTGGTGGTGGCTCCCGTAACTTCAATAGACCACACGCCGGCCACCTTCAAATTGAAGAGTCCGTCGTAGGCAACAATGGCCGCGCCACGACGCTTCAATGGCACGTTGATTTCAATGCCCTCGAACGCTGGGTCTGGTGGAATCAATTTAATGGTGAAGTTGTTGACGCGCTTGGGGTTCAACAATTCAATACGCATTGCATTCGTGCCAGTTGTTGCTGGCGAAATAGACAACACAATGTGGAAGCGATCGTTTTGTAGCTCTTCACGGAACTCGTAAGCAACACTCGACTTAATGACTGCAGCATTTGCTTGTGGTGGCTTCATGGGAATCATCCACGATGTGAGTGCAAGCACCACAATGCCGATGACGATTTCTGCAGTGAGCACACGGCGCAAGCGCCACGCCATTTTTCCAGTCAGGTTTTCAATTCGCGCAAACTTCGTAGCAACAAAACTCTTCAGCATCAGCGCAAGGAAAATCATCAGTGCGCTAAACACCATGCCCAAAATTCCGAGTCGACCGTGGCCGGAAGTGAAAATTGCTAAACCGTCGAGTAACAACATTTGAATGAAACCGGTAATTACGCCAACGATCATAAGTGGGCCAGAAATTTTGGTGAAGCCGAGTATTGCTTGCACAAGGTCGGAGTCACCTGGGCCGGTTAGCACTGTGCGTACCAACAAAATCATTCCGCCCAACCACAACCCAATACTGAGAGCGTGTCCAACACCAAATACATAATTCAAGAATGAAACGTTCTGACCAACACGCGTAAGCCCGTACGTTGCCATCATCAACGTCACAATGGTGAGTGCAGGAACTTGCGTTGTTGGGTCAACGATTTTCTCTGGGTCAAATGCAACCCAAAACGCTGCAGCAACTAACACAAATCGCAAAATCAATATTGCGCCAGCACTGCCACCTGTGTGACCAAACCAACTAAACGGGCTTAGCGCGCTGGCAAACCCGTCGTTGGAATGACGGAAGGTGTTCATGGCCACGATTAAGTACATGGTCACGATCGAAAGCAACCACGTCAGTTTGAAGAAGCGCAAACAAATTGGGTACTCGGTTCCTTCTGGCCACGCGAGCAACATCAAAATGAGTCCGCCAAATAATGCGGACACAAACAAGTATTCCGCAATGCGCAATAAGCCCAACACGATTCCGGTCTTGCGACCAGCACCCGAAAATGTGGTGACGGTTTCACCAATTGCTGTGACCGTTTCACCAGGTGCAACAACGGTGGTCTCGGTTGCAATGGCGGTGTTGTCTTGAGAAACTGCTAACGCAAACGAAATCGACCCAGCAGAGTTTGACGATGCGATGCTCCACTTAATAACGCATTGACCGTTTTCTGGTTGTTGACCAAGTAATGGAATTGCAAAAACCAATTTGTCCTCGGTTGCTGGTGCGCTGAGCGCAACAGGCACATCGGCATTTGGGCCACATAACAGTTCAACGGCCAAGTCGCCTTCCACAGCTGCACGGAACGTGAGCTGAATTTGTGTTGGCGGAACTTGCAATGTGGAACCCGAAGCAGGGTTCGACGAAATGACTTCGTTAGGGCCAGCGGCGGCAAATGCTGAGGGAGCAAACGTGCCGGCGACCGCGGCTAGGAGGCCAAGGCCACACACCAGGCGGACCGATTTACGGCGTAGAACAGGCAGGATTTTCGTCATGGCGTCACCTAGACGGTAGCCAAATCTGACCGTGAACCACCTCGTAGGTAGGCTCGCAGGCAATGGCTGTCCAATCTCTTTACCGTCGCTATCGCCCTCGTCGCTTCGACGAACTAAAGGGTCAAGAGCATGTGGTCCGCGCTTTGCGCAATGCCGTCATCAATCATCGTGAAGGACAGGCCTATTTGTTCTCTGGCCCACGTGGCACGGGCAAAACCTCAACGGCCCGCATTCTGGCCAAGGTGTTGAACTGCGAGTCGCCTGAAGAAGGCGAGCCATGCGGCATTTGTAACTCGTGCGGTTCCATCGACAGCGGCAACTCATACGACGTTTTAGAACTGGACGCTGCCAGCAACAACGGTGTCGAAAACATGCGCGACCTCATTGAGCGCTCGTCGCTTGGCAACCCTGGTCGCCACCGCGTGTTTATTTTGGACGAAGTGCATATGTTGTCGAAGGCAGCAGAAGCAGCGCTACTGAAAACGCTTGAAGAACCACCACCACACGTGGTGTTCGTGTTGGCAACTACCGACCCGCAGAAGGTAAGCGAAACCATTCGCTCACGCACGCAGCACTTGCAGTTTCATTTGTTGCCATTGCACGACCTCGAAGAACATGTGCGTTGGGTCATTAAAGACGCCAACTTAAAAGTCAGCGAAGATGCAATTGCGCACGTGCTTGTGCAAGGCGGCGGTTCTGCACGAGACACGTTGTCAGCACTCGAGCTCATTGCGGCCGGTGGTGGCGAAGTTGGCGAGCAAATGTCGTCTGATGAATTTATTGAAGCCATCAGCGAACAAGACCCAGCACGCGCACTTGCCGCCACTGCGTTTTCTATTCAGCAGGGCAACGACCCGCGATCACTGACCGAAGAAATTGTTCGACATCTTCGCGAATGCTTCTTGTCGATCATGGCGCCAGAACTTGTGCAACTTCCTGAGCAACGCGCAACGATCGTTGCCGATCAAGCACGCAAGCTTGGTGCAAGCACATTGGTGCGCAGTATTGAAGTGTTGGGCGAATCACTCATTGAAATGCGCCATGCGCCCGATGCACGTTTGCTGCTCGAAGTGTCATTGGTAAAACTGACCAACCAAACTTTGGGTGGCGATATTGCAGCAATCATTGGCCGACTTGAGCGTTTGGAAGCCGGTG
Organism: Actinomycetota bacterium; assembly: GCA_041184445.1. GTDB lineage: Bacteria > Actinomycetota > Acidimicrobiia > Acidimicrobiales > Ilumatobacteraceae > UBA3006. Next base: position 1,101 of record JBEGJW010000094.1, on the reverse strand, counting down.
TTGTTCGCGCAGCGGATGCAACAGGACCGGTAGCAAAACCTGTTCCGGTTAACCCTGCAACAGGCAAAGTGCAAGTGGGTGGCAAGGCACGCATGCCACAAGCCAACACTCCTGCACCTGTTGCGCAACCAGCAGTTGCCACACCTGCGCCAGCGCCTGCACAACCAACGAAGCCATCAGAGCCAGCATCCGATTCACAAGTAGTTGCCAAGTGGCCAGAAGTGCTTACCGGATTGAAGCCTTTTGTACGCGCGTTGTATTCGGCTGTTACTCCGCAATCGTGCAATGACACCACGTTGTCGTTAGCCGCGCCAAACGAAATGCATATGAAGAAGGCACTAGAACATATTCCAGTTGTTGTTGCACAACTCGAAACCGTTACTGGCCGCACGCTGGCTATCGAATTCACTGTCGACAAAGATGCAACATCGCCTACTGGTCGCAATGCTCGACCAAAGGTTCAAGAAACTGAAATTTCGGACGAAGTAGATCGCAGCGAAATTGTGGATGCACCAAACAAAGCCATGCCATCAGCAATGGATCAGTTGACCAAGGCTTTCCCTGGTTCACAAGTCATTGATCAAGCAAAAAAGAAATAACTAGCAAGGCATTTCGGCAATGGCATCTGCGTACACCACTGCAATGCAAACACTCATTGACGCGTTGGGTCGTTTGCCAGGCGTTGGCCCAAAGTCTGCGCAACGCATTGCGTTTCATTTGTTAAAGACCGATGCACACGATGTAGAAAAACTCGCCAGTGCAATCACCGAAGCAAAAGCACTGGTGCAGTTTTGTCAGAAGTGTTTCAACTTTTCTGAAGGATCGGTGTGTCACATTTGCGACGACTCGCGTCGTGATCAAACGGTGTTGTGTGTGGTCGAAGAATCCCGCGACATTGTCGCTATCGAAAAAACCGGCGAGTTCCGTGGTCGCTATCACGTGCTGCTTGGCGCAATGAACCCGCTTGAGGGCGTAGGCCCCGATCAACTAAAAATTCGTGAACTGCTTTCCCGATTGGACGACGAAGGCATTACCGAAATCATCTTGTGCACCAACCCCAATACGGAAGGCGATGTGACTGCCATGTATTTGGCTCGCTTG
>JBEGJW010000093.1:0-5174 GCA_041184445.1 Actinomycetota bacterium | reverse complement strand
CCCCTACTGCACCCGAATTCACGCTGTGTGCCAATGGTGAATCGTTGGATCAGTGTGTTGAGACATTGTTGCGTGACGTGTTACTACGTTGCGACCTGAAAAGATAGACAACGTGCAAGTAACCCCTCAGGACCATCTGCCAGAACTCATCGGTTATGCGTTAATTGCTCCGCGCATCAAAGTGATGTATGTACCAACAACGAAAGTTGCTTGCAGCACTCTGAAGTTGCTGATCTCTCAAATTGAGGGTTCCTACAACGAGCAAGCAGCTCTTGAAATCATCACTCCTAACATTTCGCAGGAACAGACTATTCATAACTACCGCGTGCATGGGCTTCGCCGAATGTTTGATATGTCGCCCAAAGAACAGTGGGAAGTTATTCAGTCTCCTGAATGGCTTCGAGTAGCTGCACTTCGCGACCCATTAAAACGCGCGTACTCCTCTTGGGAAAATCGCGCCTTCCTGCGTGCACCTGGCACACCGAAGTTGATTCTCGATGCATGTTCGGACGTGCTGGTTGACGGACGCGTGGATGTTGCTGCAACGTTCAAAAAGTTTGCTCGTGCAATTCATGCCGACCGCGATGCCTTCTCCATTGACGACCACTTCCGACCTCAGTTCAACACGTTGTATTCCAACCAATTGGAATATCAAGAGTTCATTCGCATTGATCAGCACGGAGAAATGCAACGTCTTGCCGATGTGCTGAATGCCCGCGGCGGAACCAATATTGCACTGCAACGCCTGAATAGCGGCTTAGGCATTAAAGCCGAGCAGGTATACGACCGCGAAACAGCCGATCTCATTGAACAGACGTACCACGAAGATTATGAATGGTTTCATTTCGAACGCCACAATTACGCAGCATCTACGGCAACCTTTGTACTCGACCCGCTGCAACAGGCTTTTCTCGTTAACTTGCGACAGACCACCGAGCGCTTGACGAAACTCTCCAACGCTGCATTTAAGCGTGTTGGTTTCCGCTATGGATTGAAGCAAGTGCTGCGTTCACTTACATTGCGATTCACTCGCCCCAGTCGCCGACACGACCCCAAGTTGCTGCAGTGGTAGTCGCACGAATTGGTGTTGTAACGGTTTCAGACCGTGCATCTCAAGGTGTGTATGAAGACTTAGGCGGCCCTGCAATTCGCGAATACCTTGCCAAACACATCATCAGCGAATGGACAGATGTCTCGCGAATCGTTCCAGACGAGACAGACATAGTTTCGAAAACGCTAATTGAACTTGCCGACACCGAGGGCTGTTCACTCATCGTGACTACCGGCGGCACTGGCCCCGCTCTTCGCGACATCACGCCAGAGGCCACTGAAGCTGTGTGCGAAAAAATGATGCCAGGCTTCGGTGAACTGATGCGCCAAGTAAGCCTGCAATACGTACCCACTGCAATCTTGTCGCGACAAACCGCGGGTATTCGGGGCACATGCCTCATTGTGAATTTGCCTGGTAAGCCAACATCTATTGCGCAATGCCTAGATGCGGTGCTCCCTGCTATTCCCTATTGCATTGACATCATTGGTGGTGCCCACCTAGATGTAGGTAATGGTGTTGAAGCATTTCGACCTAAGTCGAAATAACGATTACTTGCTGGCGTCGTACGCCTGACCAGCTGCCTTTGGCGCACGACTGCGACCAACGAAACCGGCTACAACGATGAGCGTCACGATGTATGGCGCCATGAGCAAGAACTCGGATGGAATTCCCGTATCAAGATTTGACATCTTCAACTGAATGGCTTCGGAAAGCCCGAACACCAACGCAGCAGTAAGCGCACCCACTGGGTGCCAGCGACCGAAGATGACAGCAGCTAGGGCAATAAAGCCACGACCGTTGGTGATGTTCTGATCGAATCGACCAACTGTTCCAAGCGGCCACCATGCGCCGCCCAATCCGGCCACTGCACCAGCGATCCAGACGTTGCGATAGCGCAATTTAATAACGTCGACGCCAAGTGTTCCAGCTGCTTGCGGATACTCACCAATTGCGCGAGTGCGAAGCCCCCAACGCGTTCGATACAAGAACCATGTAGACACCACCACGGCAACAATGGAGACATACACAAACAGCGTTTGCGTAAACAGCACCACGCCAATAACAGGAATCTTGCTAAGCAACGGCACTGCGTATGGAGTGAAAGGCCTCACGATGTTGTACTCAGGGTGCGGTGTCAGCACTCGCTGTGCCAAGAAACTCGTTAATCCAAGTGAGAAGAAGTTGATTGCAAATCCAACAATCACTTGGTCCACGCGGAAGCGAATAGCGAACACTGCCAAAATTGCCGACAGCCCAACACCCATTGCAATAGCGCCAAGCAAACCGGCCCAAGGGCCATACAACGACCCGACCACTGCACCCGCAAATGCTCCGCCAAGTAGTTGTCCTTCAATTGCAATGTTGATGACACCACTGCGCTCACACAGAATTCCCGCGATTGCACCAAGCGTGATGGGCACGCTGCGCGTCACTGTGTCTTGCAACATTCCAGTAAGGCTGAAAGACCCTCCTGATGCAGCCCAGGATAGGAATGCGACGACAAACGTTCCCGTAGCGATAGCAAGTACGACATTGGTCCACTTACCGAAACCGCGGAAGAGTTGTATCGCACCAAGTGCAACTAACGCAACAGCAAGAGCGCGCGCGAACGGTTGAGCAGGAAGAAACACCGTATAGGTATCAACAAGTTTGAAACCTGCATTTCCTGGTCGACCCGCAAGCAAAAAAGCTGAAATCAATCCAAGGAATACCAGTGAGAAACCAACGTTGCGTGCACGCTTTTTCTGCTCGAGCGAGAGCAGAGGTGTTGTTATATCGACTGCGATGCTCATGATCCCCATCCTCTAAATGTTTGACCAGCAGAAACAGTTGCCGACTTCGTACGCCAGATGCTCTTCACCAACAATGGCGCCGCGATGAACATGACGATCAATGCGCGCAGCACAACAATGAGGTCAATAGGCACATCACTGTTTGCCTGCATCTGTCGACCACCAGCCTGCAAGGCGCCGAACAGAATTGCCGCAAACAATGTGCCGAGCGGACTGGATTGACCGAGCAACGCAATAGCAATGGCGTCAAAACCGATATTGCCTGCAAAGTTTGCCGAGGCATAACCATAGGTGCCAAGCACTTCAGCCGCTCCAGCCATGCCCGCAACGGCTCCCGCGAAGACCATCGCCAACACCGTAAGTCGCTTTACGTGCATACCGGCATACGTTGCTGCATCTGCATTCAAACCGTATGCGCGGAACTCAAACCCAGTTGTGCTCTTCTTCAATAACCACCAATAAGCAGCAACTACTCCAAGCGCAACAAAGAAGCCGGCGTGCGCAACAAGGTCTGAACGGCCATCCAAAAATCCGAACAAGCGAGGCAACTTCCCCTCAGCGCTGACCAATTTTGAAATTGGGTCCGTGCGATCTTCACGTTGAAACAGATTCGTTTTCAACATCCAAAGAATGAAGAACGCCATCATGTTGTTCAACATGATGGTGGTAATTACTTCATGCGCTCCCGTACGTGCTTTCAAAATTCCGGGAATAGCGCCAAACGCTGCACCGCCTATAGCGCCTGCAAGCACAGCGAGAGGAACTTGAATAATTCCTGGGCCATGCATGCTGAACCCCACCCACAATGAAGCCATTCCCCCTGCAAGCATCTGACCCGTTGCACCAATGTTGAACAACCCTGCCTTAAATGCGATGGCAACAGAAATTCCGCAGAGAATAAGTGGTGTCGAACTGTTGATGGTATTTGAAATCGCCCGAAGTGAACCGAACGACCCAACAACTAGGGCCCAATACGCACTACCTACGGTGGAGAATGCGCCGACAATATCGCCATTCTTCAACTTGTCTACGTCGGAGATGATGATAATGAACGCTCCAACAACAAGCGCCGATAACACTGCAAGAAGCGTGAGCTTCATCGAGCTCACTCGATTGAGGCGCTCGCCTATTTTGTTGAACAACTTCTTCATGCGCTCACCGCACTATCTGGTCGTGAACCGGCCATATACAAACCGACTTCCATTGGTGTCACCTTCTTCGGGTCAAGTTCAGCAACCACACGCCCGCGATACATCACCAACAATCGATCGGAGAGAGCCATTACTTCTTCTAGTTCGGTGCTGACAATTAGCACCGCTGTCCCCGCGTCGCGCTCTTTAACAATTCGCGAGTGAATGTATTCAATACTTCCTACGTCCACTCCACGAGTTGGCTGGGCCGCGATTGTTAGACGCAAGTCTCGACTCAGTTCTCGGGCCACGATCACCTTCTGCTGATTTCCCCCTGAAAGCGTTCCGACGCCAGTTTCTTTATTTGGTGTTCGAATGTCATATTCACTAATCAAGCTGTCCGCAATGATGTTTGCGGCGTCCCAGTCAACAACCACTCCATGTGAAAACTGATCATCGTGATAGCGAGTGAGAACCAAGTTTTCAGCAACGCTTAATCCGCCAACCAAGCCCTGCCGCTGGCGGTCTTCAGGAATATGCGCCATTCCCAACTGGTGACGTTCACGAGGATTGGAGTGCGTGAGGTCTTTGCCATCGAGCGTGATTGTGCCTCCGGTTGCTTTACGCAGCCCAGTAAGCGCCTCCACCAACTCCGTTTGACCGTTTCCTTGAACTCCTGCAACTCCCACTATTTCGCCTGCTCGAACTTCGAACGAGACGTTCTCAACATGTGTTCTGCCGTCGGCGTCAAGCACCGTGAGGTCAGTTACTTTCAACACCACGTCTCCGGCAGTTGCCTGGTTCTTATTCACGGTTAGCTGCACTGGACGACCAACCATCATTTCTGCAATCTGTGATTCAGTAGCAGTTTTCGGATCCACTTCTCCGACAACTTTGCCTCGTCGCAATACAGCGATTCGATCTGCAATGTTGAGCGCTTCTTTCAGTTTGTGCGTAATAAACACAACACCACGTCCTGCAGAAACCAGCGTCTTTACGATTTCAAAGAACTCAATGATTTCGCTTGGTGTAAGCACTGCCGTCGGTTCGTCAAAAACCACAACCTTTGCATCGCGCAATAGAACCTTCACAATTTCCACTCGCTGCTGAACACCAACCGGCAAGTCTTCTATGACCGCATCAGGGTCGAGATCGAGACTGTATTTGTCTGAAATTTCGCGCACCATGCGTCGCGCCTCA
>JBEGJW010000092.1:0-11257 GCA_041184445.1 Actinomycetota bacterium | reverse complement strand
CTCCGCAAGTCACATCCAAAAGGTTGGGCCGCCCTGCAGAAAACTTCGCGGCTCAATGAGGAGCAAATTATTGAAGCAGCAAAAGACGTCATTGGTGAAATGGTCAATCATGGCTAACACCCTCTCATTGCTTCGAACACTTAAGCGAGATCGTTCATATGTATATCGGCTTGCAGCGTTTGTCATATTTATTTCACTTGAAGTGGTTTCAGTAGTTCTTCTCGATGATCAAGCAAGTGGAAAACTGCAATTTCTACGCATGCTCAACGCTGTAGTTGGAACTCTTATCGCGATTACGTTTGTTGTAGGTGCGGTGGACTTGGCTAAGCGCAACACAACATGAACTATGCAAAGTCCTTGCAAGACAAAGAGGATCTACAGGGCAGGTACATCAGTACACGAGAATTGCTATTCAGAATCGACAACGAAACTCGCGAAGAAGTTGGCGCTTGGCTTCACGGCAAATTGCAGCCGCAGCTCACGCGCCTAGCCAGAGATATACGAACCAGGGAAATTACAGACTTAGATTTGATATCTCAACAGATAGACGAAATAAGCGAGGAATATGTACGTAAATATTCTCATGACTTGTATCCACCCGGCCTCGCCATTTCACTTGAGGTAGCACTTGAGACGTTGCTTGATGGTCGTGCAGAACTTGTATTGGACGAGCGACTTACCAATGCGGCAGATGTAGGGTTTCCCATTTGGTCGAGGGAGCAATCGGGTTCCGCATTGCCTGCAAATCAACGCAAATTAAGACTGCATTTAGGCGCCGAAATCGCGTATGCCACATATCGGATCATTGAAGAAGCGGTTGCAAATGCCGAAAAGAAGTCGGATACAACACGAATTGGTGTGGAAGTTCGTGTTGATGACAACACAGTTCGAATATCTATTCGAGATAACGGGTCTCCAGTCGGCGAAAAGGTGAAAGCAGGATTAGGTCTTTCGGTTATTGAATCCTTTATGCAAAAATTTGACGGAACAATGTCAATCAGCAATATTTCAGACGGAGTGGAGTTACTTGTATCCATTCCGTACCAAGTTCAAACAGTTTCTGAATTGCTCAACAAACGATTTTCGGGGGGGGAATAAATGACTGACATAGATAATCGAGTGCGTCATGAAAATATTCTCCGGGCCGAAATTTCTGAAGTACTACACATATTTTCCAAAGCAACCTCTGCAGACGATATTGCCTTTTCTGTAGCGCGGTCTGTATGCAATCTCACTCGTGCACGAAGTGTGGTCTACGTAGCTGCTTTAAATGGAACAGAGGACTCAAGTCCACTAACAATCGGCACATATGGATCAAGTTCAATGTTTATGGATTATGAGTATTGGCGGGCTTCCGCTGAAAAAGGAATGAATTTTGGCGACTTTACATCAGTTGCCAAAGCTCGAGGTTGGGTGGATCTTGACGCAGAGTACATCTTTGAAAATCCAGAGAAAATCAGCGAAGGTTCAAAGTTGTATTGCAGAAAAATCTCAGATGTATTTGGAATCTTTACTGGATATTTGTGCATTGAAAGTTCATTCAATCCATTTGAGTTTGCGGGATTTGATGGTGCATTACTCGTGCTGTCGATTGGATCGCTCCGCTTCTTTCAAGCGCAAGGACAATACGGGGCGCAATCCGTTATTTTGCAGAAAATTATTCATGACATCAACGGGTCTTTAGCAGTAATTGGCCTGCAGTCTGAATTGTTGCAACTCAAGTCAAACATTGACAACCACTTTCTTGATGCCAAAGAAAGAATTCAGTCTGCGCTAAAGAAAGCCGACCTTAGTGTTCGAAGTTTGAATGAGTTTTCTCACCTCTTTTACCCAGATGGACTAGAAGCCGAAGGATATAAGAGCTCATCGTTACCAGGCGTTGCACTGAGTGCTGCAATTTCTTCACTGCGGCTTACACCGGAACAACTTTCCAAACTGCATATCAATAGCGTTGTTCCAGAATTTCAACGTGTTGCTGTTGAAGGCATTGTTTTGTATTGGATTTATCGGGCGATGTTGAATGCATGGGCAAATCATTATTTGCAAGTTGAAATTTGCCCAGTTGATGTATTTATCGATTTGCAAAAGACGGATTCTGACACTGAATACGTGAAGTTAATCATTAGCAGGAAGGTCGGCCTACCTGTTGACGAATTCATTGATGGAACTTACTCAATGCCGTACGGAGCGATGAATGGCGGAGTGATGCTGATTCCACCAATGGTGATCATGGAAAAGACCACATCACTGTATGGGGGTATTTCCTCGCTGGAAACCTTGGATAACGTGCGAATAATTACAATCGGGTTCCCTGTAGTTCAGCAGTAGAACACGTTATTGCGCGAAGTAACTAGTGGCTTGGGGTTGACGAGCCGACATGGGAACAACATCAAGAGTTCCCGCGCCAATGCCGGTCCAATTCATCACAGTGTTTCCACTTGAATCGACAGCTGTGTAACTCCATGAGTTTTTCGCTGTATTGATGAGCACGTGTTGTGTGGTGTTCGGGGTGTTGCTGTCGTACACATCGACAGTTACAACGTTTCCGTTTTGCATTTGCTTTATTGGGAGCAAGGTGTGTCCGAGGCCTTGGAAGTACAGACCAAGCGTGCTGGATGAACCGTTTGCGATGCCGTTTGCAATTAATGGAAGCAGCTCAGTTGGTGCAAGTTGCTTGGAGCTCTCGCTGGCGGCGGTAACCGATGGAAGTATTTGACTTGCCCACCAATACAAAATGCTCGAGTCAACTGCTTGTTGGCTGAGACCTGCAGCTGGCTTACCGCTTGCGTACAAGCTGCTTGCGAGTACCACCATTCCCTCGCAACGACCGAAGGCAATGGTGTCGGCGAACTGTTGGCTAAAAGCTTTTGCTTTTGGATAAGGGGTGCAAGAATGATCGACACTCACTGTCTGGCATATCGATTGTTCACCAAATAGCTGAATGAGTAGAGAAATGCTGGTTTCTTCTGAAAGTGAACCGCTCTGCCAGTTGGCGAATGAGAATCCATTAACCGAAGGGTTAAAACCAGAGGCTGAAGCCATACGTGGTGAACGTTTTGATTTTTTTACTGGTTGCGACTTCGTAGATGGTTGCGTCTGCGCGCGAAGTGGTGAAGAACTAATTGCAAGAGCAGGAGAGGAGATTCCAAGTGCAAGTGTTGTTGCAAGTATCGCAATTCGCTTTTTCACGGGTCCTCCCTTCATGATGAATATGTTATCCCTTATGTAACAGGTGATAACACACAACACACATTGTTAACCATCAGACGAGTGAAGTGCTGCTTAAAGATCGGCGCATCCATCGAACTCTTGAGAAAGTTAAGGGTTATCCCTTTTCCAAGAGAGATCCAAGAGAGATTTGGGTTTGTCCAAGCGTTCGTGCATGGATTAGACACTTCGCGTGCAAGACGACATGAACGAACTCTTTGATGTAGAAGTTGAAGAGAAGGAACGGCGAAAAGGTGCGTTCGCTTGGTTTCACAAGAAAAAAATTGCAAGTGCAAAAGCGCTTGCAATTGCTGCCGCTTCAGTCGTTGCGCTTTCGACGCCGGTTGTCTTGTTTGCAAGCCGCAATAATTCGCCAATAGCTAGTTCAGAGACCACCGTATTAAGTGGAGATTATGTAACGACGACAACGCTTGATGGGGAATCACCTTCAAGTCTTGTTTCCAACATTGGCAAGAAGACAAAGAATGGCAAGGCACCTGGTCTGGTGCTTCCTACTCGTGGTATTGCTCCTACGGGTACGACGTCCACCTCAGTTGCGGGAGGCGATCCATCAACTTCAACTTCGGTTGTTTCACCGCCTGCTCCTCCAATTGTGCTTTCACCTTCAACTACTGGTGCAGTACCAACGACAAATTCAACGTCTACAACTTCGACGACATCGACGACATCGACATCGACAACGATTGCGCCTGGATCAGTTCCACGGACAGTTACGTTTACTTCAACTTCTGCGGTGAAGACTTACGGCGATTCGCCTTTTGTGGTCTCAGCAACTGCCTCAATTGGAGGCGGTGGAGTTACCTATTCATCTTCAAATTCATTGATATGTACCGTGGGTTCAACGAGCGGTCAGGTTGCCATTGTTGGAACAGGAAATTGTGAAATTTCTGCTTCCATTCCAGCCAGCGGAACCTATGCGGCTGCAAACTCATTAATCCCAGTTTCTGTAACGGTGAACAAGGCTTCGCTCACGATCATTGCGTCTTCTGCTTCCATCGCGTTTTCACCTCGTCTGTATGTAGTGACTGCTGCATACTCCGGGTTTGTGAACGGCGAAGATTCTGGAGTCCTCACCACGCTTCCAACATGTTCTGTGCAGATTCCAGGTGGTTTTGACATTTCATCAGTTGTGCGCCACACATATGCAACCTCATGTAGCGGTGCCGTATCTCGTATGTGGGTGGCTTGTTGTCAGTATCAAATTGGTCGTAGGAATCGAATAGTGCGAAGGCGTTACCTACTCATAGCGAGTGGTGGTGCCTTGCTAGGCGTATGTGTTGGGCTTTCGGTTTATAACCACAACCACACCACCAGCATCAGTCAATCGATTTCCATCGATGCAGCAAAAGGGAAAGCTTCTAGTCCAAAGTCTTCGATAGCAGGGCGCACAGGGCTTTCGGCAGCACAGGCAGTCCGATTCTTCGGAGCAGTATCGCAGGAACTAGGTGCTTCAACAAAAGAATTGCTCGGTTCAGATCAAAAATTTAGGTCTGCAAACGATGGCTTTTCATTTGCAAATTATGCGGGTGAACCGACAAACGACCGTATTGACGCAAGCACGATGTCTGCACTTTTTGGCCCTAGTGCTGTGTGTGTAGATCCCAATTCGGGAACGTGTGTGATTCTTCCTGGAGCACAAGCCGTCGCAGATCAGCTGAATGCAGCGATGGCGACCGGTAGATGTGAAGGCCTTTCAGTCTTGTCGCAAAGGTTTTACGACAACCTCGATCAACGACCAAATGGAGTTAATGCAACAATTCAACTGCAACAGCCAATGGTCGCAAAGCAAATTGGTTATTGGTGGGCAACACAGGTGGCACCACCAGTTGCGGAGAACGCTCAGAAATATCGCAAACTCACGCCTTCTGATATCGCGGCGCAGTTAGTTACCGGCTTAAAGAACAAAGTTGGATACACCATGGGTATGTACTCGGCTGCCGGAGGGCATTCGGTAACTCCTATTGCAGTTACCAAAGATGGCAACCTTCGAAATATATATGTATATGACAACAACTATCCGAATGAAATTCGCAAAGTTGTGATCAATACAACCAATGAGTCATGGACATATAAAGGTGCTGGTGTCAACCCATCTGCAGCCGACCCAGCTTGGTCTGGAACTGGCGCAGGCACATTAGACCTAACGGAAATGTCGGTGCGCAAAGGCCCGTTCAATGTTTCGCTTGGCGGAACTCGCGGAATTAAAGGATCAACGTATTCAGTCATTGCTACGCAAAAGGGCAATAGCAATGTTTCATCTGGCGTGAAAATAACCAGTCAATTTGGTTCGGTAGATACGCGAGATCCGAAGTCTGTTGCGCTGTCAAAGTTCGCTGTACACAACTTTGTTGGTGGCGCAGGTCAGGGCGCTGTTGCGTATGTTCCTATGACGTATGCCGATTCGCGTCCACTGCATTTCACTGCAGTTGGGGACCGAACTAAAGGACCATTCACCATTTCGGTGAATAGGACTGGTGTTGCAGGAATTGTGTACACCTCAACTGCATATTTTGATATTTCGGTACAAAGCAGTGGCTCTTCTACAACAATGACAGGCCAAATGTTGTCTGCAGATGGATCTGCACAAGTACTCATCACGAACGGACCGCAATCAGCAACCATTTCGCTGAGTGCTGGACAACAAATTCGGATTACTACAACGTTTTCAGACGATGATGCATCAACTCATGGTGCACGGCGAATTGAAAACCCGTTGCCAGTCTTTTCAGTGCTGAATGCACAGGGTGCAATGGTGCTGAGAGGAAATGTTGCCGCAAAGTTGCATAAGGGAGAAGCAGTGAACACTCTCTATTCGCAGACTGCAGGCGGATCATGGACGACAGAAGTTTCAAATCATGGACGACAGAAGTTTCAAATGTTGCTGGAGTGAAGTTGGACGCAAGCTTCGTGAACAACCTAGTTCCAACAAGCACTAAAGCAAAGGGCCCAACTGGAGATCTGTTGAATCCGATTGATCCAACAGTGCAATTGCCAACTCGTGCTGTTGCGCCAACTGTTGAGTCAACCACGACTTCGTCAGCGCCAACCAGTTCAACTACGACAACAACAACGACGACAACGGTTCCCGAATCTACAAGTACCACCACAACGACTACGACTACGACAACAACAACCACAACTACGACGTCAACCACATCAACGACTTCGCCATCAACCACAATTGCGCCAACCACAACGTCTCCAACAAGTACAACAACGCCGTTGCAGAGTCGGTCGCTCTCATTTAGGTCGGCGGCGAGAGTGTCCAAACAATATGGATCTGCTGATTTCCTAATTTCCGATGCAACTCCGTCGCAAGGAGATGGGACTGTCCGTTATTACTCAAACAATGAAAAGGTGTGCACAGTTTCGCAGTTATCAGGAACTGTTCGAATAATTGCAGTGGGCACGTGCACTATTTCGGCGGAAATCGATGCAACTGCTTCTTACGAAGCGGCCCAAACGAAAGCAAATATTGAAATTACGGTCACTCCGGCGCCTTTAGTAATAACTGCCTCATCAGCGACAATTTCAACTGACCCGGGCTTGTATGTAGTGACTCCTAGTTACAGTGCATTTCAGAACGGTGAAACTCAAGCAGTTTTAACCGTTACCCCAACATGCTCAAGTGACTATTTCACTCGAGTTGGAGTCTTCGCCGAAGATCGAACAGTTACGACGTATAAAACCTTCTGTAGTGGTGCATCGGCCAGCAACTACGAAATTACCTATGTAGGTGGACTGCTTACCCATATTCGGCGTGACGACTGAGCCGGCTTATTGAGATAAAGCTCGCCTCAAATAGGATGCATGCATGGCAAATGCATGGTTCGAAACGGTCGCCGAGGCTCAGCGCAGAGCGCAAAAGCGCTTGCCGAAGTCGGTATATGGCGCGTTAGTTGCAGGATCGGAAAAAGGGCTTTCTAGTCGAGACAACTTGGATTCGTTTGACCAACTTGGCTTTGCTCCACACATTGCAGGCCTCTCAGGTCAACGCGACATGGCCGTGAGCGTGATGGGTCAACAACTGTCAATGCCGGTCATTATTTCGCCAACTGGAGTTCAGGCAGTGCACCCCCAGGGTGAAGTTGCTATTGCTCGCGCCGCGCAAAACCGTGGCATTCCAATGGGGCTCAGTTCGTTCGCAAGCAAGTCGGTTGAAGAAGTTGCTGCCGTAAATACACAAACACTGTTTCAGATGTATTGGTGTGGCGACAAAGACACATTGGTACAACGTATGGAGCGTGCTCGTGCTGCTGGCGCAACCGGACTTATTGTCACGCTTGACTGGTCGTTTTCCAATGGTCGCGACTGGGGAAGCCCATGGATTCCAGAAAAGATCAACTTGAAAGCAATGCTCAAGCTTGCACCTGAAGTGTTGGTGAAGCCCGAATGGTTGTGGTCGTTCGCTAAAACAGGTCGCATTCCCGACTTGACTGCGCCGAACATGCAAAAGCCCGGTGAAGATGCGCCTACATTTTTTGGCGCTTACTACGAGTGGATGCAGACAACGCTTCCAACGTGGGAAGACATTGCATGGTTGCGCCAACAGTGGGGCGGACCGTTCATGGTGAAAGGCGTCAGTCGTATAGACGATGCAAAGCGCGTGGTAGACCTTGGGGCAACTGCGCTTTCTGTTTCGAACCACGGCGGAAACAACTTGGATGGAACTCCAGCGCCTATTCGCGCTCTTCCTGCAATTGCCGACGCAGTTGGTTCACAAATTGATGTGTTGCTCGACGGTGGTATTCGTCGTGGTAGCGATGTGGTGAAGGCCATGGCGCTTGGTGCTCGCGCAGTCATGATTGGCCGTGCATATTTGTGGGGCCTCGCTGCTAATGGTCAAGCCGGAGTAGAAAACGTGCTCGATGTAATTCGTGGTGGTATTGATTCTGCACTTCTCGGCATTGGTAAGTCGCATGTCAACCAGCTCACGCGTGACGATGTCGTCGCGCCACCAGATTTTTTCCGCAAACTAGGCGCGTAAGCGCAGAATACGAGTACTTCATGGCGCGTCGGACACGAAGCTTCGAACCAAATGCTTCGAAGTCAGTAACGCTCACGGGTGGCCAAATTGCTCACGAATTACATGTTGAGCAGTCGCGCCGTTTAGCCCGTTCATTTAGTGAAGTGCGGCCTGGTGTGTGGTGCTTTGTTGGTAATGGATTGTCGAATCAGTCGTTCATTGATGCACCAGACGGAATTATTGCAATAGACACAGGTGAATCTATTGAGGAAATGAATGAGGCGATTTCCGAGCTGCGCAATGTGACAACACGCCCGATTGTGGCGGTGATGTACACGCATTTTCATTATGTCGATGGAACTAAAGCGGTTGTTGCTGCAAACGGGGGCAAGGAGGTTCCTATTTGGGGACACGAAAAGATTGCCGAAAATCGCCGTCGCACTGCGAGCGAAATTGCTCCTGCATACGGTCGCGGTTTAGTTGAACAATTCGCTATGCAACTTCCCGAAGATGGAGAAGATGGCCGTGTAAATGTTGGCTTGGGTCACTTTTATCGCAACCCAAAGCATGCGCCGTTTACCCCAGGATTTATTGAGCCAACGCACACGTTTGGGTCGGAGGCTTCAATCACCGTCGCAGGACTAAATATTGAGGTAACACATGCTCCATCGGATGCCGATGACTCGGTGACCTATTGGATTCCATCGCTAGGTGTTGCCGTGAACAACTTGGTATGGCCGGTGCTGTTCAACGTGTTCGCCATTCGAGGTGAGGAATATCGTGATCCACGAATTTTACTCAAGGGAATTGATCACCTGCTATCGCTGAACGCGGAACATTTGGTTGGCGCACACGGTCCACATATTTCAGGTGCGCAGGAAATTGCAACTCGCGTTACGAAGTATCGCGACTCCATTCAGTTCATGTGGGACCAAACGGTTCGCGCAACAAACGCTGGCATGACGAGCACCGAAATTGCGGAATCGGTAGACCTACCGGAAACTTTTGATGGTGATTATTTGACATCAGAGTTATACGGCGTGGTGGAGCATCACGTTCGTCAAATTCGAACCGGCTTGTTTGGGTTTTTTGATGGCGATGAAGCCAATTTGTTCCCAACACCGCCGAGTGAACGAACAGCAAAACTCATTGCTGGGTTTGGCGGCAGGGAAGTTGTGCGTAAGCAAGTGGCAGATGCACTTGCCCAAAATGACGCACGTTGGGCATTGGAGCTTGGGTCGTGGTTAGTGCGAAGCGATGGTGCAGAAGAAACAGACCGCGCGTTGCTTGCCAAGGCGTTACGCATGGTTGCACAGCGCACGAGTGCAGCGAACATTCGAAACTGGTGCATAACCCGAGCTCGTGTTCTTGATGGAACAGCAAACGTTGCGCGCTTGAAGAATGTGCACTTGCGGAAGCCAACTCTGCTCAGTGCGGGTTATGAAAAATCAGTCCACATTTTGCGGGTGCTGCTTGTGCCTGAACGCGTAGGTGAAACCAACATTCGTTTGAAGTTTGAACTCGATGGAAATACCACCGGCTTGCATATTCGAAACTATGTGGCAGTTCCATATTCGGGCGACGACGCTGGTGCAACACTGACAACCTCGCTGGATGTATGGACAAACGTGCTTTCTGGTGCAACAACGCTTGGTGCAGCAGTTGCCGATGGCTCAATAGTCATTGCGGGAAACGTAGATGCTGCTGTCAAAGCGCTGAGTTGTTTCGATGTGAAAGGCCTTGTTGCCTAATGGCGCAGAAATTGCCACTCGGAACCCCAAAGTTCGCAGGTAAGGCAGAACGTTTAATTGCTCAGTCAACACCAAGCAAGCTCGGTCGACAGAGCGCCCCTGAAGGTGCGCCAAACATTGTGCTCATTTTGCTCGACGACGTGGGGTTCGGATCGTTTGGAACTTTCGGTGGCCCTGTGCCAACGCCAACCCTTGATCGCATTGCCAACATTGGACTTCGCTACAACCAGTTCCACACCACTGCGCTGTGTTCTCCAACACGTGCTGCGATGCTTACGGGTCGCAACCACCATGCCGTGCACATGGGCGGCATAACTGAAATCGCTAACTCATTTCCTGGTTACGACAGTGCAATTCCGCCCGAAGCAGCAACTATGGCTCAGGTGTTGCGAATGTCGGGTTACGCAACTTCGGTGTTTGGCAAGTGGCACCTTGCGCCTTCATGGGAACAAAGCCCGGCGGGTCCATTTGATCGTTGGCCAACTGGGCTTGGCTTCGACAAGTTCTACGGAATTATCGGTGCGGAGTCATCGCAATGGGAACCACCGGTTTACGACCAGACCACGCCAATTTCTCCGCATGTTGGCAACCCCGGATATCACCTCACTGAAGATTTGGCAGATCAAACGATTGCATGGATCGAACGACAGCAAGTATCGCGACCGAATCAACCGTTCTTTACGTATTTCTCAACTCCTGCATTGCATGCGCCGCATCATGTTGCGCGTGAATGGATTGACAAGTTCAAGGGTCAATTCGATGACGGCTGGGATGTATTGCGTGAAGAAATATACGAGCGTCAGCTGAAACTCGGGGTCATTCCGCCGAATACAGCCTTGACGAAACGCCCAGAACAAGTTCCTGCTTGGAACGATTACCCAGAGCGTTACCAGCCAGTTGCTTCGCGACTCATGGAAACCTTTGCCGGGTTTCTTGCGCACACCGATGCACAGGTTGGGCGAGTGATTGATGCGCTAGAACGCTTGAACATTATGGACAACACCTTGGTGGTGTACATCACAGGCGACAATGGTGCTTCCGCTGAAGGAACCATTCACGGAGCATGGAGCGCGCCATCGTTTCAAAACGGTGTACCAGAAGACCCTGAATGGTTGCTGGAACATATAGACGACTTTGGTACAGCAAAGTGCGAAAACCATTTCAATGTTGGCTGGGCATGGGCACTTGATTCGCCATTCCAATGGATGAAACAAGTTGCCTCACACTTTGGCGGTACGCGTAATGCAATGGCGCTTAGTTGGCCAAAGAAGATTCGTGATGCTGGCGGCCTACGCGAACAATTCCACCATGT
>JBEGJW010000091.1:0-10040 GCA_041184445.1 Actinomycetota bacterium | reverse complement strand
AGACGGGAAATACGGTTTTGGTCATTGAACACAACTTGGACGTCATCAAGACTGCGGACTGGATTATTGACATGGGTCCTGAAGGTGGTGACGGCGTCATCAAGATCGAGATGCACTTCCTGCCCGATGTCTATGTCACTTGCGATGTGTGCAAGGGCGAGCGATACAACCGCGACACTCTTGACATCTTGTTCAAGGGGAAAAACATTTCCCAAATTCTCGATATGCCAATTTCGGAAGCGGTTGATTTCTTTTCAAACCAACCTCGTATTGGTCGACACATGCAGACACTCTTGGATGTTGGATTGGGATATGTACGTCTGGGTCAATCAGCTCCGACGCTTTCGGGAGGTGAAGCACAGCGAGTGAAGCTCGCCGCCGAGCTAGCAAAGCGCAGCACCGGAAAAACGATTTACCTTCTAGATGAACCGACGACTGGTTTGCATTTTGAGGATGTTCGACGATTGCTTACCGTTCTTGCTCGACTCGTTGAGACGGGAAATACGGTTTTGGTCATTGAACACAACTTGGACGTCATCAAGACTGCGGACTGGATTATTGACATGGGTCCTGAAGGTGGTGACGGCGGAGGACGAATTATTGCTGAGGGAACTCCGGAAGAAGTGGCCAAAGTGAAGGGCAGCTACACCGGCAAATTTCTTGGTCCGCTGTTGAAAAAGAAGCCGTAGGCAGTGCAACGGCCGTCGATACCCATCCCCGATACGCCGGGTTCGTATCAATTCAAGGACGAACAGGGCGGCGTTATCTATGTAGGCAAAGCAGTAAACCTTCGATCTCGCGTTGGTAGTTATTTCGCCGACCCTCACACGCTCCATCCGCGCACAGCAAAGATGATGTCAGTTGCGAACAGTGTGGAGTGGATTGAGGTTCGCAATGAAGTCGAAGCTCTGATTCTTGAATACAACCTGATTAAGGAGCACCGACCGCGATTCAATATTCGACTGCGCGATGATAAGAGCTACCCATTCCTCGCAATCACGCTCGATGAAGAGTGGCCACGAGCAATGGTGATGCGAGGCAGACGACGAAAGGGCACGAAGTATTTCGGACCATATGTCAACGCCTGGGTCATTCGAGACACATTGGAGCTCGTGTTGCGAACATTCCCGGTGCGCACATGTTCTAACGGTGTCTTCAAGCAACACAATCGTCTTGGTCGACCGTGTTTGCTGTTCCACATTGAGAAGTGCAGCGGCCCATGTGTCGGCAACGTTGAAGCCCAGCAGTATTCAAAATATGTGCACGACCTTCAGCGGTTTTTGAACGGCGATTCAGATGAAATCGTGAACAAAATCGAACTGGAAATGAAGGAAGCCTCAAAGATTCAAGATTTTGAACGAGCTGCAGTGTTCAGAGATCGGCTCACGCATATCAACAAGGCGCTTGAACGCCAGCAAATGGTTGGAGATCAATCAGAGAACATTGATGTCATCGGAGTTGCTGATGATGAATTTGAAGCATCCGTACAAGTCTTTTATGTGCGACGAGGACGAGTGATGGGTCGCAACGGATTCATTATCGACAAAGTCGAAGATGTGAGCTCCGGTCAATTGATGGACCGAATCCTCGAAAGCATCTACGGGGATGCGCCACCACTTGGCGTACCAAAGGAGGTTCTGGTAAATCAAGCTCCAGAAAGCCTGTTGGCGATGGAGGAATGGTTAGCGAAAGAACGCGGAACCAAGGTTGAAATTCGAGTTCCATCGCGTGGAGACAAGCGGGAATTACTTGCGACTGTCGTAAAAAATGCAACAGATGAGTTTGCTCGACATCGAATGAAACGGGCGTCTGATCACAACAGTCGTAGTCGGGCACTTACAGAATTGCAGGACTTGCTGAATTTGCCTGAGGCTCCTTTGCGCATTGAGTGTTACGACATGGCACATCTGCAGGGAACTGACTATGTGGGGAGCATGGTGGTGCTTGAAGACGGACTTCCGGTTAAACGCGAGTATCGCAAATTCAAGATCAAGGATGTACCAGGAAATGATGATTACGCCGCGATGAAAGAAGTACTCACTCGAAGGCTGTCGGCATACATTGCGGAGCGAGATATGCCTGTTGAACAACGAGGCGATCGTCCTGGAAAGTTTGCCTATCCGCCGCAATTGATTCTTGTTGACGGTGGGAAAGGTCAACTCGGAGTGGCAATTGAAGTAATTAATGAGCTTGGTCTAGAACATGAGATCCCTGTTGCGTCATTGGCTAAACGTCTTGAAGAGGTGTTCATTCCTAATAAGCCAGATGCTGTAGATGTTCCTCGCGGAAGTGATGCATTATTCATGTTGCAAGTCATTCGCGACGAAGCTCACCGATTTGCTAACTCATTTCATCGCGAATTGCGCGGAAAGCGCATGACAAAGGGCGCTTTAGATGGAGTAGCCGGACTGGGTGAGGCGCGCAAGAAAAGGCTCATCTCTCACTTCGGCAGTGTCGCGGCTGTAAAAAAGGCATCGCTCGACAACTTGTTGACACTTGGTTGGCTACCAGAACCTGTCGCACGCGAAGTCTTCAAACACATACACGGGTAGCCTTTTCACGTGGCCGATATTCTGCTCATCGTTGGTCTATCCGGCGCTGGTCGGTCCCAAGCTGCAGATGATCTTGAAGATCTTGGTTGGTTCGTCGTGGACAATATGCCGATCACCCTTGTGGACAAGGTGGTTGAGCTTGCTGAAAATGGGGCAGAAGATTTACAACTTGCACTTGTGCTCGGCACTCCCTCCAATCAAACTAATGCAATCGATGTAGTAGCGAATTTGCGCGAGATCGGACATCGCGTTCGTATTTTGTATCTCGATGCTTCGACCGCAGAGTTGGTGAAGCGTTACGGAACCACACGTCGCAAGCATCCACTGAGTAGTGCTACAACCAGCGTTGAAGAAGCAATTCTTAAAGAACGTTCAATGCTCGAATTAGTTAAGGGTTCCGCAGACCTAGTAATCGATACGTCATCACTTAATGTCCACCAATTGAAATCCCAGATTTACGATTTGTTTGCTCCTGTTGACGGCAAAGATGTCATGCAGTTGACGGTTGAATCGTTTGGTTACAAACATGGAATTCCATTGGACGTTGATCTCGTATTCGATGTCCGTTTTTTACCGAACCCTCATTGGGACGAATCGCTTCGGCCATTGAGTGGGTTGGATCAACCGGTTTCAGATTTCGTTCTCCAGCAACCCTTAGCACTCGAGTTCGTTGAGAAGATCGACGCGTTGTTTGGAATGCTGCTTCCTGCTTATCGAGCTGAGGGCAAGAGTTACTTGACCGTGGCTATCGGTTGCACGGGTGGTCGACACCGGTCGGTTGCGATTGCTGAAGAGATTGGGCGAAAGTTCGTTCAATTAGGGCATCACCCGCGGGTAATTCACCGAGATATCGCCCGATAGTCACACGGTTGCTAATGTCTGCCTCTATGGCAAACACTCCAATTCGCGTAGGTATCAATGGTTTCGGTCGCATCGGACGTAACTTCTTTCGTGCAGTGCAAGCAGCAAATGCGCCGATTGAAATTGTTGCGGTAAACGATCTTGGCAACATCAAGACAATGGCGCACTTGTTGAAATACGACTCAGTACTTGGCATCTTGCCAAACGACATCAAACCTGTTGACGACGGCATCAGTATTGATGGCAAAGTTCTGAAAGTGCTCCAGCATCGTGACCCAAAGGATCTCCCGTGGGCAGCCCTCGGGGTTGACGTTGTCATCGAATCCACTGGATTCTTCACCGATCGCGACAAGGCAGCGGCGCATTTGGAAGCGGGAGCTCCAATCGTGATCGTTTCGGCGCCTTCTGCAGGAGCCGATGCGACATTCGTGTTTGGCGTAAACCACCAAGACTTCGACCGCAGTAAGCACAAAGTTGTGTCCAACGCGAGCTGCACCACCAACTGCTTTGTGCCAATGGTGAAGGTGCTTGATGATGCATTCGGTGTCGAAAAAGGATTGATGACAACCATTCACGCTTACACGGGTGATCAGCAATTGGTCGACGGTCCACACAGCGACTTGCGCCGCGCGCGTGGCGCAGCAATCAACATCACTCCGACAGGAACTGGTGCTGCCCGTGCAACAAGCCTCGTGCTTGAATCGATGAAAGGTAAGTTGGATGGAACTTCGTTGCGTGTTCCAGTTCCTACGGGTTCGATCACCGATTTCGTTGCAGTTCTGAAGTCGAGTCCATCAAAAGACGAAATCAATGCAGCCTTTAAAAAAGCTTCAGATGGTCCTTTGAAGGGCGTTCTCGAATACACAGATGCACCAATTGTTTCCAGCGACATTGTGACGAACCCACATTCATGTGTATTCGACAGCGATCTCACCATGACCATGGGCAATCTTGTAAAAGTTCTTGGCTGGTACGACAACGAGTGGGGCTATTCAAACCGACTTGTTGATTTGACTAAGCACATCGGTTCTTCGAAGTAACCGCATTTCATGTCTCGCGTTCCATCGTTAGAAGACCTTGGTGACGTCTCGGGCAAGCGCGTGCTTGTTCGTACGGACTTCAATGTTCCGATGGAAGGACCCGATGACAATCGCACCATTGCCGACGATTTTCGCATCCGCGCGGCGTTACCAACGATTGAATACCTGACAAGTCGCGGTGCACATGTTGTATGTGCAAGTCACTTAGGTCGGCCCAAAGGGTCACCCAATGAGAAGTATTCGATGGCTCCCGTTCGTGCACGACTTGCAGAGTTGGCACCTGGTGTTGAATTACTCGAGAACTTGAGATTTAATCCAGGCGAAGAGGGCAATGACCCGGCTTTTGTTCAGCAACTCATCGAGGGCATTGATATGTATGTCGATGATGCTTTCGGTGCAGCGCATCGATCACATGCTTCAATTGTCGGTCCATCTCAGACATTGCCTTCGGCTGCTGGACGACTGTTACAACGCGAAGTAGATGTGTTGGGCGATTTACGCGAAAAGCCGAAACGTCCGTTTGTAGCAGTGCTCGGTGGAGCAAAGGTCAGTGACAAAATCGGCGTGATTGAAGCCTTGCAGGAGCGCGTTGATGCGTTCGTCATTGGCGGAGGAATGTGCTTTACCTTTCTCGCTGCGCGATTGAAATATGTAAGAAACTTCTCGCTGGGCCAGTTCCCATTCATCTTCCAGAAGACATCATCGGTCTCGATGCACAAGGCGTGTATCAAACGTTTGGAATTCGGTTGCCCGATGGAGCGAAGGGCCTAGATATCGGTCCGGGTTCTGCGGCGGCATTCACCGACATCATCATGGATGCTCGATCGGTTTTCTGGAATGGTCCAATGGGTATGTTCGAGGATCCGCGATTTGCATCGGGAACAAAGACAGTCGCTCAAGCTGTTGCAGACACCAAAGCATTCACCGTTGTTGGTGGAGGAGACTCGGCGGCAGCACTTGCGCAATTCAATCTTGACGATGAAGTTGATCATGTTTCTACAGGTGGCGGAGCTTCACTTGAATTTTTAGAACTCGGCGACCTACCTGGTCTTGCCGCATTGCGAGGAGCACCAAATGCCAGATAGCACCGTTTATCGCAAGCCGCTGATTAGCGGAAACTGGAAAATGCATAACAATCACTTTGAAGCAATTCAGAGCTTGCAAAAACTTGCATACCTGTTGACCAAGGATGATTACAGCGCCGTTGATGTTTCGGTACATCCGCCATTTACCGATATTCGAAGTGTCCAAACATTGATTGATGCCGACGAGATGCGTATTCACTTAGGTGCTCAAAACTGTCACTGGGAAGAAAAGGGTGCATTCACTGGCGAAGTTGCTGCAGCTTTCTTGGCCAAGCTCGGCGTTCAGTACGTCATCGTCGGGCATAGCGAGCGTCGCGAAATTTTCGGCGAGACCGACGCTGATGTGTCAAAGAAAATCACCACGGTGCAGAAATTGAACATGTATCCAATTGTGTGTGTTGGTGAAACTCTTGAGGAGCGCGAAGCTGGCAAGACAACTGAAAAAGTAATGGGTCAGGTTCGTGCTGCTCTCGTAGGCCGCACGGTTGACCAGGTGTGCAACATGGTGATTGCCTACGAACCGATCTGGGCAATTGGCACCGGCAGAACGGCCTCCGCTGGCGACGCTCAGGCGGTCATTGGGGCTATTCGTGCCCAGGTGCAAGAGGCCATGGGTGAAAAAGCTTCCAGTGCCATCCGGTTGCAATATGGCGGAAGCGTAAAGGCAGCCAATATTGCCGAAATCATGGCGCAGCCAGATATTGACGGGGCTTTGGTCGGTGGGGCATCCCTTGACCCATCCGAGTTTGCCCGGATCGTGCAATATCACTCTCGATAGTCGCACCTCTGGAGCGCTAGTAGCCTTTCACTCACATGTCGGGGCACCTTGTCCCGACCCAATTGGGGTAACACCCACCTAATCGACGGGGAGGTCGAGAGTGAAGAAAACCAACAAACTCGCTGGAGTTGTTGCTGGCTTCGCAGCGTTGTCACTGGTAGTGGCAGCTTGCGGTGGCAGTTCATCCAGCAATGAAGGCGCAGCGTTCACAAGCCTTGATGCTTGTGCAACACGTGCCTACGACTACACAGCACCAGAATCAACCAGCAAAGGTATGACCATTACTTACGACATTGCTCCAGAAGCAGTGTGGGAAGACGGTTCGCCAATCACCGTTGCAGACTTCAAGGCAACTTGGGATGCTTCGTTGAACACACCTGGTTCATTGTCAACAACTGGTTATGACCAAGTGACTTCAGTAGAAGCAGGAACAAGTGACAAGCAAGTTGTTGTCACGTTGAAGTCTGTCTACGCACCGTACAAGGGATTGTTCTCAGGACTCATCAAAGCTGCATCAGTGGAAAACACTGCTGACGTTTCAGGTGACTTTGCAGACTTCATTCCTTTCTCGGCTCGTCCGTACAAGATGCAGTCATGGAGCAAGGATCAAATCGTCTATGTTCCTAACGACAAGTATTGGGGCACCGACAAGGCTGTTGCGCCAAAGGTTGTCATGGTTCCAAAGGCCGACAGCGACACTGAAATCGCGTCAATCAAGGCTGGCGACGTTGACTTCATTTATCCGCAGTACTACCAGGGAATTGAAGAAGCAGTTAAGCAAGACAACATCGCTTCATCAGTTCAATTCGGTGGAGACTACGAAGCGTTCTACTTCAACCAGAAGTGCGGACCATTCGCAGACGACAATTTCCGTGAAGCATTCTCAAAGTCAATCGACCGCGATGCATTGTTCGCACAGATCTACACCCCAATTGCTCCAACTGGAAAGTTGTTGCAGTGTGGTCCAATCACCCCTGGTGATTACTGCGTAGGCGATGAATTCGCAGGTAGCTACGACGCTGAAGGCGCTTCAAAAATCATGGAAGATGCAGGCTGGAAGAAAAATGATGCTGGTTACTGGGCGAAAGACGGCGTTGCGCCAGAAATTCGTTGGGTAGTCAACACTGGTAACACCCGCCGCGAAAGCACCCAGGCTTACTTGATTCCATTGCTGCAAGCAGCAGGATTCAACGTAAAGGCTGACAACTGCGACGCAGCTTGTTATTTCCAGAAGCGTTTGCCAGCACTCGACTATGACTTGGCGATGTACATCAGCACGGCTCCACCAGATCCTGCGTACCTCACCTCGTCATTTGTGTGTGACCAGATCCCAACCGATGCCAATGGCAACGTAGGACAGAACACACAGGGTTGGTGCAACGCTGAGGCTTCAGACCTCCTCCATGCAGCAGACGTTGAAGTTGACACCGTAAAGCGTGCCGACAACATTAAGGCTGCACTTCGTTTGATGGCTGCGGACCATGTCCTCTTGCCATTGTTCCAGTTCCCTAAGTCGGGTTTCTGGCGCACAGACAAAGTTGGCGGACCAATTGATGGAGAGTTGAACAACTACCAGGCGTTCATTAACTTCCACCAGTGGACCGACGTCGACGGTGACGGCAAGATCGTCATCGGCGCCGAGCAGTGGCCAGAGTGCCTCAACCCAATCACGGAGTGTGCGAACTCTTCGTGGATGGTATGGACGACAGCATTCCCTGTCAGCCCAGGTGCATTCACCACTACCAACGATGGCAAGTATGTCGTTTCCAACTTGTTGACCGGCGAACCAGTAGTAGCGGTTCTCTAGTCAATTAGTTCACTAGTACGCATGTACGGTGCGCGGCTCGTTCCATTTGGTTCGGGTCGCGCACCGTCTGCATAATGAAGTAGAAGTAATTTCTCAATAGTCACAGGACGAGAGGGAGGGCAACAATGTTTCGCTTTGCACTCCGTCGTTCTGCATGGGCCATACCAACCCTTTTGTTGGTTACCTTTTTGGTGTACATCGCTTTGCGAATGGGAACTGACCCACTAGCGAGTTATATGCGTTCCAATCCGCGAGCAACGCGCTCAAAAATTGCACAGTACAAAGCTGTCAACGGATTGGGATCAAATTATGTTTTCGGTTATTTCAGTTGGCTGAAAAATTTCGTTACGTTCAACTGGCCGCGCAGTATTAAGGGGAGCCGCGAGGTTTGGCCGGAGTTGAAAGATGCGCTTGCGAACAGCGCCCGTTTGGGCATCGCCGCTACAACGGTTGGTGTTGCCATCGGCTTGACGATCGGCATTTTCGCTGCACTGCGCCCTGGCGGCAAGCGAGATGTTGCAGTTAATACGGTTGCATTCGTGGGAATTTCGATTCCTCCGTATATCTCATCGATTCTGTTGCAACTTGTTTTTGCTGTCTACTGGAGTAAGTGGTTTGGAAACACCTTGTTTCCAACATCTGGCGTATATCCGCCAGGACAAGAAGGTTTCGACCTCGTATTGATGATCAAGCACATGGCACTTCCAACTGTGGTGGTAGCCATTCAGATTATTGCGGTCTACAGCCGATACATGCGGTCTTCATTGCTCGACGTGCTCAATTCTGATTACATGCGCACAGCACGTTCTAAAGGTCTAAGTGAGTTTCGAATTTTGATGAGGCACGGGGTGCGCAATGCGCTGATTCCAGTTATCACGATCGCAGCATTAGATATTGGCGCAATTGTTGGTGGTTTGATCATCACTGAAAATATCTTCGACTACCCAGGCACAGGAAAATACTTTCTCAGCGCCTTTGGCAATGGTGATTTCCCATTGCTGATGCCTTTGATGGTGATCATCGTTGCCTCGGTGCTGTTGTTTAACTTGATCGCAGACATCTCGTATGCGATTCTCGATCCAAGGATCCGTCTTGACTGATTCAGTTTTAGTATCAATGAGCCCCCGCCGTATGGCATGGAAGCGATTTGCTGGTCACAAGGCTGCACTCGTGTGTTCGGGAATACTCGGTTTTCTGGTGCTGGCTGTTGTGCTTTCTCCACTCACTTCGCGCTACGGAGTGAACGAAGCAGTTAAAGCACCACCAAACTCGTATCTCGCCCCATCCAAAATGGCATGGTTGGGAACCGATGACATTGGTCGAGATTTGTACAGCCGACTGATTTACGGGACACGTGTGTCATTGCTAATCGGTTTATTTAGCGCCTTTATTTCGGTGTTCGTCGGTTGTGTAGTCGGAGCTGTCGCCGGGTTCCGTGGGGGGCGTTTCGATGATGTCATCATGCGCGTAACCGATCTTTTCCTTGCCTTTCCATTTTTGGTCGCCTTATTAGTGGTTCGAAACATGTTTGGTTCGATCAAATGGCTGACGTACATCATTGGCGATGTGAGCTCATTGCGCTTCATCATTTTCCTTCTGTCGTTCTTTGGCTGGATGGGCGTTGCCCGTATTGTTCGTGGACAAGTACTTGCACTCAAAGAACGTGAATTCATTGAAGCTGCGCGAGCATCTGGTGCTTCTCGGAGTTACATCATCAAGCGACACTTGTTGCCAAATTCCATTGGGCCGATCATGGTCGCATTGACATTTTCGGTTGTTGGTGCAATTTCGGGTGAGGCCACGCTGTCATTCTTTGGTTACGGACCTCAGCCAGGTGCTGGAGCAACTTCTCTAGGACTACTCGTAGGTCAAGCAAAAGGTGCTGTGCAAACCGGTTTCTGGTGGATCGCATTATTC
>JBEGJW010000090.1:0-9501 GCA_041184445.1 Actinomycetota bacterium | reverse complement strand
GTCTGAAGGAACAGGAATTGCAACAGAGAATCTGTACCCAGGACGTTTTCGTTACGTCGATGAACTAATGAAATTGGGTGCCGATGTGCGAATTGATGGACACCATGCTGTGGTGCGAGGAGTGGAGCAGCTTGTGGGTGCCCCTGTTGACGCGCCAGATATTCGTGCGGGCGCAGCGCTTGTTGTCGCTGGTTTAGTAGCAACTGGGCATACAGTGGTGAGCAATATTCATCACATCGACCGGGGTTATGACGACCTGGTTGGTCGTTTGGCTGGCCTAGGGGCCAAAATCACTCGCCGTTCTTAACGTTTTCTTGCGATACTCGCGATTCCGCAATTCGTTCGGCGCGCTTTGTTGCCCGCCAAAGTACGAGCACAATCACAAGAATTGGTCCTGCAACGAGCAGGATTTCATCCCAACCACCTTGGTGAGCAAGCACCCCCGTATCGTAGAGGATTGAAGATGAATTGGAGCATTCAGTGAGCATGCAGCAACAGGTTGAAGAGACCATCGAAGTTATTCGTCCAGCACTGCAAGCCGACGGTGGTGACATTGTCTTGAAAGAAGTTGATGAAGCAACTGGCATCGTGAAGGTAACCCTCGTTGGTGCATGCGGAACGTGCCCTGCATCGGACCAAACATTGAAAGCCGGAATTGAGCGCATCATGCGAGACCGCGTTGATGGCGTAACCGAGGTTGTGGCGGTTTAAGGCGTGACGCAGCGCATTACAGACCCAACGCAGCTTTTTGAATTGGCTGTTGCAGGGGACCGCGGTGCACTTGCTCGTTTATTGTCGCTGATTGAACGCGGCGGAGAAGATGCGCGAACTATTGCGCGCCTCACGTACCCGAAAAGCGGAAGTGGTTACACCGTAGGAATTACTGGTGCACCGGGTGCGGGTAAGAGCACGCTCACGAGTGCGACGATTGGCCATTTACGTTCGAGCGATACCAAAGTTGCAGTGCTTGCCATTGACCCTTCGTCGCCTTTTACGGGCGGAGCAATTCTTGGTGATCGCGTGCGCATGCAAGATCATGCAACCGATGCTGGAGTGTTTATTCGCAGCATGGCAACACGCGGGCACTTGGGTGGATTGTCATTGGCAACAAGTGAAGCAATTCATTTGCTTGACGCAGTTGGGTGCCCGTGGATTTTGGTAGAGACCGTTGGCGTTGGCCAAGTGGAAGTTGAAATTGCTGGCAAGGCAGACACCACTGTTGTTGTGGTGAACCCGGGTTGGGGTGACTCGGTGCAAGCAAACAAAGCTGGTCTCATGGAGATCGCCGACATTTTTGTAATCAACAAAGCAGATCGAAAAGGCGCAGATGAAACTCGTCGCGACTTGGAGCAGATGCTCGATCTGTCAGACATTGGCCACGACGATTGGCGTCCACCAATCTTGCAAACATCTGCAGTGTCGGGCGAAGGTGTTTCCGAATTATGGAATACCGTGCTGGCACATCGCGAATTCATCATGGCGAGCGGAAAACTGACGCAGCGCAGGTCGTTTCGGTTGCGTGAAGAACTACGCGCAATTGTGGAGCGACGCCTTGAATTACGCGCTCGCGAAATTTGCACCGGTGAGAAGTGGGATGGTCTTGAACAACAAGTGCTGAATCACACGGTTGACCCATGGGCTGCAGCAGATGACATGCTGAAAGGCATTGGCGCGTAAGCATTCATGAAATTTCGTATTGAGCCGGAGGTTCGCCCAGTTGTCACCTCCGCACTCGCGTTAAGCGGTGCAGTCGGCGTATTTGCACTTGCCTTTGGCGTGCTTGCGGTTGGTGCAGGTGCAAGCGTGTGGCAAACGTGTGCATTGAGTTTCTTTGCATTTACTGGTGCGTCACAAATGTCGGCAATGTCGATCGTTTCAACTGGCGGAACGGTCTCTGCTGCATTGGGGAGTGGCTTGCTGCTAGCTGCTCGAAATGGTGTGTATGGACTTGCATTGTCACCATATTTTGGTGAGTCGTTGGGCAAGCGGTTGCTTGCAGCGCACTTTGTGATTGATGAAACAACTGCCATGATGACCGCGCAAACGAATCCGCGATTACAAAAGATTGCATTTTGGACAACGGCAATTGCGTTGTTCTCGTTGTGGAACTTAGGAACACTTATTGGCGCAGTCCTTGGTGGCTCCATTGACCCGCATACGTATGGTCTTGATGTCGGATTTACTGCTGCATACATCACCATGTTGGTTCCGCATTTACGAACGTCAAATGGCAGAATTGCAGCTGCAGTTGGCGCAGCACTCAGCGTTGTATTGGCACCATTTCTGCCAGTGGGATTGCCGATTCTTGCTTCGGGCCTCGCCATTTTCATTGGTGTACGTCCGCAGAGTGCAAAGGCTTCCGCATGAACATGTCATGGACACTCGTCATCTGGTTGTCGATTGGCGCTTACGCGTTCAAGATGCTTGGTTTCGTTGTCGTGGGTTCGCGCAAACTTCCCAATGTTTTGGCGCAGTGCCTCATGCTCATTCCGGCAGCGCTGCTTGGGGCCATGGTGTTCAATGGCACGTTCACGGATGCTCAATCCATTGCCGTTGACGAACGCGCAATCGGATTGCTCGTTGCAATCATTGCTGCGTGGAGAAAACTGCCGTTGATTGTTGTTGTGGTACTTGCCGCTGCGACAACGGCGTTCCTGCGCGCAATCTAATTAAGCGGTTGCTTCAACAATCTTTTTGAGTTCACGCAGGTTGCGCTTCCAGATAATCCCCATCACCAATTTGGCGCCAACGAGTTCGCCAACCTTTCCACCAAGCCACCACGGGAACTTCAGTTCTTCTGCCCAGGTAAATGTAGTTCCACCAAGATGTGGTGTGAGCGTGAATTTTCCTGTCCCGGTTACTACGCCAACATGTCGCACTCCCATGACCTGTTGTGGAATCCATTCGGTGATTTCCATTTTGTCGACAAGTTTGATTGGTCCGACTTTGGTGTCACAAAAGAACTCGGTTCCAACACCGCGAGTTTGCTCATTGAGAAAGCGAATGGCAACAGCATCAGCCATCCAGTCCACGTGATTTTCCACAGGTTCAACAACGTTCCACACGTGTTCAGGGGTTGCGTTGAGCTGGATACTTACTTCAATGTGTGCCATAACCGAACCGTACTACGAGTTGCTCCGAGGGGCTTTGCCGTACACCGAAATATGTCGGCGTGAATGTTCGTTAAACGGGTCTTTGGAATAGGTTTCCCAGCGCTGCTCAAGTTGCAGTCCTGCATGTACGGCCATTGCATCAATTTCTTGTGTTGATGCGTATCGAACTTTCCATTCGCGCTTCACGGCTTGTTCGCCTACAACTTCAATGAACACTCCATCAATCAATTGCTGCGACTTGTTTACGTGTACTTCGCTCGTGATGTAGCCACGGGACGAACTGCGATGGGGGGTAGGGCCACTGTGCTCGGGCATGTCTGGGCTAGGTACGAAACAATCGACGATGACATGGCCACCCGGCGCTAATGATTCGGCGCATCGAATGAGGCATTGTTGTTGCTCTTGTGCACTCAGCAAGTTGAACAAGGTGTTGTAGGCCAGAAGCACAACACTGAAGGGCCCAGAGGCCATGTCGCGAACCATGTGCCCTAGTTGCGCGTCAATTAACTGGGCACGTGGCTTCGCGGCCAGTTGATTCAGCATTGCCTGCGATGAATCAATGCCGCTCACCGAAACTCCATTACTTTCACCAGCTAACGCGATGGGGAGTGCGAGCCTGCCTGTTCCAATTCCAAGTTCGTAGACGCTTCCATTTTCGGCAAGCGATAACACGAGAGCTACCACCTCATCGATGTTGTCTAAATCCCGATACCACTCGTCATAAATATCGGCAAAGTTGTCGCCATATGGGTTATCGGAATATTCCACATCACCAGTCTCGCCGAGAAGACCAGTAATCAGTCAGCCATTAGTCTGAGGGTATGGGTACGTATCTTGATCACGCTGCAAGCACGCCAATGCGCGCCGAAGCGATTGAGGCGATGACCCCGTACCTCGACCACATGTATGCCAACCCATCCGGTTCGCATCGCTTTGCCCGCGAGGCTCGCAAGGCACTTGACGAAGCGCGCGATCTGGTTGCTTTAACTCTCGGTTGTAAGCCAGGTGAAGTGGTGTTCACCAGCGGTGGAACCGAGGGTGACAACCACGCAATTCTTGGCGCAGTGCGTCGACTAGGTGGGGTTGCCGTGTGCCCAGCAGCTGAACATCATGCTGTGCTGCATTGCGTTGAACATGTGAATGGTGTTGTTGTTCGCGTGAACAACGTGGGAACTGTTGACCTAGAAGATTTGCAGCGCGTGCTTGAAGCCGCAACAGACGAGCAACCCATCACTGTTGTTTCGGTGATGGCGGTGAACAACGAGGTTGGTTCAATCACTCCAATGCGTGACGTTGCACGAATTGTTCGCAAGTATGCACCGAACGCAATTTTGCACACCGATGCTGTGCAGGCCGCGTGTTGGGTGGACTTACGTGAAGTGACTCCTCTTGTCGACGCACTGTCGCTTTCTGCGCACAAGTTTGGTGGGCCAAAGGGTGTTGGTGTGATGGTGATCAAAACTGGAAAGAATCTTGAACCACTTATTTTTGGCGGCGGGCAAGAGCGCGATCGTCGAAGTGGCACCCACAACGTTTCAGGCATTATTGCTACAGCAAAGGCGTTGGAAGTTACTGACAAGACGCGTACTGAAGAATCTGTTCGCGTGACGAAACTGCGTGATCGATTGGTTGACGAAATTTGTGCACAGGTAGATGGCGTTTTGGAAACAGTTCCGCGCGAACATCGTGTTCCTGGTG
Organism: Actinomycetota bacterium; assembly: GCA_041184445.1. Taxonomy (GTDB): domain Bacteria; phylum Actinomycetota; class Acidimicrobiia; order Acidimicrobiales; family Ilumatobacteraceae; genus UBA3006. Next base: position 4,690 of record JBEGJW010000090.1, on the reverse strand, counting down.
TTGCGCACCTGTGTTTCTCTGGGCTTGAAAATGAAGCGCTGCTGTTTTTGTTGGATCAAGCCGATGTGTATGCATCTGCTGCATCGGCTTGCGCCAGTGGGGCGATGGAGCCTTCGCATGTGCTTGAGGCAATGGGCATTGATCGGTCGTGGAGCAATGGGGCATTGCGCTTAAGCCTTGGTCACACCACCACTGACGCCGAAATAGACCTTGCGGTTTCGGCCATTGTGTCTGCCGTAAATCAATTACGTCGTTAGCCTTTAGAGCATGAAAGTGCTGGTAGCTATGTCGGGTGGCGTGGATTCGTCTGTCGCCGCCGCCGAGCTAAAGGCTGCAGGGCATGAAGTCGTTGGCGTAACGATGCGCTTGTGGGGCGGCGAAAGCGACACGGGTTGTTGCTCGGTTTCCGATGTTGACGACGCGCGAGCGACGCGTTGCTCAGCAATTAGATATTGATCACTTGGTCTTCAATTTCTCAGACGACTTCGACAAGCACGTTGTTGTGCCTTACGTGCAGGCCCATGTCGACGGCATTACACCGAACCCGTGCATTGAATGTAATCGCCATTTGAAGTTTGATCGCCTTAGCGAACGCGCTCGCTTGCTCGGGTTTGATGCAGTCGCAACTGGGCATCACGCACGAATTGGACATGATGATGAAGGAATTCTGCGACTTACGCGTGGTGCCGATGATGCAAAAGATCAGAGTTACGTCGTGCACATGTTGGATCAAAATGAGCTCGCTTACACCATGTTTCCTGTTGGCCACTTAACAAAAGCTCAGGTTCGCGAGCGCGCAATTGAGCTTGGACTGCGCACCGCAACAAAGCCAGACAGCCAAGACGTGTGCTTTATTAGTAAAACTGGCGGACGCGAAACCTTCTTGGGTAATCGCATTCCGTTTCGTAAGGCAGAAGTTGTGAACGAAGACGGATCACCTGCTGGAAAAGTTGAAGCGCTTGAATTGGTGACGATTGGTCAACGAAAGGGCCTGGGTATTCCTGGCGGTGGGCCAAAGCAATACGTGGTTGATGTTGATACACCAAATGCTCGAGTGGTCATTGGTGAAGAAGCAAGCCTGTATCGCGAGTCGCTCATAGTGGACAAAGTCATTTGGTCAGATCTTCGTGATATTGAACGGCTTCTCAAGACAAGTGATGTTCTGGTGCAGTCCAGTGCGCATGGAAATGCGATTCCTGCGACAGTAGAAATATGGAATGAATTCTCGGTTCGAGTTATATGGAATGAACCGCAGAGGCGCATTGCTCCTGGGCAAACTGTAGTTCTGTATGACATGACGAATACTTATGTTCTTGGTGGTGGAATCGCCACAGCAAAAAAATAAATGCGAATTATTCGAAAAAGTTTTTCGCTAATTTTTGTAATTGTTGCGCTTGCAATCGTCGGCACGATTTCTACCGCTTCAGCTCAAGGAAACATTCTCATGGGTGATCCAAAGGGAGTCACCGTTGCAGTGATAGGCGTGATCCATGGCAATGAAGAAGCTGGTCTGCTGATTACCGATGAGTTGGTGAACATGCAGATTCCTAAAGGTGTGAACCTGTGGGTAATTCCCTCAATCAATCCTGATGGAACTGCGCTGGACCAACGTGGTAATGCAAATCGAGTTGACCTAAATCGAAACTTTCCTTACGGTTGGGCACGCATTGGTCAGCCTGGTTATTGGCAATATGCAGGACCTAATCGCGCATCAGAACCAGAGACCAAAGCAATCGTCGCTTTCTTTCGGGAAATTAAACCTGCTCTTGGCCTGTGGTACCACCAAGATCTAAACATCATCTCGCCGGGAGTGGGCTTCGAAGGTGAAATTCGAGCTCGCTACGGGGCCATAACCGGCCTGCCAATGAAGCGCATTACCGGTGGCACGTATACCGGTGTTGCTGCAACCTGGCAGAAGCATGGACTAAAAAACTCCATGGCCTTTGTGGTGGAACTGGGCAAGACGCTCAGCGTGGACGAGGCGAAGGTACATGCCAGTGCAGTGCTGGATATTTCAATGATGTTGCGCGACGCTCCATCTAGCAAACTAGACAAGTGAAAATTTCGAAACAGCGCGCACTCATTTTGATGGCGTTCGGCACGGCAGCGGGTTTGTTGTCCGGAATGTTTGGCCTTGGTGGCGGCATCATTATCGTTCCTGGACTCATGTTCGCTCTTGGCATGGATCAACGTCGCGCGCATGGAACGTCGCTGGCAGGAGTACTACCCATTTCAATGGCAAGCATCATTACCTATTGGACTCATGATCACATCAATTGGCATGTTGCACTGTGGCTCACAATAGGTTCTGTTGCAGGTGCGCTTGTTGGAGCGCGATTACTTGCAGTTCTGCCGAAGCGAACATTGACACTCATATTTGTTGGTGTTTTAGCGATCGCTGGAATTCGCATGTTTTTTGAAATTGATGCAACTGGCACGACAGTAATTACAACTGGAACGGCATTGGCCTTAATTGTGATTGGTTTTTTTGTTGGCGCACTCGCTGGAATGCTGGGTATTGGTGGTGGATTAATAACGGTTCCGATCATGATCATCATTTTTCATGTTCCGCCTGCTGTTGCAAAGGGAACTGCGCTTGCTGTAGTCATTCCAACTGCTTTAAGTGGAACCATTCAAAATCTTGCCAACAAAAATAGTGATTTACTTGCCGCGCTCATGGTGAGTATGACCGGAATTTTTTCTGCGATCGCTGGTGGGTGGGTTGCTGCTCAAATGTCAGCGGGGTTATCAAATTTCTTGTTTGCGGTTTTACTCATGACCATCGCTGGAAGAATGTTGTTGCAACTGCGGAATCAACGTGAAGTTACGCCAGTAGGCGAGTAATTCCGATCAGGTTTTCGTACTGATCTATTTCGTTGTACATGTGAGCAGAGAGTCTCACGTACGACTTTCCGCGAACGGTCATGCACATGCATTCGGTGTTCAGTTCAAGTCCAGCACGCTCAACCATCACGTCAATTTGTGGTTTGGTGAGCGGTTCGGCAACTGGCAATTGCACCATACGTAACCACGGTGCCTCAACGGTGCTGCCGAGGTGATTGGTGGTTCCCCATGCGTTGCGTAATAAGTCGGCAGCCCCATCGGCGACTGCACGATTATGGGCGTTTCGTTGTGCGTACGACCATTGTTCCTGGAACGTAATCGCTGCGGGAACCGACAAGTACGCCGAATAGTCACTGGTTCCTTGCCATTCAAACGACGTCGGGAAACCATCCTCGAAGCCCCACGATGGTGCAAGCGGTTTCATGATTTCGCGAACTTCGGGCGAGCCGCATATGAGAGCAGCGGCAGGTCGAGGCGCGCATAACCATTTGTGCAAGTTGCCAACCCATACGTCAAAGTTTGTGGGCAGTGGATGTTCCAGCATTCCTGCCGAGTGCGCTGCATCAATGACAAATTTGGCGTGCGGATGCGTGGAACGAATTGCAGAAATAATGTCGTCGACAGGGAAGAGCACACCCGTTTCTGAAGTGATGTGATCGAGCACTACAACGATTGGCTCGCCATTTGTTGGAAGTAGGGCGCGAATTCGCGAGCTAATAATTTCTGCGGTTACATCGTGTGGGTACACCACGTCGGCTACCGCGTAGGTGGCGTTGCTGCGTGTAGCGATGTGTTGCATTCCGTACAACACTCCGCCGTACCCGAGCGATGTTGCCACGAGGTGCGTACGTTGATTTCGGAATGTTGCGTCGTCGACGAGTGACTGAATTGCGGTGACCACACCCTGCGAAGCATTCGGAACAAACGCGAAATGTTCTGGAGCAACACCAAACCAATTTGCAACAATGTGTCGCGTTTCAATCATTAGTTGGGGAAGTTCGTAGCGGAACCAATGGTTTGGGTTGCTGTTCGCGCGGTCAATAAATGCATTCTGAATCTTTTGCACCGAAACAGGCACGGCACCGTACGAGCCATGATTGAGATACGCGATCGACTTGTCTAACTGCCACAGAGCGGCAAATTCGTTATGTGCAATGGTCACGTTATGAAGGTAACCGATCAATCACGAGACGGTGGAGAAGCTGGTTGCTGCTCACCATTGAGTTGGCACGCCAGTCTGCATCGCCATGTCGATCGGTGATCGTTCCGCCGGCTTCCTGCACTATGGGGTAAATGGCTGCGTTGTCGTATGGCGCCAGGCCAATTGAATCAATGGCAACATCGATCGCGCCTTGTGCAACCAGCATGTGTTGCCAGAAATCGCCAAACCCTCGTGAGCGCAAGGCATCTACTTGCAACTGTTGTAACGCGGGTAAGCCACCAACATGTTCCCAGCCCTTGTTTGGCGTTGTGCTCACGTGTGCTTGAGAAAGTTCGTTCACTGTGGATACATGCATACGTGTTCCGTTGAAGTAAGCGCCATCGCCAACTGATGCCCACCAACGCATGCCAAGTGCGGGTGCAGACACCACGCCAAGAATTGGGACATCGTTGTGCACGAGTGCAATGAGTGAACCCCACACCGGAACTCCACGCACGAAATTGGTAGTGCCATCGATGGGGTCAATCACCCATACGTACTCGGCGTCGGTTGGTCCGCTGACACCATGCTCTTCGCCATAGATGCCAAATTCGGGAAATGCGCCGCGAAGCACTGAGGAGATTGCCGTTTCGGTGTTGCGGTCAATTTCGGTGACCTCGCTGTTATCGGTCTTCCGTGAAACGG
>JBEGJW010000089.1:0-5473 GCA_041184445.1 Actinomycetota bacterium | reverse complement strand
GAAGGAACTGCGCCTTTCACGGTTGTAGCCAGCGCACCAGCAATTGCACCCATGCGGGCGGCCTCTTCGATGCTTGCCCCACGCGAGAGTTCGGCACATGTTGCACCTATAAAGGCATCGCCAGCACCAACAGTGTCAATTGGAGTCACCTTGTACGGAGAAATGTGAGTTGTTGACGATGTCGTGTCGATACTTGCACCATCGGCACCAAGCGTGGTGACTACGGTTGCGACTCCCAAACTAAGGAGATGTTGTGTTCCACCGATTGCAGCAGATTCTGTTTCGTTTGGCACAACGAAGTTTGCAAGCGACAACAGCGATGCGGGAATGTCGCGCGCTGGAGCAGGGTTCAATACGGTGACTGCCCCATTGTTTCGAGCCTGTGCAAATGCCACCTCAATAGTTTCGAGGGGCACTTCTAACTGAGCAAGAACAACGCGTGAATGCGGAATGAAGAATTTGTCTTCCTTGCCGACATGCGCATTTGCACCGGCAACCACAACGATCTCATTCTCGCCGTGGCTATCCACATTGATGAAGGCGCGGCCAGTTGGAACCGAAACTGTTCGCAGATGCGAGGTGTCGATTCCTTCACCTTCAAGCACCGAACGCAGGAGCGTTCCTGCATCGTCATTGCCAACGCAACCAACGAATGCCGTCTTGGCGCCCATGCGTGCACATGCGACGGCCTGGTTCACGCCCTTGCCACCTGGGTACTCGGCATAGCCAAGCGCAATCAATGTTTCACCCGGTGTTGGCAAGTGATCCAAATTTGCAACCAAGTCGAGGTTTGCGCTGCCAACTACGACGACATCAAAGATTGGTTCTGTCACCCCTCTACTTTTACACACGCGACTAGAGTCGGCGTCATGTCTTCACGAGTAAAAATGATTCTTGACTGTGACCCTGGCCATGACGATGCAATGGCTTTGGTAGTAGCCGCGAACCATGCAGACCTGATTGGTGTGACCACAGTTGCCGGAAATGCGCCAATTACAGCGACCACCCGCAATGCGCGCATTGTGTTGGACATGATTGGCAGCACCGCACCACTTCACCAAGGAGCACGACGCCCTCTAGTGGCAGAACCGAAAGATGCTTCATATGTTCACGGCGAAAGCGGACTAGACGGCGCCGACCTACCAGAACCTTCACGCCCTGCTGACAGCGAAGACGCCGTGCAGTTCATTATTGACACCTGTCGCAATACCGAGGGTATTTGGTTAGTGCCAACCGGACCACTCACCAACATCGCACTCGCACTTCGCACCGCACCAGACATCGCGCACAAGATTGCTGGCATCTCACTGATGGGCGGAGGAACATTTGGTAATCGCAGCACTGCAGCCGAGTTCAACATTTGGGCTGACCCTGAAGCTGCGGCAATGGTGTTTGACTATGGCGGGAAATTGATTATGAGCGGGCTCGATGTGACGCACAAATTGCAAGCAACACCAGAGCGCATTGAAAAGGTTCGAGCATTGCCTGGAAAACTTGCTGGCGTGTTGGCCGACCTATTCGTGTTCTTCAGCGATGTATATGTAAGCCGTCACGACAACATGCGGGGTGGCGCAGTGCACGACCCTTGTGCAGTGTTAGCACTCACCCATCCAGAACTCTTTACCATGAAGGATCAACACGTAGTTGTAGAAACTTCAGGTGAACACAGTCGTGGAATGACCCTTGTCGATATGCGCGGGCTCAAAGAACGCAAGAACCCAAACTGCACTGTGGTGTGGGATGTAGACGCAGAAGCCGCTTTCAACGTGATCGTTGAATCGATTGGCGCCTTCTCTTCGTAGTTAGCGCCAGCTCAGCAGTGTTTCGAGGTCGGCCATGTCGAATGGACCGGCGCTCGTCAAAATGATGTGCTCTGCACCAGCCTGCTTGTATGCCTCGAACAACTCTGGCGTTACTTCCTTCGGATAAATCGCAACAGTGCGCTCGATCTCCTTTGGATTGCGACCAACTTTTGCACACCATTCATCAAGAATCTTGATCTTATTGGCATAGCTTTCTGGCGGGCCGAAGTAGTTGTATTGCTGAGCATGTTCGGCAACAAGACGCAATGTGCGCTTCTCTCCACCACCACCAATCATGATTGGAATGTTGCCATTCACTGGCTGAGGGTTCAGTTTGCTCATGCGATCTTTAATGACCGGAAGTCCAGCTTCAAGCAACTTCAAACGTTCAACTGCAGTGCCGAATTCGTATCCATACTCGGTGTAGTCGCGCTCGAACCAACCCGAGCCAAGGCCAAGCACAAAACGGCCTTCGCTGATGTGGTCGATGGTGCGAGCCATGTCGGCAAGCAGCTGTGGGTTGCGATATGTGAAGCAAGTGACCAACGCGCCAATTTGTGCATGGCACGTATCTGCGGCCATTGCGGCAAGCAGTGTGTAGCACTCGAAGTGGCGCTCTTCAGGGTCGCCCGACAGTGGATAAAAGTGATCCCATGTCCAAATGCTGTCGACACCCATTGCATCGGCTGTACGCCATGCAGTGCGCATTTCTTTCACGGTTGTTGCTTGTGGCCAAAGTTGAACACCGATTTTCATATGAGTGCCTTTCGTGGGGGTTGAATTAGTTAGAGAAACTTCTTGAGGATGGAGAACTTACGTGCCGTATATGGCGGGTAAGCCAACGGAGCATCAAGTTTTGTTGAACGCTTGAGTACTGGCTTCAAGTGTTGGAACACATCGACGCCTGCTTGACCGTGATACGCACCCATGCCGCTTTCGCCTACCCCACCGAATGGCAAGAACGGTCCTGTCATGTGGAAGATAGTTCCGTTAACCGTTACTCCACCAGACGTGGTGTTGGCAACAACCTTCTCGCTCACCTTGGAGTCTTCAGCGAATACATACAGCGCAAGTGGGTGTTGACGGCCGTTCACGAAGCTGAGTGCTTCGTCTATGGAGTCAACTTCAATGACCGGCAGGATTGGTCCGAATATTTCTTCTTGCATTACCGGCGAAGACTTATCGACATTCACCAACACTGTTGGTGCGATATATCGCTCGCTCTCTTCGGTCTGTCCACCAACAGCAACTGTTCCTGAAGCAATCATCGACTTCAAACGTGTGAAGTGACGAGGCGACACCACGCGTGCGTAGTCCTTGCTTGCATGTGGGTCATCGCCATAGAACTCTGTAACCGATTCGCCAATGGCTTTCACCAGCTTGTCGGCAACCGACTTGTGTGCCAACACATAGTCGGGGGCAACACATGTTTGACCAGCATTCACAAACTTTGCCCACGCAATGCGCTTCGCTGCAATGTTGATGTTTGCCGAAGCGTCGACAATGGTTGGGCTCTTGCCACCAAGTTCGAGTGTGACTGGTGTGAGGTTTTCGGCAGCAGCGCGCATAACAATGCGACCAACTGTTCCGTTACCTGTGTAGAAAATGTGTTCAAACTTTTGAGCAAGCAGTTCTGTTGTTTCTTGAACTCCGCCCTCAACGATGGCGATTGCTTGTTTATCGAAGTATTGCGGCACAAACTTTGCAAGCACTGCAGATGTTGCAGACGAAACTTCAGAAGGCTTCAACACCACCGCGTTGCCGGCAGCAATTGCACCTGCAGCAGGCACAAGCAACAACTGCACTGGGTAGTTCCATGGCGCAATGACCAACACGGTTCCAAGTGGCTCGGGAATGCGGCGAGATGAACCAGGCTTCGACACCATCGGCGTAGGAACCTTGCGAACCGAAGTCCACTTCTTCAGGTTTTTCAACATCAACTTCACTTCGGTGATGGTGAACCCCAAGTCGTACAGCCAGGCTTCTTCCACACCGCGGCCAAGGTCAGTCTTCAGCGCAACAGAGAACTCGTCCTGGTGCTCTTCGAGCATCCGAATCATGGCTTCAAGCTGGGCTTTACGCCAAGCCAGTGGACGGGTGACACCCGACTGGAACGCTGAGCGAGTTTGACTAACGACCTGACCGATATTGAGTTGACTCATGAAAACGAGACTAACCCACGACTTCTGGAACTACTGGAGCGGACGACGAGATTCGAACTCGCGACCCTCACCTTGGCAAGGTGATGCTCTACCAACTGAGCCACGTCCGCATGTATTACGGATTTGAGTTTAGCAGGGGGTCTGCATTCCTCAACACGTCAGCTTTGGCTGCTTCAGACGTGCCGTATCGCACCACCCCAGCCAAAGACGTGAGCACGATGACCGCTCCGACCATTTGCCATGGCTTAATTCGCTGGTCAAAAATCATCCATGCAAAACACATGGAGATAACTGGGCCAAGCAAACAAATCAGTGAAGAAGTTGATGCGGCAACAAATTTCTGTGCCCACACAATTGCGGTGTGACCGACAGTTCCAGGAATGAGCGTCATGATGAGCACCAACAAGAAATCGTGACGCGAAATTGATGTGAGGTCTTTGCTCGTAACCAACGCCCAGCCACCTGCAAGTACTGCTTGGATGAGTGCGATGCTGAACATGAATGACCAGGTGTTGAAACCCTCCGTACGCATCTTCTTCGTTGCCACAAAATAGCCAGTCCACAGCACGGCGTTGATGAGTGCAAGGCTGTCGCCGTACACCGTTGCTCCTCCACCACCACCTGCGGCGATGACCACTAGCGCAACTCCGCAGAAACTGCTGAAGGCGCATAGCACTTGCAACTTGGTGATCTTCTCTTTCAAATAACTTGGCGCAATGAACAGCATCATTGCCGACGAAGTGCTGCCGATGAGAGTGGCATTGGCAATAGATGTATTGGTGAAAGACATAAATCCAAAGATGGTGGACACACCAAAAAAGATTCCTGGCACAAGTGCGCTTCGCAAAATGCGCAAGCTGATTTCTGCTTTTCTGTTTCGTGCGATGAAAAACAATACGAACGGCCACATGGTGACTCTGTAGAAGATGGTTGAGTTAACCGACATGTCGATTGCAACAGTCAGAATTGGGCCAATACCCCAAGCAAGGTTCGCCAGCAATACTCCACTAATAGGAAACACTTGAGCGCGAGCGCTGATTGCGCTTCCCGCACGCGCTACTTTGTTCACGCTTTGGCGTCAGGTGGGCGCAAGTCAACGCGCAACACCAAGAACCCGTCTTCAATGGTTGCTTGCGAGTCGCCGATCATTGCAAAGTCTTGAAAATCCATTTGTGCTTGCGTGAGAAACATTTGACGCTCTTCGCCAGCAACAGGTGGAAGTGGGCGACGCTTTACAGCGGACGCACGGTCCTTGAATCGAGCAATCATTTCGGAGGGATCAAATGCGGCCATTTAGCAAAACTACCTAACTGTTACTTCAATAACGGGTCAATTGGCTTACGAGTTGCAGGAACTTCGGCTGGCGCTTCCCTCGGTACTTCCCTGCGACGATCGACCACTGGATCAACACGTGGTCTAAGAGCTGGAGCGGTTTTGCGCGGAACGGTGTTGCGAACGCTTACTGGCATTACTTCGTCGGCCTCACCCATCAACAATTCACGCTCGCGG
>JBEGJW010000088.1:0-5502 GCA_041184445.1 Actinomycetota bacterium | reverse complement strand
TTGCTCACCTTCTTCGAAGCATCAAGCAGCCACTGAGCAGCAGCGGTTTGAATTGGCGCGCGCGACCCAAGTGGTGCATTTTGGGGCAACGCCTCAGGAATATTCTCAACAGCTCGCAATACTTCAACGAACTTGCCGCCATCACCTAGAGCGACAAAAGCTTCTTTCCATGCACCGTCGAACACAAACAGCTTGAATGGCAAATTGTCCAATAGTTCGTTTGCAAGCACTACTCCCTGAATCGTCCTGTCTGGGAAATCCGCCATTGACTTGACAAAACTTGGATGTAATGCACGCTGTGCTTCAGAGATTTCTACGGCAGCATATTTCAGCGCAGAAATGCACTTGGGTTGCGCATCAAAAATTCCTCGCGCCAATGTGCCTGGTCCGGCGCCAACTTCAACGACATCAAAGATGCTTGGACAACCCATCTCATTCCAACAGGCATCCAGGTAACGAGCGATCACTGCTGCGAACAGGGGCCCTACTTCGGGGGAAGTAATGAAATCCCCGCGACTGCCAGCCCTCCCACCGTCTTGGTAAAAGCCTCCTTCGCCATACAAGGCAAGGCCCATGTAATGCTCAAATGAAATTGCACCACCTGCTGCCACTATGGCAGCGGTAATCGACTCAGCCGCCGAAGGCACCGGTGATACGAGCAATGTCTCCGAAGTGTGTTGCAACTCCAGGCAATACACCAAACACCAATGTGGCAACACAAGTGATGCCCAGCGCAAGCGAAATCGAACCAGGAACAACAACTCGAGTGGTGTCGCCGTCTGGAACTGGCTTCATCCACATTTCACGCATGATCGTTCCGTAGTAACCGAATGCAACAACCGAGTTCACCGCGCCAATAAGTGCAAGAACATAACCCCAGCCCGAACCCGAGCTCAACAATGACTGAAACGCGGTGAACTTGCCGATCCAACCACCAAGAGGTGGAATGCCGGCAAGCGATGCAAGGAAAATGGTGGCAAGAGTTGCCAAGCCTGGTGCATAGGAGAATAAGCCTCCCCAACTTGAAATTTCTCCGCTACGGGTTTTGCGAGAAACGGCAATGATCACAGCGAACATTCCAAGGTTCGTTGCTGCGTACACCAACATGTACACCACAACTGAGCGCAACGCCGAAGATGAAACTCCAGACATTCCTGCAACTGCCAACGGCATGAGAACGAATCCGCCCTGGCTAATAGATGAGTAGGCCATCATGCGAACAATGTTGGATTGGCGCAGTGCAATTACGTTTCCAACCGTCATAGTCAGTGCCGACAGCACCCACATAAATGGTTGCCATACGCCTGATGCTTGAGGGAAAGCCACGAACAGCAATGTCACCAACGCAACAAAGCCAGCAGCCTTAGATGCGACGGACAGAAATGCGGTAATTGGGCTTGGTGCGCCTTCGTATGTGTCTGGCGCCCAGCTATGGAATGGAACGGCCGAAACTTTGAATGCGAAGCCAACGATGACGAACACGATGCCAAGCGCATGAAGTGCGCTGAGGCCACCTGTTGCCGTGATGCTCTTGCCAAGGTCGACAAGCAAGGTGCTGTTTGCGGCACCAAACAACAACGACATGCCGTACAACATGACTGCGCTGGCAAATACTCCCAGCAAGAAATACTTCATGCCGGCTTCATTGCTCTTGATGTCGCGCTTACGCCATGCAGCAAGCATGTACGCAGGAATAGACAGGAACTCAAGAGCCACAAATATGGAAACGAGGTCGCGTGAGGAGGTCATCATAACCATGCCAAGAATGCTGGAGAGCAAGAGGAACCAATACTCGCCCTGCCAGTACTCGTCTTCTTCAACATGCTTTGTAGACAACAACACCACGACATATCCCGCAATGAGGAACATCGCTTTCATCACAACGCTGAAATCGTCAACTACATATCGGCCATCAAACATGGAGCGAACTGAAGTTTCGCTTAAACCAAGCGTGAGCACTGGGAGCATTGCGCCGAGCAAAGTAAAACCAGTAAGCGACGAAATAATCCACTTACGTGATTCATCAAGGAACAAATCTGCAAGTAACACCACACATAAACCAGTCGCCAGAATGATTTCTGGCGCCAGCGCGTGGTAGTCAACCTGCGGGCTTACCCACTCGGTTGCAGCGGCGATGACGGAATGAATCACGTGATCAGCCCTTGAACCCTGACAGCACTACTTGAACGGCTGGGTCGAGCACTTTGAACATGAGGTTCGGCACAACACCAAACACCAAAATTGCGATCAACAACGGAGTCCATGCAAACCACTCGAACTTGTTCACATCGTGGAACGCATGATCGTCGTGGCCGTGTCCGTCACCAGCAAATTCTGGCTTTGGTTCGCCAAAGGCAACGCGTTGGAACAACCACAGCAAGTAAGCGGCGGCCAAAACGGTGCCGAGTGCCGCAATCACCATGTACACGCGGAACACTGACTCGTTCAGTCCTGCAGCAGGACTGTATGCGGAAAGGATGGCTGGAAATTCGCCCCAGAACCCGGCAAGACCTGGCAAGCCAAGCGATGCCATGCTCGAGAATCCAAGAATCCAGCCAAGGTGCGGCATCTGCTTCAAAATGCCACCAAGGCGAGCTATCTCAAGCGTGTGGTAACGCTCTTTCACGCTTCCTGCAACGAAGAACAACATGCCAGTAATAAGACCGTGTGCAACCATTCCGAACATTGCAGCAGTCATACCGAAACTCGTAAGTGTTGAAATTCCGAGCATGACGAAACCCATGTGAGCAACTGACGAGAATGCGATCAATCGCTTCATGTCGGTCTGCGCCAAACAACCAAGCGCTCCATAAATAATTCCAATTACTGCAAGACCACCGATGTACGGAGCCCAAGCCTTTGCGGCTTCTGGAAGAACTGGAATTGCGATACGTACGAATCCGTATGTTCCCAACTTCAACAAGATTGCGGCCAAGATAACCGAACCCTGTGTTGGTGCCTGCGTGTGCGCATCTGGCAACCATGTGTGGAATGGAAACATTGGAACTTTCACAGCGAAGCCAATGAACATTCCGGCAAAGATCCAGATTTGAACATTCTTTGCCAACGCACCACCGTGTTCAACGAGGTACGGAATAGCAAAACTCTCTGCGCCAGTCTTGAAGAACAACGCGAGGAAAGCAACCAACATCAGTGCTGATCCGAACATGGTGTACAAGAAGAACTTCAGCGATGCGTACTGGCGATTCTCGCCACCCCATACACCGATCATGAAATACATCGGCAACAACACCAGTTCGAAGAACACGAAGAACAAGATGAGGTCTTGCGCAATGAACGTTCCTGCCATACCAGTCTGCAGAACCAACATCAACGAGAAGAAGGCCTTCGGGTTACCTGGTGAAGGAATGTGGTCAAGGCTGTAGATCACGACGAGCAATGTGATGACCATCGACAAGAAATACAACGGAAGGCTGATGCCATCAAGTCCGATGTAGTAGCTGCTCTTAATCAGCGGAATCCACGTTTTTTCATCGACGAATTGCATTGTTCCTGCATTGCCGAAGTCAAAGCGGAACAATGTCCACACGCCAACTGCCACAGTTGCAATTGATGTGAACAATGCAACTTTCTTGATCAGTTGTTCATTTGCCTTTGGTACAACCAACAGCAACAGCACGCCGAGTAGTGGCAAAAATGTGCCAACACTCAACATCCAGTTGTGGTCACGGAGCATTTCCATGTTGTTGTCTCCCTTGATTCTTTCTTGTTACGAATTGATAATGACGAGTACGAGAGCGGCAACGGCAGCAGCGCTAAACAGCAACGCGCCATATTGACTCACTTTTCCTGATTGGACTGGCGCAAGTACGCCACCGGCGCCCTTGGTTGCTTTGCCCGAATTGTTGACCGTTCCATCCACCACACGCTGGTCAATGTTGCGGTACACCCAGCCAGAGAACACACGGCTGAATCGGGCAACAGCGTGCAAGATGCCATCCAAAACGTTCTGGTTGAACCAATACGCACCTGCAGCAATCGGACCTGCAATTGCTTTAACAATCACATTTTCATACAACGCATCGAGGTAGTACTTGTTGATTAACAAGTTGTAACCAGCACGCAGAACACCATTGCGCTCCGTAAGTCCGACAAGTCGCTTGTCTTTGCGGGTGTAGAGCAACGTTGAAAACAGCCAACTCAGTGCAATACCCAAGAACACAATGCCTAGCGAAAGCATCGCCTTCGACCATTTAAATGGCGCATGTTGTAGTTGAGGTGCGTAACACACTCCTTCTTCTGGAGTTTCGCTTCCGCACGGAGAATCGTGGTGTCCTTCTTCTGCCGCTGTAGGAATACTCAGCACATTGCTATGACCAGGGCCGCCTGGGGCGGTTTCCATCACTACTTCTGCGCGTGGCTCAACCCACGTTTTAATACGCTCCCACTTTTCGCCAAATGGCGTTGCGTTCAATAGACCCGAGCTCAACGCCAGCACTGCAAGCAGAACTAGTGGCAACGTAATGCGCCAGCCGCTTTCATGCGGTCCGTGGTCTGCGTGATCAGTTGCATGAGCATCGTGTGCATCATGGCTGTCGTGATCGTCGTGCGCAGATGCGTGCGCGTCATGGTGTTCATCGTGATGCTCGCCTGCCGATGCGCCGCGTGCCTCACCAAAGAAGGTCAGGTATGTCGCACGTGTCATGTACGCAGCAGTCATGAACGCACCGATAAGTCCAATAATCATGAACAGTTGATAGCCGTTGTGACCAACGTTGTCGATGATTTCGTCCTTCGAAAAGAACCCAGAGAATGGGAAAACGCCGCACAAAGCGAGAGTTGAAATGACCCACGTGGCGAACGTGATTGGCATCACTTTGCGCAATCCGCCCATGTCCTTCTTCATGTCAAATGAGTGATGCGAAGCGCTATGGCTAATTGAGCCTGCGCCAAGGAACAAACATGCTTTAAAGAATGCGTGAGTGAAAATGTGGAACACCGCAGGCAACCAAGCACCAGCGCCAAGGCCCAACATCATGTAACCCAACTGGCTTACCGTTGAATACGCAAGCACCTTCTTGATGTCGTTTTGCACGAACGCAAGCGCCGCAGCAATCACAATGGTGATTCCACCAATGATGGTGATGAAGTTGCCACCTGATCCCAAAATGTCGAAGCCTGTAAAGAACACTGGGTACAAACGCGAAACCAAGAACACGCCGGCAACAACCATGGTCGATGAGTGCAACAGCGAGCTGACCGGTGTTGGACCAGCCATTGCGTCTGGCAACCACGTGTGAAGTGGGAATTGACCACTCTTGCCAATGGCTGCAATAAACAATGCGACCGACGCAACCAAAATGACGGTGCTATTTGGCTCGCCCGAAAGCGCCCATGCACTAATTCCACGGATAGAGAATCCGGACACTCCGAGATGCTTGGTGGTCCACTCATTTGAGGCGAAGTACAACATGGCCACACCAACGAGTAGACCCATGTCGCCAGTACGAACAGTAAAGAATGCTTTCAATGCAGCGCGAC
>JBEGJW010000087.1:0-5532 GCA_041184445.1 Actinomycetota bacterium | reverse complement strand
AGTTGCACCAGAGCCATCGAGCTTGTAAGGAATTTGAGCAAACGCTTCTTGCCGGTGGGCGAAATGTGGATCGTTAGCAAGGTGGCGCTCGCGGTACACGTTGTTGGCAACGAACTGCACAACTACACAGCGCGAATTAATGGTGGCAAGGGATGGCACGAGTTGGTCGGCAAGCAGAATAAAGATGACTTTTTCGGAAGGCTCTTCGATGGTCTTTAAGAGGCGAGCAGCAGCCGAGTCACGCATGAGGTGCACTTCGTGCACGATGACCACTTTGACTTTGCTTTCGGTAGGCGTGGTGGTGGCAAGGCGAATAATTGCTTCGGCTTCGTCCTTGTCGACTGCAGCACCTTCGCGTAACACTTCAATAACGTCAGAGAAACTTCCGCGCATAATGAGATCGGCTTCGCGAGATGTTGCGTTTTCCGATCCCGTGATCAGTTGTGCAGCGAATGCTCGTGCTGCTTCGTCTTTGCCGCAACCATCAGGGCCAACGAACAAATACGCGTGCACATGGTTTATTGCAAGTTGGTGCAGCTGTTCAACAGCCTTTTCCTGGCCAACAACGCTGTCCCATACCGATTTGGTCATGAGGTAGTTATACCAAGACGGTCTTGCACACCTTGCAAAATGGTTACTTGTAATTCTTCTTTTGGCGGTGTGCCGTCCACAATCATCCAGCGCTGTGGGTCGGCTGCTGCCATGGCGTGGAAGCCGGTGTAAATGCGTTCAAAGAATGAACGGTCTTCGCGTTCAAATCTGTCGAGTTCACGCTTCTTTAGGCGTTCGAGCAACTGATCGATGGGCACATCAATGAAGATGACCAGTTCTGGCCAATTGCCCTGAATAGCCCAGTTGTTAAAACGCTTCAGTTCGTCAATATCGAGTAGGCGGCCATATCCCTGGTAGGCGAGTGAGGAAAATGCGCTGCGATCGCTGACTACATGCTTGCCACTGGCAAGTGTTGGCAAGATGAGTTCGTCTATATGTTGCGCACGGTCGGCAGACATCATGAGTGCTTCGGCGCGAGGCGACAACATGGTGTTGTTGGTGTCGAGCATGGCTGCACGTAGCGCTGCGCCGATTGCAGTGCCACCTGGTTCGCGAGTGGTGATGCCACCAATAGATTCAGCTAAACGAGTGACGTGTGTGGATTTACCGCACCCTTCGAGGCCTTCGAATGCGATATATCGGCCCCGCGTCATGGATTACTTCTTAGCAGGCTTCTTCTTTGCAGCCTTTTTCGCTGGCTTTTTCGCTGCTTTTGCAGGTGCTGCTTTCTTTGCCACAGCCTTCTTTGCTGCCTTCTTGCGCTTGGTGCTTGGTTCGGCATCACGGCGGATTGCAAGCAATTCGAATGCGCGTTCTGGAGTTACATATTCCAAACGGTCACCGCGTGTGAGGCTGGCGTTTGTTTCACCATCGGTGACGTACACACCAAACTTTCCGTCTTTGGCAACGACTGCTTTCCCGCTTACTGGGTCGACACCAAATTCGCGCAGCGGTGGCTTTGCAGGTCCACGCCTTCCGAACACGCGTGGCTCGGCAAGTTTTGCCAACGCTTGGTCGATTGATATCGAGAAAATCTCGGCTTCAGTTTCGAGCGTGCGGCTGTCTTTGCCCTTGTTGATGTACGGGCCGTAGCGACCATTCTGCGCGGTAATGATTTCGCCGTCTGCTGGGTCGTGGCCAACAGTGCGGGGAAGCGACAACAAACGTTCTGCATCTTCGAACGTTGTGGTTTCAATGGTCATGTCTTTGAACAGTGACACCATCTTTGGTTTTTCTAAACCGGTAGGTGGTTCGTCCATGGTTCCCCACTGCACGTATGGTCCGTACTTGCCCGTCTTTTTGAAAACAGGGAAGCCTTCAAGTTCGCCAATTGGATCTTCAAATTTTGGGCGGGCCAAAATTTCGAGCGCAACGTCGACGGTGAGTTCGTCTGGCGCCATGCTGTCGGGAATACCGGCAGTCTGTTCACCACACCTTATATATGGTCCGTATTTTCCAGGACGAGCCTCGATCATGTCGCCCGACACCGGGTGTGGTCCAACATGGAATGCGTTCAGCGTTGCGGCGTCGATGTTGTCTTTGTTGTGTTCAACCAGTGGCTTCAGGCCAGGAAGTTCTTGGCCATTGCCGAAATAGAACTCATGCAACCATTTGTCGCGGTCGCGTGTTCCAGTGGCAATTTCGTCAAGCTCTTCTTCAACGATTGCGGTGAACTTGAAATCAATCAACGTAGTGAAGTGGTCCTTCAGCAAACGCACAACAGCAAATGCTGTCCATGAAGGAACAAGTGCTTGACCCTTCTTCCACACATAACCGCGGTTAATGATGGTGCCAAGAATTGATGCATACGTTGACGGACGGCCAATGCCTTCTTCTTCAAGTCGCTTTACCAAGGTTGGTTCGGTGTAGCGAGCAGGTGGCGAAGTGTTGTGGCCGTTTGCGGTGATGCTTTCGATACCAACCGAGTCGCCAACTTTCAGTGCTGGCAACAACGCTTCTTGTTCGTCTTCATTTTCTTCTGCAACTTCTTGATACACCTGGCGATAACCAGCAAAAGAAATGGTGGTGCCGCTCGCAGAAAATTCACAATCGGCAGGTGCAGTACCTGCGCTGATGGTTCCCATTTTTACGGTGACGGTGGTGCCGTTGGTGTCGGACATTTGCGAAGCAAGCGTGCGCTGCCAAATGAGGCGGTACAGCGCCAACTCGTTTGGGCGAAGTTCATCGGCCAGGCTTTCTGGGCTGCGAAGCGGAAGCGATGGGCGAATAGCTTCGTGGGCTTCTTGGGCGTTTTTCACCTTCGACTTATAGACGCGAGGTTCGGCGGCCAAGAACTTGTCACCATACGTATTAATGATCTCG
Source organism: Actinomycetota bacterium (assembly GCA_041184445.1). GTDB lineage: Bacteria > Actinomycetota > Acidimicrobiia > Acidimicrobiales > Ilumatobacteraceae > UBA3006. The sequence goes on along the minus strand of JBEGJW010000087.1, from coordinate 2,658 downwards.
TTGCGCACAGCGCCCAGGGCCTCGACCCCAAGAATGACGGCGTCGGTACGCATGTAGGTGATGTAGCCGGCTTCATATAAACCTTGAGCCAAACGCATCACTTCGCTGGCCGTGATGCGCAACTTGTTGCCACCCTCTTGCTGCAGGGTGCTGGTCATAAACGGAGCCTTCGGGCTCTTGCGGTATGGCTTTTCTTCCACACTGCGCACGTCGAGCGACTTGCCTTGCAAGCCAGAAGTCAGTTGGTTGGCACGCTCTTCATTAATAACGACAATGCCGTCTTTGGCAACACCAAAGGAATCGAAGTCTTTGCCCGTTGCAATTCGCTTGCCGTCAACACTTTGCAATGTTGCGTTGAATTTTGGATCAGTTGTGGTGGCAGCTTCCAAGTCCCAGTACCCAGCCGACACGTGAGCCATGCGTTCTTGTTCGCGCTCTACTACTAAACGAATGGCTGGGCTTTGTACACGGCCAGCTGACAAACCCCTGTTTACTTTGCGCCACAAAATTGGGGACACTTCATACCCAAACAACCGGTCAAGAATTCGGCGGGCCTCGGCGGCATCGACCAACTTCATGTCAATGCTTCGCGGATGTGCGATTGCTTCGTCAATTGCGGCTTTGGTGATTTCGTGAAACACCATGCGCTTGGTGTCCACTTTCGGCTTTAGGTATTCAAACAGGTGGGCGGCAATTGCCTCTCCCTCGCGGTCTTCGTCGGTTGCTAGATAGAGCACCGAAGCGTTCTTCAGTTCGGCTTTTAGTTCGCGAACAATGGTGGCGCCGCGCTCGGTCAGTTCGTAATTTGGCTTGAAACTGTTTTCAACATCGACACTCAGGCCTTTGCTTGGAAGGTCTGCAATGTGACCGACTGATGCGCGTACAACGAACTCGTCACCAAGAAATTTGGAGATGGTTTTTGCTTTTGCGGGGGACTCAACGATGACGAGTGGCTTAGACATGACTTTTCATCGTTACGTGGTTTGATAGTGCCTTGTCAAGCCTTTCAACGTAAACCCAAATGCAATAAGGGTTTGAATTCGCTAGCGTGACAGTACAAATGCCACACGATGCACATGAACTTTCACTTTCAGAGGTGTCTGTCGGTTTGCGCGAACTCGCATTTAACGAACACACATTGCACTCATTGCAACAAAAATTTTCTGATGTTCGACCACTTCTTGGGGCGAATGTGGTGGGCCGCGTAAGCCGTCTTGATCGTGGGTGGAGCACAATTTTGATGAGTGCCGCGGGCGAACAGGTGCGGACACGAAACATTGGCGCCGATGTTGCCGTGGGCGACTGGGTGGTGCTGAGCGAAGATTTCGAGCGCGTGGAAGTGGTGGTCGCCAGGCAGTCGGCGCTCACCCGCCGGGTGTCGTCCGATGTGGTGCGGGCCGATTCGCAAACCGTTGCAGCCAACATGGACACCGTGCTGGTGGTGCAGGCTGCCGATGTTGAGCCAAACCTTCGCCGCATTGAGCGCGAACTCGTGCTGGGCTTTGATAGCGGAGCAACTCCTGTTGTCGTATTCAATAAGTGCGACGAGTTAAGCGAAACCGACATTGCTCAGATGATGCACAACGTGCAGCCCGTTATCGCCGGGGTAGACGCCTACGCGGTGAGCGCCAAGACTGGCTTCGGGCTCGACCACCTGCGCAATTACACCTATAAATATGAATCAGAAACCCCTCAGACCATTGCCATGCTGGGTGCCAGCGGTGTGGGCAAGAGCACGCTGATCAACTCCCTCGTTGGGCACGAAGTGCAGCGCACGGGTGAAGTGCGCGAAGGCGACAGCCGCGGTCGACACACCACCACGGCTTCGGAATTGGTGCAGTTAGCCAACGGTGGTTGGCTACTTGATACACCCGGTTTGCGTGTGGTCAGTTTGTGGATGAGCAGCAACGGAATAGAGCGTGCATTCGCTGACGTGTTTGAAGCTTCGAATAACTGCAAGTTCCGCGATTGCAAACATGAAAACGAACCATCGTGTGGTGTTCATGCCGCGGTAGCTAATGGCGAGTTCACCGCAGATCGAGTTGCCAATATGAAAACTCTTGTTGCAGAAGAAGTGACGTTAGAGAAACAGCAAATTGAGTACGCACGCACGCAAGACAAACGCGGCGTTCGCAAACCGACGACTAACTAGACCAGTTCGCAAACGACAACGCAACAGTTGCGCCACCGCCAGGTGTGTCGGTAATGGTGACTACTGCTTCGTGATCGTCGGCGAACTGCTTCACAATGGCAAGGCCTAAACCCGAACCTGGTAGCGCGCGTGTTGCGGTGGCGCGATAGAAACGGTCGAACACCATTGGCTTGTCTGCATCGCTGATTCCTTGTCCATGATCAATCACTTCAACGCGAGAACCCACGATGTTGATTTCCACATTGTCTGGTGTTGGGCAGAACTTCAAAGCATTGTCAACCAAGTTGCCAACTGCGCGATCGAATTGTGATGGGCGAACCTTGATGGAAGCAGGGTTTGTTGATGTAACGGAAACCGTGCGGCCGGTGCGTCGTGACGCGCGAGTGGCGATGTCGTCGCAGGCTTCACGAAGATTGATTTCTTCTGGTTCTTCGACCAACCGTTGATCGCTCGCAAGGGCTGTTAGTTCTGATGACAGGTCGGTGAGTTCATCAATTTCTGCAGCA